>CAZBYA010000026.1:0-6266 GCA_964496175.1 uncultured Gaiellales bacterium | reverse complement strand
CACGTCGGCGGCGCGCTGCTCCGCTGGGCGGCGGCCGACCTCTTCCTGCTCGCGCTCACCGCCGGCGTCGTGCTCGTGCCGGGCGCGCTCGTGGCGCTCGCGCGACCGCGCGGCCGGACCGAGACGGCGTTCGCCGCGCTCGCGGCCGTCTTCGCCGCGGGCCTGCTCCTCGAGGCGGCGCTCTACGCCTCGAACGGCTCCGACCGCTTCCAGGAGCGCTACCTGTTCGCCCTGCTGCCGCTCGTCCCGGTCGCGTTCGGGCTGTACCTGAAGCACGGGCGTCCGGGTCGCCTCGCCGTCGCGGGCGTCGCGCTCGTGCTGCTCGTCGTCTCGGCCAGGGTGCCGCTGTCGGGATACGCCGAAGCGACGGGCAAGACCGACTCGCCGTTCCTGTTTGCCGTCTTCCGGCTCGAGCGCGCTCTCGGCACGTCGAACGGGTCGCTCGTCGTCGCGCTGCTCGCCGCCGCCGGCGCGCTCGGCGCGATCGCCGTCTCCCGGCGCGGCGGCGGCCGGTTCGCCGTCGGTGCCACGCTCGCCTTCGTCGCGCTCGCCTCGTTCGGCGCGGTCGTCAACGACGCCGCGAACGCGCGCCAGATCCGGCACGACTACGTCCCGGCCGACCCGTCGTGGGTCGACGCGGCGGGCCTACGGGACGTGACGCTCGTGCAGACGGTCGGCTCGCCGCCCGACCGCGCGATCGAGCAGCTCTACTGGAACCGGTCGCTGACGCGCGAGGTGCGCCTCGGCGACGCGCTGCCGACCGACGTCTACGCGGCGCCGCGCGTCGTCCCCGGGCCGGACGGCACGCTCGCGGGCGTCGGGCCGAACGTGCTCGTGCAGGACTACGGCGCCACCGCGACGTTCCAGGACGCGCGGCTCGTCGCGTCCGCGGGCACCTACCGGCTCTGGTCGGCGTCCGCGGGCACGCCGCGGCTCGGCCTGCTCGAGAGCGGCCGCTACTTCGACGGCTGGCTCGCGCGGTCGGGCCGGCTGACGGTGTGGCCGGACGCGACCGGGCGCGTGCGCGGCACGCTCTCGTTCGCCCTCTCGCTGCCGGCGTCGGCGCAGGCGGTGCGGGTGCGGTTCGGGAAGGCGAGCTACGTCGTCGAGCCCGGGCGGACGACGGCCGTCACCTACACGCTCGACGCGCGCGGGCCGTGGTCGCTCGCGTTCTCCGCCGCCGGCGGCAGCTGGCTGCAGGACCTGCGCGCGGTCAGCGTCCGCTCGACGCCGCCGGTGTTCGCGCGCGCCGCGGGCCCGACGCCGCGCCCGACCACGAGCGCCTAGCCCCGGTTCCGGTCTAGCCGGAGACGGTTCGGCTGTCGGCGATGACCAGGAGTGGTCATCGCCGCGCGCGGGTCGCTGGACGGCAGCCCTACGGAGGCGAGGGCCGGCTTCGCCGGTCCTCGCCCGACACGCGTCGCACGATGTCGGAGAGGGGGCTCACGGGGGAGAACCGGAGGTGCTCCCCCGTGCTGCTACACACAGTCGCGGAGCGCCTGCGCCTCGGGGAGGCCCTCGAGCTTCTTCAGCGTGTTGTTCTCGATCTGGCGGATGCGCTCGCGCGTGACGCCGAACGCCTTGCCGACCTCCTCGAGCGTGCACGGCTGGCCGCCCGTCAGGCCGAAGCGCAGCTCGATCACCTGCCGCTCGCGCTCGGGCAGCGCGTTGAGCGCGTTCTCGATGTCGGAGCGGCGGAGCGTCAGCGACGCGGCCTCGTCGGGGGTCTCCGTGTTCTCGTCCTCGACGAAGTCGCCGAGCTCCGAGTCCTCCTCCTCGCCGATCGGCTTCTCGAGCGAGACGGGGTGCTGCGCCATGCGCAGGATCTCGCGCACCTCCTCGGTCGTCATCTCGAGCTCCTCCGCGATCTCCTCCGGCCGCGGCTCGCGGCCGAGGCGCTGCACGAGCTGGCGCTCGATGTGCACGACCTTGTTCAGCTTCTCGACCATGTGCACCGGGATGCGGATCGTGCGCGCCTTGTCGGCGATCGCGCGCGTGACCGCCTGCCGGATCCACCACGTCGCGTAGGTCGAGAACTTGTAGCCCTTGCGGTAGTCGAACTTCTCGACCGCCCGGATCAGGCCGAGCGAGCCTTCCTGGATCAGGTCGAGGAAGCTGAGCCCGCGCCCGAGGTAGCCCTTCGCGATCGAGACGACGAGCCTCAGGTTCGCCTCGATCATCTGCGTCTTGGCGCCCATGTCGCCGCGCTCGATCCGCTTCGCCAGGTAGACCTCCTGGTCGGCGGTCAGCAGCGGCACCTTGCCGATCTCGCGCAGGTAGAGGCGCAGCGAGTCGAGCGAGGGCTCGACGGTCAGGTCCAGCTTCGGCGCCGCCTTGACCTCTTCCTCGACGAGCGGCCGCTCGTGCGGCAGCGCCTTGTGCTCCTCGCCCTCGACGAGCTCGACGCCGTGATCGATCAGGTAGGTGGTGAAGTCCTCGACTTGCTCCTTCGTGAGCTCGACCTCCTCGAGCCCCTTGACGATCTCGTCGTAGGTGAGGAAGCCTTTCTCCTTTCCCGTGTCGACGAGCTTCTGGAGTTCCTCGACGTCGGGAAGAGCAATGTCGACAGTGAGCACCTGAGACGACCTCCGGCTCTACGCGGGTTGACGGGGACAACGACCAACGCAGGAGCCGGCTCTCTCCCTCCTCCGGCTCACCCTCAGACGCGCTGACAATACATCAGGATTCGCGCGCCGTGAGATTTTTTTTCGCGGCCGCTTTCGAGCCGAATCGTCGTCCGCGTATGAGCGTTCGCATCGTCTACGGGACGCACTCGACGAGCGAGGACAAGGCCGGCGGCCGTTGGCACTGCGTGCTCTAACGGCGACTGTGGAAGCCCGCCAGGCGCTGCGCCTGGGAGCGGACGTCGCTGTGGTCCGGTCGCAGCAGGGACCAGTCCCAGCCGGAGCGCCAGACCACGAACACGACGCCCGCGAGCCACGGCAGCGGAAACAGGAGGACGATCAGCCACTGCACGCTGCGATTGTCCCTCGCGCTCGCCGAAAACGAAAGGAGACGGCGCCGCCGCGCGCCGTCTCCCAGGTCGTCCGCCACCGCTGCCGGGCCCCGCCGCACCGGGCCCGCGCTGGTGACTGTCGGAGCATGACGCGCGGGCCCGGCTTGATCCATCACCCGTTTCGTAGTTGACCGCGGCGCTTGACTACGCTGGCGCCGGATGGCCGGAACCTTCGCCGAGCGGCTGCGCGACGGCGCACCGATCGTCGCCGACGGCGGCATGGGCGTCGTGCTGGCGGCCGCCGTCCCCGGGCTGCGCTGCCCGGAGGAGGCGAACCTGCGTGCGCCCGACGCCGTCGTCTCCGTGCACGTCAGCTTCATCAACGCCGGCGCCGAGCTGATCGAGACCAACACCTTCGGCGCGAACCGCCGGAAGCTCGCGCAGCACTACCTCGAGGACGAGTTCGAGCGGATCAACTCGGCCGCGGTGAAGCTCGCCCGCGACGCGCGCGAGATCACCGGCCGCGACGTCTTCATCGGCGCCTCGATCGGGCCGCTCGGCGACGTCGAGCTGCGGCCGGAGGGCCGCGGCGACCTGTTCGCGGAGCAGGCACGCATCCTCGAGGGGCGCGGCGCCGACCTGTTCGTGGTGGAGACGTTCTACGACCTGCACGAGCTCGAGCTGGCGGTGACCGCCGTCCGCTCCGTCTCGCGCCTCCCGATCGTGGCGCTGATGAGCTTCGACAGCGACGGCGAGACGCTCGCCGGAGTGTCGGCCCGGGACGCGGCGGCCCGCCTGCGCGAGCTGGAGGTGGACATGTTCGGCGCGAATCACGGCCGCGGCCCGGCGGCCGCGCTGACCGCGCTCGCCCAGATGGGCGGCGACACGCCGCTCGCGGCGATGCCGAACGTCGGCCTCGCGAGCATGGCGGGCGCGCGCGTCTCGTTCCCGCACGCGACCCCTGAGTACTTCGCCGACTTCGCGGCGCGAGCCCGCGCGCTCGGCGCGCGCGTGATCGGCGGGTGCTGCGGCACGACGCCGGCGCAGATCGCGGCGATCAAGGCGGCCGTCGACGAGAACCGCGCGGCGCCCGCGCCCGCGCCCGCGAGAGCGCGCCCGCGCGAGCACGTCGACAGGCCCGCCGAGGAGCCGACGGAGCTCGCGCGCCTGCTCGCGGCGAAGGAGTTCGTGCTGTCCGTCCAGCTCGACCCGCCGCTCGGCGCCAGCCTCGACGGCCTGCTCGAGACGTCCCGGCGGATCCGCGACTCCGGTCGCGCGCACCTCGTCGACGTGAACGACAACCCGCGGGCGCGCGCGCGGATGAGCGGCATGATCGCCTCGGCGGCGATCCACCGCGAGACCGGCGTCGAGGTGGTGCCGCACCTGACGCCGCGCGACTCGACGGTGAGCGGGCTCGAGTCGACGCTGCTCGGCGCGCACGCCGAGGGCATCCGCAACGTGCTCGCCGTCACGGGCGACCCGCCCGAAGCGGGCGACTACCCAGGCACGGGCGCGGTCTACGACGTCGACTCGATCGGCCTCGTCGAGCTGATCGCGCGCCTCAACGAGGGCGTCGACTTCCACGGGCGCGCGATCGACGCGCCGACCTCGTTCTTCACCGGTGTCGCCGTCAACCCGACCGCCGACGACCTCGAGCTCGAGACCGAGCGCTTCCACCGCAAGGTGGCGGCGGGCGCGCGCTTCGCCATGACGCAGGTCGTCTTCGACCTGAGCTACGTCGAGGACCTCCTTCGGCGGCTCGGCGGCTCGTCGCCGATCCCGCTGCTCATCGGGGTGTGGCCGATCCGCTCGCTCGAGCTGGCGCTGCGCGTCCACAACGAGACGCCTGGCATCGTCGTGCCCGAGCACGTGCAGGAGCGGTACCGCGCAGCGGGTGCCAACGCGGGCGACGTCGGCATCGAGCTGGCGTGCGAGCTCGTCGCCGGCGCGCGCGACCTGGCCGCGGGCGTCTACGTGGTCGCGCCGTTCCGCCGCCCGACCGGCGTGCTCGAGCTGCTCGAGGCGCTGTAGCGCAGCTCAGCAGCCGCCGGTCGAGACGGGCCGGCGGGCGCGGGCGAGGTCGCGCTGGACGGGCGCGGCGGGGATGCCGTAGCCGGCGCGCGCGCCGACCCGCGCGGCGAAGATCGTCGCCTCGACCTCGCCGGCCGCGTTGACCGCGGGCCCACCGGAGTTGCCGTGGCGGACGAGGCCGCTGATCGCGGTGATCTCCCGCAGCGAGCCCTGGACGAGCGCGTCCGCGGTGGCGCCGACGCGGCCGGGGCGCGCGTCGAACGGCCCGTCCTCGGGGTAGCCGAGGATGGCGACCGGGTCGCCCGGGCGCGGCGCGGCGAGCGGCAGCGGCCGCGCGGCGAGACCGGGCACACGAAGGACCGCGACGTCCTGCGAGCGGTCGACGACGAGCGCCTGCGCGGCGTGGCCGGCGACCTCGATCCCGTGCGCGCCGGCGACGACGTGCGCCGCCGTGACGACCACGTGCGGCCGCGCGACCCAGCCGGAGCCCTCGACGCCGAGCCCGCACTGCTCTGCGGTGATCTTCACCACGCTCGGCCGCGCCCGCTGGACCGCCGCGGAGGCGAGCACGCGCCGGTCCGGCGGCAGCGACGGCGGCGCGGGGCCGATGATCGTCGGGAACGGATCGATGCGCCCGAGCGCGCGCAGCGCCGTCCGCGGCGGCACGAGCTCGTTCAGGCGGCGGAGGATCTCGGAGCGCTGCACGTCGCGGCGCAGGGTCGTCTGCCCCGGCAGCTGGAGGAGCACGGCGCCGGCGACCCACGCGATCACGAGCCCGAACGCGGCGCCGACGACGAGGCCGCCGAGCGAGTCGAGCGCCTTGAGCGGCGGGATGACGGCGAGGCCGCCCCGGGCGAACGTGCCGGCGATCGCGGCGACCGTCTGCAGCAGCATCGCGCCGACCACCGCGCCGACGAGCCCGGCGAGCGGCGTGTACGGCGAGGCGGAGCCGCCGTGCAGGAAGTGCGGCGCAACGCGCGCCCCGATCACGGCGCCGGCTGCCAGGCCGCCGAGCGAGAGCGCCGTCGCGACCAGTCCGCGCCTGAGCCCGCTCAGCGCCGCCAGCGCGACGACGCCGAGGACGACCCAGTCAACGCGCGTCACGCGGCCACGTTAGCCGGGTACGACCCGATCCCTGCCGCCGCTACACTGCGCGCCGAACCGGGGGCGTAGTTCAGCTGGTTAGAACGCCGGCCTGTCACGCCGGAGGTCGCGGGTTCGAGTCCCGTCGCTCCCGTTCTCGAACGCCCCGCGTCGGTTGGGGCTGTCGGCCTCAAGG
>CAZBYA010000025.1:0-33806 GCA_964496175.1 uncultured Gaiellales bacterium | reverse complement strand
CGAGCTGGTGCTGCCCGAGCACGGAGCGCAGGGTCGTCTGCGCGATCTGCGAGGTGGCGACCATGAAGTTCTCGACCTGCACGATCGCGGCGTTCGGGTCGATGATCCGGAAGTAGGCGACGGCGTTCACGCGCACGGGGACGTTGTCCTTCGTGATCACTTCCTGCGGCGGGATGTTGAGCGTGATCGTCCGCAGGTCGACCTTGACCATCCGGTCGACGATCGGGATCAGCAGGAAGAGGCCCGGGCCCTTCGGCTCCGGGAAGAGCCGCCCGAGGCGGAACACGATGCCGCGCTCGTACTCCCGCGCGACCTTGATCGCGCTGATCGCGAACAGCACGACGAAGAAGAGGACGACGACGAGGACGACGACGGCGACGGTCATGCGCCGATCCTATGCACCTCGAGGGTCAGGCCGTCGACCGCGTTTACACGGACCCGCTCTCCGGGGGCGAGCGGCCCGTCGGAGCGGGCACGCCAGAGCTCCCCTCGGACGAACACCTGCCCCTCGCCGCGGACGACGCCCTCCATGCCGACGATCTCCTGCGGGCCGACCAGGACCGGGCGCCGGCGGGCGGCGACGGCCTTCGCCAGCGCGACCGCCCAGAAGCCGCCGAGCACCGCCGTGACCGTGATCACGAGCGGGAGGTTGGTCGAGTACGGCGCGGGCGCGTTGTGGAACAGGGTCGCGAAGCCGAAGCCCATCGCCACGAGGCCGGAGAGGGTCAGCGCCCCGTGCGTGACGACGTGCGCGTCGACGACGAGCAGGGCGGCGCCGAGCAGGACGAGCATCAGCCCGGCCCACGAGAGCGGCAGCACCGAGAACCCGAAGAGCGCCGCGATCATGCAGATCGCCCCGAAGGCGCCCGGGATCACCACCCCGGGGTGGAACAGCTCGAAGCCGAGGCCCACGATGCCGGCCAGGAAGAGCAGCGAGACGATGTTCGGGTCGATCAGCGTCGACAGCCCGCGCGTCAGGAAGCCGGGGCTCACCTCCTGGATCGTCGCCCCGCGCGTGTGCAGGGTGAGGTGGCGCGGGATCGTGTGCCTGCCGTCGATCGTGTCGAGCAGCGCGGGCAGCGAGGGGGAGATCAGGTCGATCACGTGCCGCTGCAGCGCCTCCGTGTCGGTGAGGTTCGAGGCGACGCGCACGGCGGCGTCGGCCCACGCGGCGTTCCGCCCGTGCGACGCGGCCAGCCCGCGCAGCGACGCCGCCGCGTCGTTCACGACCTTCCGCCGCAGGTCGCTGCCGATGTTCGCGCCGCTGCCCGTGATCGGCGTCGACGAGCCGATGTTCGTCTCCGGCGCCATCGCGAGCACGTCGGCGGCTTCCGAGATCCAGACGCCCGCCGATGCCGCGCGCGCACCGTTCGGCGTCACGTAGACGACGACCGGGATCCGGAGCGACAGCTCCTTCTGCACGATCTTGCGCATCGAGTCCTCGAGGCCGCCCGGCGTGTCGAGCAGGATCACCGCCGCCGCGTAGCCGCCCGACTGCGCATGGTCGAGCTGGCCGTTCAGCCAGTCCTGCGTGACGGGATTGACGTCGGTTGCGAAGTGGATCGCGAGCACGCGCGGCGCTGCCGCGGCGGCTCCGGCAGGAACGAGGAGCGCCAGCGCCAACAGGGCCAGCAGCAGGCGTTTCACCCTGCCGAGATTGTATGCGCGCACGCACGCTCGTCCTCGCCGCGACGCTCGGGGCGCTGGCCGTCCCTGCCGCCGCACGCGCCGGCGACGTCGCCATGCGCGTGCAGGAGATCCCGCTCGGCCCGCGCGCGCTCGCCGCCGCGGGCGCGCCGATGCACTTCAACCTGCTCGCGCTCCACTGGCTCGGTCGCGGCTCGGTCGCCTACCGGGTGCACCGGCTGCACGGGAGCTGGAGCGCCTGGCGGACGGCCGACGCCGACGTCGCCCCGGACGGCGGCACGGGCCTCTGGCGCGACGGCAACCTCGACTGGACGGGCGGCGCCGACGGGGTCCAGTTCCGCACCCGCGGCGCCATCCGCCGCCTCCGCGCGTACGAGCTCTGGTCGCGGGTGACGACCGCCCCGCGCTCGCTCGCGTCGGCGGGCGCGCCCGCGATCGTGACGCGCGCGCAGTGGGGCGCGAACGAGGACATCGTGCGCGCGAAGCCGCTGTTCGCGCCGGCCGTCAAGCTCGCGGTCGTCCACCACACCGCCGGCACGAACGACTACACGCCGGCGCAGGCTGCGGCGATCGTGCGCGGCATCGAGGAGTACCACGTGGTCGGCAACGGCTGGAACGACATCGGCTACAACTTCCTCGTCGACCGGTTCGGCACCGTCTACGAGGGTCGGGCCGGCGGGATCACGAGGAACGTGATCGGCGCCCACTCCGAGGGGTTCAACCGCGGGACGGTGGGCGTCGCGCTGATCGGCAACTACGCCGCCGCGACGCCGCCGAAGGCGCAGCAGGACGCGCTCGTCGCCCTGCTCGCGTGGCGGCTGGACGTCGCGCACGTCGATCCGCTGTCGACCGTCGTCTACACGTCGGGCGGGAACGCGAAGTTCCCCGCAGGCAAGCTGGTGACCCTCCGCGCGATCTCGGGGCACCGCGACACCGGCCCGAGCGAATGCCCGGGCAGCGGCGCCTACGGGCTGCTGCCCTCGCTCGCGCAGCGCGTCGCCGCCACCGGGCTGCCGAAGCTCTACGCGCCGTCCGTCGCGGGCATCCTCGGCGGGCCGATCCGCTTCCAGGCGCGCCTCTCGAGCGCGCTGCCGTGGCAGGTGACCGTGACCGGGCCGCTTGGCGCCGTGGTCGCGCGCGGCGGCGGGCGAGGCACCGCGGTCGACTGGACCTGGGCGTCGCCGCCCGCGGCCGTCGGCGCAGGCTACGCCTGGACGATCGGCGCGCCGGGTGCGCTGTCGGCCACGGGAGCCCTCGGGAACGCGACCCCGTCGCCGCCGCCGGGGCTCGCCGTGACGGCCGCCACCGTCTCGCCCGACGTGCTGGCGCCGGCGCCCGACGGCACGGGCGGCTCCTCGACGGTCTCGTTCACGCTCGGCGCCGCCGCGCAGGTGACGGTCGAGCTCCGCACCGAGGGCGGGACGCTCGTGCGAACCCTGCTCGCACCGGCGTCGCGTCCGGCGGGGACGAGCTCCGTCGCCTGGGACGCGCGCACCGTGCGCGACGGCCGCTACCGCGTGGTCGTGACGGCCGCCGCGGGCGGCGCGACCGCCTCGCGCGGCGCCGACGTCGTCGTCGACCGCACCGTCACGGGGCTCGGCGAGTCCCTGCCGGCGATCTCGCCGAACGGCGACGGTGTCGATGACGGCACCGTCCTCTCCTTCGTGCTGTCACAGGACGTCCCGGTCCGGCTCGACGTCGAGCAGGCCGGTGTCGTCGTCGCGACGCCGTTCTCCGACTGGCTGCCGGCCGGGGGGCAGACGCTGACGTGGGACGGGACGAACGCGGGGACGCCGCTGCCCGACGGGCGCTACACGCTGCGGCTGACCTGGGCCGACCAGCTCGGCAGCGTCTCGCTCTCGCTGCCGCTCCGGATCGACACGACGCCGCCCCTGCTGACGCTGCTCGACCCCCAGACGCTCGGCTTCTCGCTCAGCGAGCCCGCGACCGTCACGCTCGTCGTCAACTGGAGCACCACGCTCGTGCTCAGCGAGCCGGCCGGGACCTTCGCGGTGCCGTGGTCCGGCACCGTCTCCAACCTCTCCGCGACCGCCCGCGACGCCGTCGGCAACACCGGCAACACCGTCACATGGCCGTGAGCCAGGCGTCGTAGCCGTGCTCGAGCCGAAGGAGCACGTCCGCGAGCAGCTCGACCGGGTCGCGCTCGACCCACCCGGCGCCCGGGAAGGCGGCGCCGCCGACGTTGATCCCGATCCCGAGCACGACGCGCGCCGAGGCCTCGGCGAGGATGCCGGCGACCTTGCGGCCGTCGACGAGCACGTCGTTCGGGTGCTTGATCGTCGCCTGGGGGCCGATCGCGCCCGCCACCGCCCGGGCCGCGACGAGCGTCAGCTCCGGCCAGCGCGCCACCGGCGGCGGCGGGTAGAGCGCGACGGAGAACATCAGGCCGGAGTCGGTCCACGTGCGGCCGAGCCGCCCGCGGCCCTCCGTCTGGCGCTCGGCGAGCGCCACGGCGCCGTGGGCCGCGTCCGGCGGCAGCAGCCGCTGGGTCGTCGGCGTGCTCTCCGCGTAGTGCAGCTCGCGTCCCCACGAGCCGCGCAGCGCGGCCAGCACGGCGTCGGGAGGCGGCATGCGGACTAGAGTAGGGCCGCCGTGCAACCGCCCGCCCGCCGCAGCCGTCCAATCGTGTACCTCGAGCTGTCGGACCCGATCCTGGTGAGGCGAGCGAAAGACGGAGACACCCTGGCGCTGGCGGCGCTGTGCGAGCGTCATGCGCCCCGCGTGGAGCGGATCTGCCTGCACGTCCTGCGCGACCCGGAGGACGCCCGCGACGCTGCGCAGGAGGCGCTGGTGAAGCTCGTGCAGCGGGTCGGGCAGTTCAAGGGCGAGGCGCGGTTCTCCACCTGGCTGCACCGGCTCGTGGTCAACACCTGCAAGGACGTCGCGCAGGCGCGCTGGGCGGCGGAGCGCCGCACCGAGCCGCTCGTCGAGGACCGGCGCGTTGCCGCCGACGGCGATCCCGTCGTCGCCGCGGCGGCGGCCGAGACGCGCCGGGAGCTGGGTCGCTGCCTCGCCGAGCTGCCGCCAGCGCAGGCGACGGTCGTCGCGCTCAAGGACGCGTTCGACGTGCCGTTCGGCGAGATCTCGGCGGCCACGGGCCTCCCCGTCGGCACCGCCAAGTGCTACGCCCACCGCGGCCGCAACGGCCTTCGGGAGCGGCTCTCGGCGTGACGGACATCCTGATGGACAAGGCCGCCATCGAGGCGGTCCTGCCGCACCGCGACCCGATGCTCCTGATCGACGAGGTGCTCGAGCTCGAGCCGGGGCAGCGGGTCGTCGCCCGGCGCACCGTCACCGACGACGACTGCGCGGGACACTTCCCCGGCAACCCGATCATGCCCGGCGTGAAGATGGTCGAGGCGCTTGCACAGTGCGGCGCCGTCGCCGTGCTCTCGCAGGAGGAGAACCGCGGCAAGCTCGCGCTCTTCGCCGGCATCGACGACGTCCGCTTCAAGCGGCTCGTCCGCCCCGGCGACACCCTCACGCTCGAGTGCGAGATCGAGACGGTGCGCGGCCCCGTCGGGCGCGGCCGCGCGAAGGCGACCGTGGACGGCCAGCTCGCCGTCCGCGGGACGCTCACCTTTGCAGTCGGAGCGGAGCAGTCGTGATCGGGCTGGCCAACGGCCGCCCGGTCTCGATCACGGGCCTCGGCTGCTACGTGCCCGAGCGCGTGCTCACGAACGACGAGCTCGCGGGGATCGTCGACACCTCGGACGAATGGATCCGCACCCGCACGGGGATCCGCGAGCGGAGGATCGCGAGCGACGACCAGGCGCTCACCGACGTGGCGCTGCCGGCAGCGCGCCGCGCGCTCCAGATGGCGGGCGTCGACCCCGCGACGATCGACCTGGTGGTCGTCGCGACCGTGACGCCGGACATGGCATTCCCGTCGTCGTCGGCGCTGATCGCCGATGAGCTCGGCATGCCCGCCGCCGCCGCGTACGACCTCTCGGCCGGCTGCACCGGCTTCGTGTACGCGATCGCGCAGGCGCACGCGATGGTCGCCGCGGGGCTCGCCCAGCGCGCGCTCGTCGTCGGCGGCGACGTCCTCTCGAAGATCCTCGACTGGACCGACCGCTCGACCCTCGTCCTCTTCGGCGACGGCGCCGGCGCCGTCGTGCTCGAGCCGGTCGACGAGGGCGGGTTCCTCGGCTTCGAGCTCGGCGCGGACGGCGGCGGCGGCGCGAACCTGTGGCTGCCCGGCAGCGGCTCGCGCAAGTTCGAGAACCCCGACCGGCTGGTCAAGATGAACGGCCGCGAGGTGTTCAAGTTCGCGACCCGGGTGATGGTGACCTCCGCCGAGGCGATCCTGGGCGCCTGCGGGAAGACGATCGACGACGTCGACGTCTACGTCCCGCACCAGGCGAACGTCCGGATCATCGATCACGCTGCCCGGAAGCTGGGGGTGCCCGAGGAGAAGACCGTGGTGAACGTCGACCGGTACGGCAACACGTCGTCGGGGTCGATCCCGCTCGCGCTCGCCGACGCGGCCGACGACGGTCGCCTGAAACCGGGCAAGCTGGTGCTGTTGACAGGCATGGGGGCGGGCCTCACGTGGGGCTCGGCACTGATTCAATGGACACACGAGACGACTGGAGCGGCCGCATGACCAAGCTCGCGTTCATGTTCCCGGGGCAGGGATCCTTCGAGGCAGGGATGGGTCGGGACGTCGCCGAGGCGGTGCCGGAGGCGATGGCGGTGTACGAGCAGGGCAGCGAGGCGTGCGGGCTCGACCTGAGGGAGATCTGCTTCGAGGGACCCGTCGAGGCGATGGTCGAGACCGAGGTGCAGCAGCCGGCGCTGGTCTCGACGTCGCTCGCGCTCGACGCGGCGCTGCGGGTGCGCGGCGTCGTGCCCGACTTCGTCGTCGGCCACTCGGTGGGCGAGTTCGCCGCGCTCGCGTCCGGCGGCGCGCTCTCCGTCCGCGACGCGATCGCGGTCGTGCGCGAGCGCGGGCTCGCGATGGCGGCGACCGCGCGGGAGCACCCCGGCTCGATGGCGGCGATCCTCGGCCTCGCCGACGAGGCGGTCGAGTCGCTGTGCCGCAAGATCTCGAACGTGTGGCCCGCGAACTACAACTGTCCCGGGCAGCTCGTCATCTCCGGCGAGACGCCGTCGGTCGACGAGGCGTGCGTCGAGGCGGAGCGCGAGGGCGCACGCCGCGCCGTGCGGCTGCGGGTCTCGGGCGCGTTCCACTCGCCGCTCGTCGCGCGTGCGGGCGACCGCCTGCGCCCCGCGCTCGAGAAGGTGCATCTCGCGGAGAGCCGCGCCGCCTTCATGTCGACGGTGACCGCGCGCGTCGAGGACGCGCAGCGGTGCCGCGAGCTGCTGATCGACCAGCTGACGGCGCCCGTCAAGTTCACGCAGGCGGCGCGCGAGCTGATCGAGCAGGGCGTGACGACGTTCGTCGAGGTCGGGCCCGGCAACGTGCTGAGCGGTTTACTGAAGAGGATCGACAGGTCCGTCCGCGTCCTCTCCGTGAACAACCTGAAGTCGCTGGAAGAGGCCGCGAAGCAGCTTGCCTGAGTTCTGCTCGCTGGCGGGGAAGCTCGCCCTCGTCACGGGAGCGTCGCGCGGGATCGGCCGCGCGATCGCGGAGGAGCTCGCCCGCGCCGGCGCCGACGTCGTCGTCGGCTACCGCTCGGGACAGGAGGAGGCGGAGCAGCTGGCGGCCGCGATCGGCGGCCGCGCCGTGCAGGCGGACGTCTCGTCGCCCGAGGACGCGAAGCGCCTCGTCGAGGAGGCCGGAGACGTCGACGTGCTCGTCAACAACGCCGGGCTGACGCGCGACGGCCTGCTCGCGCGCATGTCGGACGACGACTGGCGCACGGTGATCGAGACGAACCTCAGCTCGGTCTTCTACACCTGCCGCGCGGTGACGCGGCCGATGATGCGCAAGCGCGCAGGCGCGATCGTGAACGTCAGCTCGATCGTCGGCGTGCACGGCAACTGGGGCCAGACGAACTACGCGGCGTCGAAGGCGGGGATCATCGGCTTCACGAAGTCGCTCGCGCGCGAGCTCGGCTCGCGCAACATCCGCGCGAACGTCGTCGCGCCCGGCTACGTGCAGACGCAGCTAACCGACGTCCTGCCCGAGGAGGCGACGGCGGCGATGGTCCAGAACACGCCGCTCGGCCGCGTCGCGGAGCCGAAGGAGGTTGCGGGGGCGGTACGCTACCTCGCCTCCGACGAGGCGTCGTTCGTCACGGGCGCCGTGCTGCTCGTCGACGGCGGGTTGGGGATGTGAGTTGAGCGAGAACGGGCGCAGACGAGTCGTCATCACCGGCCTGGGCATGGTCAGCCCCCTGGGCAACGACGTGCAGACGTCGTGGTCGCGCCTGCTCGCCGGCGAGTCGGGCGCGGGCGAGATCACGGCCTTCGACCACACCGACTACAACGTCCACTTCGCCTGCGAGCTGAAGGACTTCGACCCGACCACGTGGGTCGACCGCAAGGCCGCACGGCGGATGGACCGGTTCGCGCAGATGATCCTCGCCGCGGCGCGCCAGGCGGAGTCGGACGCCGATGTCGACGTGTCGACGGCTCCCGACCGCTTCGGCGCGTCGATCGCGACCGGCATCGGCGGGCTGCACTCCTACCAGGAGTGCTACCACGTGCTGCTCACGAAGGGGCCGGACCGCGTCAGCCCCTTCTCGATCCCCTCGATCATCCCGAACATGGGCGCCGGCTGGCTCTCGATCGAGCTCGGCACGAAGGGCCCGCTGATGAGCCAGTGCACCGCGTGCGCCGCGTCGAACATGGCGATCGGGGACGCCGTCGACGCGATTCGCCTCGGCCGTGCGGACGTGATGTTCGCGGGCGGCTCCGAGGCGCCGATCACGGAGGTCGGGATCGCCGGCTTCGACGCGATGCGCGCGCTGTCGCGGCGCAACGACGACCCGGCGCGCGCGTCGCGGCCGTTCGACAACCAGCGCGACGGGCTCGTGATGGGCGAGGCCGCCGCGGTGCTGGTGCTCGAGGGCCTCGACCACGCGCAGGCGCGCGGCGCGAAGATCTACGCGGAGCTGATCGGCTACGGCATGTCGTCGGACGCCGCGCACATGACGGAGCCCGACCCGACCGGCGAGAGCCCTGCGCGCGCGATGACGATGGCGCTCGACGACGCGGGCATAGCCCCGACGGACGTCGGCTACGTGAACGCGCACGCGACGTCGACGCCGCTCGGCGACTCGGCGGAGACGCGTGTGATCAAGCGCGCATTCGGCGACGAGTACGCGACCACGAAGCTCGCCGTCTCGTCGACCAAGGGCGCGACCGGCCACTGCTTCGGCGCCGCGGGCGCGGTCGAGGCGGTGTTCACGACCCTCGCCGTCGTCGATCGCAAGGCGCCGCCGACGATCAACTACGACGATCCCGATCCGGACTGCGATCTCGACTACGTCCCGAACGACGCGCGCGACCTCCCCGACCTCGACATCGCGGTGTCGAACTCGTTCGGCTTCGGCGGTCACAACGCGTCGATCGTCGTCAGCCGCTTCCAGGAATAGCGTGCGCGGGCGCGAACGGTGCGCCCATGGTTGTCACGAACGTTGTCGTCCGAGGCGACTCGTAGCGTTCGCGCATGCGGGTCGTCGACGTCGGTGGACGCCTGGTCGAGCTGCACATACGTCGATCGAAGCGCGTCCGGGGGCATCGCATCGTCGTGCGCTACGGGCTGCCGCCCGAGCTCGTCGTCCGGCCGCGCGCGAGCGACGCCGAGATCGACGACGCGATCGCGCAGCACCTGCCGTGGCTCGAGCGCCAGCTCGCGAAGGCCGCCGAGCCGACGCTCGGCCTCGACCGCCTGCGGCTGACCGAGGCGCAGGGCCGGCGCGAGGCGCACGCGCGGATCGCCCTGCTCGCGCAGTCCGAGGCGGCTGCGCTCGGCGTCTCCTTCTCGCGCCTGACGATCCGCGACCAGCGGAGCCGCTGGGGGTCGTGCTCCAGCAAGGGCGCGCTCAGCTTCAACTGGCGGCTCGTGCTGACGCCGCACGACGTGCTCGACTACGTCGTCGTGCACGAGGTCTGCCACCTCGTCGAGCACAACCACGGCGCGGCGTTCTGGCGGCTCGTCGAGCGGCGCCGGCCGCGGTACCGGGAGTCGCGCGAGTGGCTCGACACGTTCGGCTGGGAGGTGCTCGCGTACCGGCCGCCGCTGGAGGTCGCCGCGTAGAGTCTCGGCCGTGGACCGGTGGGCGAGCTTCGACTGCTACGGCACGCTGATCGACTGGAACGGCGGCATCCGCGCCGAGCTCGCGCGCGTGTTCGGCGACGGTCGCGCCGACGAGCTGCTCGAGGGCTACCACGAGGTGGAGGCGGAGCTGGAGCGAGACGGGTCGCGCAGCTACCGCGACGTGCTGACCGAGGCGATGCGCAGGCTCGGCGCGCCCGCGGGCGCCGAGCACGGGCTCGCCGATTCCCTGCCGGGCTGGCGCGCGTTCCCGGAGGTGCACGGTGCGCTCGGGGAAGCGCGGGCGCGCGGCTGGAAGCTGGCGATCCTCTCGAACACCGACGACGACTTCATCGCAGCCTCGCAGGTGCAGATCGGCGTCCCCTTCGACGAGGTCGTGGTGGCGCAGGAGATCGGCTCGTACAAGCCGGCGCACCGGCACTGGGAGGAGTTCTTCCACCGCACGCGCGCGCACCGGGACGCGCATGTGCACGTCGCGGCGTCGCTCTTCCACGACATCCGCCCCGCGAACGAGCTTGGTCTGCGCTCGGTGTGGATCAACAGGCTCGGCGAGACGCCGCCGCCGGACGCGCAGCCGACGCGTGAGCTCGAGGACCTGCTCGCTCTGCCGGAGACGCTCGATGAGCTCGTCCCGGCTTAGGCCGGCGGGGGAGCAGGACGCCGAGGCGATCGCAGCGCTCTTCCGCGCCGCGTACGGCGACGCGCGCCCGTACGACGCGGCGGAGATCCTCCAGTGGTTGCGGAACACCGAGCTCCGGCCCGAGTGGAAGGTCGTGCTGGAGCACGAGGGGCGCGTCGTCGGCTACGGCGACGTCTGGGTCGAGGAGGACGAGGTCGCGCTCGACCTCGCCGCGCCGGGCCACGAGGAGCGGCTGCTCGACTGGGCCGAGTCGCAGACGGAGGGCCGACGCGTGCGCGTGTACTTCCCGGCCGGGCACGAGCTCGAGCGGCTGTGCGAGGCGCGCGGCTACCGCTACTGGCGCTCATCCTTCACGATGGGCGCGTCGCTCGACGAGGAGCCGCCGGAGCCGCGCGTCCCGGCGGGGCTCGAGCTGCGCTCCTACCGCGACGACGACGAGGCACGCGTCGTCGCGGCGCTGAACGAGTCGTTCGCGGGCGACCCGTTCTTCCACGAGGTGACGCCGTCCAACTTCCGGGAGTTCAACCTGCGTGGCCGCGGCTTCGAGCCGCAGCTCTGGGTGCTCGCCTGGGACGGGGAGGAGCTCGCCGGCTTCTCGCTCGCCTACGCGGAGCGCTCGGGGGAGCCGGGGCTCGGGTGGATCGGGACGCTCGGCGTCCGCCCGCGCTGGCGCCGCCGGGGTCTCGGCGAGGCGCTGCTCCTGGAGACCTTCCGGCGCCTGCGCGACCGGGGGCTGACGCGCGTCGGCCTCGGCGTCGACGCCGAGAACGTGACGGGCGCGTTGCGCCTGTACGAGCGGGTGGGGATGCGCAGGGTGCGGCAGGGCGACAACTGGGTGCTCGAGCCGGAGGCTGCAACCGGACGGCTCGCGGCCGGGGTCTAAGCTGTCGCACATGTCCGAGGCCCGGATCGACGTCCAGGTCGAGCATCGCCACGCGCCGCCGGCGGACTCGAAGCACCCGAACACCTGCCCGAAATGCGGGTCGCACTACCGCGACGACGAGCTCGAGCAGGCGCTGTGGGTGTGTGCGCAGTGCGCGCACCACTTCCCGATGAAGGCGCGCGCCCGGATCGCCTGGTACGCCGACGAGGGCTCGTTCGTCGAGGAGGCTTCCGGTGTCCGCTCCGACGACCCGCTCGAGTTCTTCGACCTGCGCCCGTACGCGGAGCGGCTCGCGGAGGCGGAGCTGAACACCGGCCTCGGTGAGGCGATCGTGATCGGCCAGGCGACGATGGACGGGCACCCGGTCGAGCTCGCGGTCATGGACTTCACGTTCATGGGCGGCTCGATGGGCAGCGCGGTCGGCGAGAAGTTCTCGCGCGCGTGCGACTCGGCGGTCGAGCGCGGCGCGCCGCTGATCGCGGTCACCAGCTCCGGCGGCGCGCGGATGCAGGAGGGGATCCTGTCGCTGATGCAGCTGCCGAAGACGGTGTGCGCCGTCGAGGACCTGCACGACGCGCATGTCCCGCTGCTCGCGGTGCTGGCGCACCCGACGACGGCCGGCGTGCTGGCGTCGTTCGCGTCGCTCGGGGACGTGACGGTCGCCGAGCCGGGCGCGCTGATCGCGTTCACCGGCCCGCGGGTGGTGCAGCAGACGACGCGCGAGAAGCTGCCGGACGACTTCGGGCTGGCCGAGCAGAACCTGCGCTTCGGCCACCTCGACGCGATCGTGCCGCGCCCCGAGCAGCGCGACTACCTGCTCCGGCTGCTGAGGCTGTTCGGGTGAGCGCGGGCGACCAGGAGCTGAACCTGCGCCAGCGCCTCTCCGGTCTCTCCCGGTTGCCGCTGCTGCGCGGCTCGCGGGTCTCCGGCGAGGCGGAGCGGATCGCGCGCCAGCTCGAGCGCCTCCAGGCCGACACCACCGACGAGACCATCTGGCGCTCCGTCGAGCTCGCGCGCCACCCGGACCGGCCGTACACGCTCGACTACGTGGCGCGCATCATCGACGACTGGGTCGAGCTGCACGGCGACCGCGGCCGCGCCGACGACGGCGCGCTCGTCACCGGGCTCGGCTCGCTCGACGGGCGCACGGTCGCGCTGGTCGGCCACCAGAAGGGCCGCGACGTGAAGGAGCGCCTCGACCGCCAGTTCGGGATGGCGTACCCCGAGGGCTACGCGAAGGCGATGCGCGTCTTCGAGCTGGCGGAGCGGTTCGGCTTCCCGGTCCTGTCGCTCGTCGACACCCCGGGCGCCTATCCGGGCGTGCTCGCCGAGCAGCACGGCCAGGGCGGCGCGATCGCCCGCTCGCAGGCGGCGATGGCGCGCCTGACGGTGCCGACCGTCGCCTGCATCATCGGCGAGGGCGGCTCGGGCGGCGCGGTCGCGATCGCGGTCGCCGACCGGGTGCTGATGCAGGAGAACGCGATCTACTCGGTGATCACGCCCGAGGGCTGCGCGGCGATCCTCTGGCGCGACGCGGGCGAGGCGAAGAAGGCGGCGGCCGCGTTCAAGCCCGACGCCCTCCACTGCCTCGAGCTGGGGGTGGTGGACGCGGTCGTCCCCGAGCCGCCGGGCGGCGCCCAGACCGACGTCGACGAGGCGGCGCGGCTGCTGAAGGCGGGGCTGGTCGAGGCGCTGGAGGAGGTCGAGGACACGCCCGGCGAGGAGCTGCGCCGGCGCCGGCGGGCCAAGTTCCGCGGCATGGGCGTCTTCGCCTGAGCGCCTTTCCACAGCATCCACAGGGTTTTCAACGGGGAAGACGGCGCCTCTGAATGCGTCGAGGCCCGCCGTGTAGCGGGCCCCGAGCGCCTAACCCCCCGTCAGGTGGAGAAGCTTCGCGCGGGATTCTGCTCGCCCCGACATGTGGCTAAACCTCGTTTCCCGTCGCCCAGCCTGTGGAAAAGTCGCGCAGGATGGCGCGCCCGATCTGGTCCGGCTCGATCTCCTTCGGCCTCGTGTCGGTGCCGGTGCGGATGTTCACGGCGACGCAGTCGAAGGAGCTCCGCTTCCACTTCCTCGACCGGCGCGACCTGAGCCCGATCGGCTACGACAAGGTGAACAAGGAGACGGGCGAGTCGGTGCCCGCCGACGAGATCATCCGCGGCTTCGAGGTCGCCAAGGGCCGCTTCGTCGAGCTGACGGACGAGGACGTCGACCGCCTCGACATCGAGCTGACGCACGCGATCGACATCTGCGAGTTCGTCTCCCTCGACGAGATCGACCCGATCTACTTCCGCAAGGCGTACTACCTGCTCCCCGACGAGGGTGCCGAGAAGCCGTACCGGCTGCTCGCCAAGGCGCTCGAGGACACGGGCCGGGTCGCGGTCGCGAAGGTGGTGATCCGGAACAAGCAGCACCTCGCCTGCCTCCGCCCGGTCGACGGCACGCTCGTCCTCGAGACGATGTACTACGCGGACGAGGTTCGGCAGCCCGAGGCGGCGCCGCGGCCGCAGGTGCGGGACGCCGAGGTCGAGATGGCGAAGACCCTGATCGAGAACCTCGCCGCCGCGTGGGACCCGGAGCGCTACCACGACCGCTACCGCACCGAGCTCCTGGAGCTGCTCGAGAAGAAGGCGGAGGGGGAGCCGCTGCCGGAGCCGCAGGCCGAGGAGGGCGGCGAGGTCGTCGACCTGATGGAGGCGCTGCGGCAGTCGGTCGAGGCGACGAAGCGCAAGAAGGCGTCGCGCAAGAAGACCGCTTCGCGCAAAGCTTCCTAGCGTGTCGCCTCCGCTCGAGCAGTACCGGCGCAAGCGCGACCCGGCGAAGACCCCCGAGCCGTTCGGCTCGCGGAAGCGCGGCCGGCGGCCGATCTTCGTCGTGCAGCGCCACGACGCGCGGCGGTTGCACTACGACTTCCGCCTCGAGCGCGGCGGCGTCCTGCTCTCCTGGGCGGTGCCGAAGGGCGTGCCGCTCGAGCCGGGCGAGCGCGCGCTCGCGGTGCACGTCGAGGACCACCCGCTCGAGTACGCGAAGTTCCACGGCGAGATCCCGCAGGGCCAGTACGGCGCCGGCACCGTCGAGATCTGGGACGACGGCACCTGGGAGCTCGAGGAGGAGAAGCGGAACGGGCAGCTCACGTTCGCGCTGCACGGGAAGCGCCTGCAGGGGCGCTGGACGCTCGTGCCGGCGCACCTCGACGGCAAGGAGCAGAACTGGCTGCTGATCAAGGGCCACGACGGCGACGGCGAGGCCCCGGCTGTCGCCGGCCGCGAGTACGCGCCGATGCTCGCGACGCTCGACGAGCGCGTCCCGCGCGGCGGCGACTGGACGTTCGAGGTGAAGTTCGACGGCTACCGCGCGCTCGCGTACGTCCGGGCCGGCGAGTGCACGCTCCGCTCGCGCAACGGCAACGACCTGACGCAGCGGTTCGCCGCGGTCGCGAAGGAGATCGTCAAGGCGACGAAGACGCCGAACGCCGTCCTCGACGGCGAGGTCTGCCGGCTCGACGAGCGCGGGCGCGCCAGCTTCTCCGAACTCCAGCAGGGACAGGGGCCGCTCGTCTACTACGCATTCGACCTGCTCGAGGCCGACGGCGAGCCGCTGCTCGACCTGCCGCTCACGGAGCGGAAGCGGCGCCTCGCGAAGCTGCTCGACCGGCGCAACCGCGTCGTCCGCTACTCCGACGACTTCGACGACGGCGACGCGCTCTACGACGCCGCGACGGAGCAGGGGCTCGAGGGGATCATGGCCAAGCGCGCGGCGAGCGCGTACCAGGCCGGCAGGCGGAGCCGCGACTGGGTGAAGGTGAAGACGAGCGGCCGGCAGGAGTTCGTCGTCGCGGGCTACACGCGCGGCGCGGGCCGGCGGGCGGGCACGTTCGGCTCGCTCGTCCTCGGTGTCGCCGACGGCGGCGCGCTGCGCTACGTCGGCAACGTCGGCACCGGCTTCGACGACGCCGAGATCGCGCGCCTGCTGAAGCTGCTCCGCCCCCTGCACCGCGACACGCCGCCCTTCCCGACCGAGCCGAAGCTGCCGCGCGTCCGCAAGGGCGACGTGCAGTGGGTCGAGCCGCGCCTCGTCGCCGAGGTGCGCTTCTCGGAGTGGACGCACGACGGCCACATCCGGCACCCCGCGTACCTCGGCATCCGCGAGGACAAGGCCGCCGAGGACGTGCGCGAGGAGCGGCCCGCCGGTCGCGTCCGGTTCTCGAACCTCGACAAGCCGTTCTGGCCCGAGGAGGGAATCACGAAGGGCGACCTCGTCCGCTACTACGAGCGGGTCGCGCCGGTCCTCGTTCCGCACCTCCGCGACCGGCCGTTCACGATGCGGCGCTACCCGGACGGCGCCCACGGCAAGGCGTTCTTCCAGAAGGACGCGCCAAGCCATATGCCGGACTGGATCCCTCGCTATAGAGCTCTTGTCTCGACTCGGACTCGGCAGGCGAAGAAGTGGGTCGAGTTCCCGCTCGTCAACGAGCCGGACGCGCTGCTCTGGATGGTGAACATGGGCTGCATCGACATGAACGCGTGGTACTCGCGCGTCGACCGGCCCGATCGACCCGACTTCGTGCTCTTCGACCTCGATCCGACCCCCGAGGTGCCGTGGACGCAGACCGTCGAGGTGGCGCTGATCCTGAAGGAGCTGCTCGACGCGCTGGAGCTGCGGTCGTTCCCGAAGACGAGCGGCGGCAAGGGCTTCCACGTCCTCGTCCCGGTCGCGCGTCGCGTCA
This sequence comes from uncultured Gaiellales bacterium, assembly GCA_964496175.1. GTDB lineage: Bacteria > Actinomycetota > Thermoleophilia > Gaiellales > Gaiellaceae > PALSA-600. The sequence continues at coordinate 17,698 of CAZBYA010000025.1, read as the reverse complement.
CGTACGAGGATACGCGGGCGTTCGCGGAGGTCGTCGCCGGCGCGGTCGCGCGGACGCACCCGAAGCTCGCCACCACGGAGTGGTCGAAGGCGCGCCGTCGCGGCGTGCTGATCGACGCGAACCAGAACGGCGAGGGGAAGACGATCGCGTCCGCCTACTCGGTGCGGCCGAGGCCGGGCGCGCCCGTCTCGACCCCGCTCCGCTGGGACGAGGTGCACGAGCGGCTCAACCCCTCGATCTACACGATGGACGTGGTGGTCGAGCGCGTCCGGGAGCTCGGCGACCTGCACGCCGAGCTCCTGACGACGAGGCAGTCGCTGGCGCAGGCCCTCAAACGGCTGGGCTGACCCTCACACGGCCGGCTTGACCGGGTGCGTGCGCGCCGCGACCTTCGCGACGCCCAGCTCCTTCGCGTCGATCGCCGCGTAGCGCAGCGCGATCGCCGCGAGCTCGTCGGAGGCCTCCTTCGCCGCGCGGCCGAGCTTCGCGTCGAGCGTCGCCGGGTCGTCCAGGTAGAGCATCCGCGTCCAGAAGGTCGTCAAGACGATCGACACCCATGGCATGAAGATCGCGTTTCGCTCCAGTGCGGCCGACGGGCGCTGGAGGAAGAAGGCCGCGAAGATGCCGACGGTCAGGCCGGCGAGGCCGATCGCCGCCGCCGCCTCGCCGAGGCTCGTCGCCGTCAGCCCCTTCACGAATGCGGCGGCCACCGCGGCGAGCCCGAACACGAGCATCGCGAGGTAGCCGGCGAAGACCGCGCGGTACGAGCGGCGGAGGTAGGCGGTGGTGCGCGCGAGCGTCTGGATGTCGTCGTCGAGCACGGCCGCGGCGAGCTCGCGCAGCTCCGCCGTCGTCCGAACAGGATCCCCGTGCCGCGGGCGGGGCAGCCGCATCGTCATGGCGTGCCCTCCCTGCTTCGATTGTCCGGCCGCGATTCTACGCCGACGCCGGGGCGCTGGCCCCGGCGTCGGCGTGGGTGGGGACTGGAGGTGGTGCTAGGCGGGAGTCGGCGCGGCGACCTTCGGGGCCGCCTTCGGCTCGCGCCGCTCGAAGAAGTGGCCGAACGAGGCGAGGGCGAGGATGACGAGGCCGATGCCGGTCAGCAGCAGCGCGAACCCGACCACGATGCTGAAGAGCGCGATCTGCGTCGCCAGGTAGCTGGTGTTGAGCGCGGTGGTGAGCGCGGTCTCGGTCACCCAGAGGTTGCGGAGCCCGTTCTCGACCGGCTGGCCGGTCTTCGGGTCCTTCTGCGCCTGCGCGGCGTCGTTCGTCGGCTTGCCGGCCGGGGTGAGGTAGCGGCCCATCTGGGCGTACGTCAGGCCGCCGGTGGCCTCGAACGTGTGAATGCGCATGTACTGGGCGAAGCAGCGCGCGCGGCTGCCGGTGTTGATGTCCTGGTTGGCGACGCTGCAGGACGGGATCTGCAGCTTCGACAGGTCGAGCCCGGCCGACTTCGCCTCGGCGGTGATGCCTGCCGGGGTCATGTCGGGCGAGCCGACGATGTACTCGTTCTTGAGGCTCGAGTTGACCGTGGACTGGCCGTTGAAGCCCATCACGATCGAGACGATGCCGAAGACGATCAGCACGGCACCGGCTGCGAAGCCGCCGTACTCGAGGAATCGCTTGAGTGTCATTTCCGTTCGCTCCTTTCGCGTATCCGGGGCCCAGTGTCGAGCCGCCGGCCGCGCCCGGAAACGGGGAAACCACCCCACTCCCTACGTAGATAGCCGTATATCCGGGAAAGTCCCGAGGATCAGGCGCCGAGCAGGGGCAACAGGGTCGCGAGCGGACCCGCCACCTCGACCTCGACCGGCGGCCGGAAGCGCTCCCGGCGGAGCTCGACGTCGGTGTGGACGACCGCCGCCCCGCGCGGGCTGACGAGGTGCTCGCCGACCCGCTCGTAGCCCAGCCTGCGCGAGACGCCGAGCGACTGCGGGTTGCCCTGGATCGCGCCGGAGCGGGCGACCTCGGCGCCCAGGTGGCCGAACGCGAACGCGAGCACGGCGGTCCGCATCTCCGTCCCCAGCCCGCGCCCCTGGTGGGCGCGGCCGAGCCACGAGCCCGTCCTCACCTCGGGCAGGTCCACGTCGAGGGCCTGGACGCCCACGGGCTCCCCGTCGGAGAACGCGACGAGCCTGAGCGCCTTCGGGTCGACCGGCGCCATGTGCGCGAGGAAGTCCGGCAGGTTCAGGTCGTCGGTCCACGGCACGCCGAACGGCATCTCCGCCGGGTCGTGGATCCCGGCCTCGGCGACCGCGTACAGCCGCCGCAGCTCGGCGACGGTCGCGAGCCGCAGCTCGAGCCGCGGCGTGCGCAGCCGCAGCCGCGTCAGCGGGTGGGCCGGCAGCTGGAAGAGGTGTCGCTCGCCGACGACGTCGAAGCCGAGCCGGGCGTAGAGCTCGCGCGGCCAGTCGTCCGCGAGCGCCTCCAGGAAGACGACGTCGTGCGCCGCCCGCGCCTCGTCCGCGGCGCGCTGCACGACGGCGCGCCCGAAGCCGCGGCCGCGCGCCTCCGGGAGCGTGTTCACGTCCTCGATCTGCGCGACGCCGCCCGCGCTGCGCACCTCGCACCACGCGAGCGGCTCGCCGTCCTGGCAGGCGGCGAGGAAGCGTGTCGGCACCGCCGCGAGCACACGGCGCTTCGCCTCGTTGAGCGACCGCGCGACCTCCGCGTCGCCCCAGGGCTCGTCGAGGATCAGCCGTGCGCGCAGCGGCTCGATCGCCTCGAACGGCACCTCGCGTACCGCGGCCGTGTCGACGGCGCGGTCCGCCGGCCGCCGCAGCGCCATCACCAGATGGATGGTCTGCGACCAGCCGAGCCCGTCCAGCCCGCGGGGCGGCGGGGCCTCGTCGGCCACGATGCGGCGGTGGAAGCAGCCGTCGAGCGCGCGCTCGGCCTCGGCGGCGAGCTCCTGCGCCTCGCCGCCGCGGTCGAGGCGCAGGTAGTTCAGCTCGTAGACGTCCCGCAGCGAGTCGCAGAGGAGCGCCGTGCCGTGCGCCGACTCGACGCGGCGCTCGGCCAGCCGCTCCTGCAGCGCTCGGCGGAATCCCCCGATGCGTCCGACCTCCACGCGGCCTATCTTCGCGGGCGTGCCCGCCGTGTCGATCGAGGACCTGCGCGTCGTCCGTGGTGGGGCGCTCGTCCTGCCCGGGATCTCGCTCGCGGTGCACGAAGGCACCGTCACCGGGCTGCTCGGGCCGAGCGGCTCCGGGAAGACGACGCTGCTGCGCGCGGTCGTCGGCGTGCAGATCGTCGCGTCCGGTCGAGTGGTCGTGCTCGGCGAGCCCGCGGGATCGCCGTCGCTTCGCCGACGGGTCGCCTACACCACCCAGGCGCCCTCGGTCTACGGCGACCTCACGCTCCGCGAGAACCTCGCCTACTTCGCGCGGCTCCTCCGCGCCGACCGGACGAGCGTCGACCGCGCGATCGAGACCGTCGGCCTTGCCGACGTCGCCGGCCGGCCGGTGCGCACGTTCTCGGGCGGCCAGCTGTCGCGCGCGTCGCTCGCGTCCGCGCTGCTCGGCGAGCCGGAGCTGCTCGTCCTCGACGAGCCGACCGTCGGGCTCGACCCCGTGCTCCGGCGCGACCTCTGGGCGACGTTCCGTGCGCTCGCAGCCGAGGGCAGGACGCTGCTCGTCTCCTCGCACGTGCTGGACGAGGCCGACCGCTGCGACCGGCTGCTGCTCCTGCGCGAGGGACGCCTCCTGGCCGACGAGACGCCCGCCGAGCTGCGCCGCCGCACCGGCTGCGACGACCTCGACGACGCGTTCCTCGCCCTCGTGGAGGCGGCGTGACCGCGACCGCCCTGCGCGTGCTCCAGCAGCTTCGGCGCGATCCGCGCACGCTCGCGCTCCTGCTGCTCGTGCCGCCGCTCCTGATCACGCTGTTCCGCTACCTCTTCGACGCGCAGCCGCAGGTGTTCGACCGTGTCGGCGGGCCGATGGTCGGGATCTTCCCGTTCATCACGATGTTCATCGTCACGTCGATCGCGATGCAGCGCGAGCGGACGACCGGCACCCTCGAGCGCCTGATGAGCCTGCCGCTCCGCAAGCTCGACCTGCTGCTCGGCTACGGGATCGCCTTCGCACTGCTGGCCGCGGTCCAGGCGTGCGTCACGTCGGGCGTGGCGTTCGGGCTGCTCGGGCTCCACGTCGCGGGGTCGGTGTGGGTCGTGATCGCGCTCGCCGTCTGCAACGCGGTGCTCGGGATGGCGCTCGGCCTCTTCTTCTCCGCCTTCGCGCGGACGGAGTTCCAGGCGGTGCAGTTCGTCCCCGCCGTGGTGGTGCCGCAGATCCTGCTCTGCGGCCTGATCGTGCCGCGCGACCGGATGGTCGACGTGCTGCGCTGGCTGTCGGCGGCGCTCCCGCTCACGTGGGCCTACGACGGGCTGTCCCACGCCGTCGCCGGCGGCCGCGGCGGCGTCGTCCTCCGCGACGCGCTCATCGTGCTCGGTGTGACGGTGATCGCGCTCGCGCTCGGCGCGACGACGCTCAGGCGCCGCACTCCCTGAGCCGCCGCTCGAGGAAGCGGCGCTCCGGGCCGTCGCCCGTCAGCTCGAGGGCGCGCGCATAGGCGGCGGCGGCTTCGCCTGTGCGGCCGAGCCGGCGCAGGAGCTCGCCGCGCGCCGCGTGCAGGTAGCGGTAGCCGCCGAGGTCGAGCGCGTCGATCATCGCCAGGCCCGCCTCGGGCCCCTCCGCCTCGGCGACCGCGACCGCGCGGTTCAGCTCGACCACGGGCGAGCGCGTCAGCCCCGCGAGCCGGCCGTAGAGCAGCGCGACCTGGGGCCAGTCGACCGGCTCGTCGGCGTGCAGCGACGCGATTGCCGCCTGCAGCACGTACGGTCCGCCGCCGCGCAGGGCGAGGGCGCGCTCGAGCTCGCCGCGGCCGCGCACGATCTTCGCGGCGTCCCAGCGCGACCGGTCCTGGTCCGCCAGCAGGACGAGCTCGCCGCCTGCGAGGCGCGCCTCGCGCCGGGCGTCGTGCAGCAGCATCAGCGCGAGCAGCCCGTGCGCCTCCGGCTCGTCGGGCATCAGCTCGGCGAGCGCCGCCCCGAGCCGAAGCGCCTCCGCCGCGAGGTCGCCGCGCCCGCCGTAGCCCTCGTTGAAGATCAGGTAGACGACGGCGAGGACGGCGGCCAGGCGGTCGGGCAGGAGCTGCGGCGGCGGCACCCGGAACGGGATCCCCGCCGTCTTGATCTTCCGCTTCGCCCGGACGAGGCGCTGCGCCATCGTTGGCTCCGGCACCAGGAACGCCTTCGCGATCTCCTCCGTCGTCAGGCCGCCGAGGGTGCGCAGGGTGAGCGCGACCTGGGCGTCGAGGGCGAGCGCCGGGTGGCAGCACGTGAAGACGAGCTCCAGGCGCTCGTCCGGGAACGTCGTGTCGGCGGGCTCGTCCACGGTCGGATGCTCGAGCAGCCTGGTCTTCGCGGCGAGCGTGCGGTCGCGCCGGATCCGGTCGATCGCCCGGTTGCGGCCCGTCGTGACGAGCCACGCGCCCGGGTTGTCCGGCGTCCCGTCCCGCGGCCAGCGCTCCGCGGCGACCGCGAACGCCTCCTGGGCGGCTTCCTCGGCGAGGTCGAAGTCGCCGAGGAAGCCGATCAGGGTCGCGAGGACACGGCCCCACTCGTCGCGGAAGACCTCGTCGAGCAGCTCAGCGCTCCACGATCGGTCGAACCTCGACGCAGCCGCCCGTCCGGGCGGCCGGCACGCGTGCGGCGACCGCGAGCGCGGCGTCGAGGTCGGCCGCCTCGATCAGGTAGAGGCCGCCGAGCACCTCCTTCGTCTCCGCGAACGGGCCGTCCGTCGTCAGCGTCTCCCCGTCCCGCACGCGCACGGTCGTCGCGGTCGAGGTGTCCTGGAGCTCGGCGCCGCCGAACGTGCCCTGCTCGTTCGAGATGGCGACGTAGTCGGCCATCATCGCGTCGCGCTCTTCCTGCGAGACGGTCTCCCAGTTGTTGTCGGCGGGGTCGCCGTAGATCAGCAGTGCGTACTTCACGGTGCCTCCTCGGGTCGCTGTCGTCCCTACGACGAACGGGGGCCGCCGAAATCGACAAGCCGCTGAAGGAACGTCAGCGCGCCGCCCTTGTCGAGCAGCTCGTTCAGGTTGCCGCACTTCGGGCTCTGCACGCACGACGGGCAGCCGGACGTGCACGGGCAGCCCTGCAGCAGGGCGGCCGTGTCGGCGACCCAGCCCTCGAACTGGTCGAAGCCTCGCTCGGCGATGCCGACGCCGCCTGCGTGGCCGTCGTAGACGAACACCGTCGGCCGACCTGTCTGCGGGTGCACGTTCGTCGAGAGGCCGCCGATGTCCCAGCGGTCGCACATCGCCCACAGCGGCAGCAGCGCGATCAGCGCGTGCTCGGCCGCGTGCAGCGTCCCGAGCAGCCTCGGCGGCTCGTCCAGCTCCGCCAGGTGGTGCGGGTCGGGCAGGAACCAGATCGCCTCGGTGCCGAACGTCGTCGGCGGGAGGTCGAGCGCCACGAGCTCGATCCGCTCTTGTCCGGCGACGGTCTTGCGCTCGTAGCCGACCACCTGCTCCGTCACCTCGATGCGCCCGAACCAGAGGTCGAGCCCGAGCCGCCGCTCGTTGCGGAGCGGCTCGACGATCTGCGTCATCGTCTCCTTCTTCGCCTGCGTGTACCAGTCGCCGGCGAACGGCTCGACGAGCGCGTGCAGGGTCGTCAGGTCGAGCTCGCGGACGAGGAACGACTCGCCGAGGTGGAGGTAGACGGCGCCCTCGTGCACGGTCGAGTACGCCCGCGAGCGCTCGACCACGCCGAGCACCGCGCCGCTCGTCGCGTCGACGACCGTGAACGCGTCGGGGTCGGTCGAGCGGAGCGACACGCGGGCGGCCGGATGCTCCCGCCCCGCCCAGACGATCCCCGCGGTCGTCTCGCGCAACTCGGGATCGGCCCGGGCGAGCTCGAGGTACTCCGGCGGGTCGCCCTCGGTCAGCGGCGCTTCGTACGCGGCGGCGCGCACGTGGCCGGCGAGCACGCGCGGGTTCGCGTGGTCGAGGATCGCCGCTTCCACCCGGCGCCCGAGCAGCTTGTCGGGCTCGCGCATGAAGAACTGGTCGAGCGCGTCCTCGCTCGCCACCAGCACGGCGAGGCCGCTGCCGCGGCGCCCGGCGCGGCCCCACTGCTGCCGGAGCGACGCGACCGTCCCCGGGAAGCCGACCGAGATGACCGCGTCGAGGAGGCCCACGTCGATCCCCAGCTCGAGCGCGTTCGTCGCCGAGACGCCGAGCAGCTCGCCGGCTGCGAGCCGGCGCTCGATCTCGCGGCGCTGCTGCGCCGTGTACCCCGCCCGGTACGGCGAGAGGTGCGTGTCGTCGCCGAGCCGCTCCGCCGTGAAACGGTGGATCAGCTCCGCCGCCTTCCGGCTCTTCGCGAACGTCAGCGTTCGCAGGCCGCGCTCGACGAACGCGGCCTGGAGCCTGGCCGCCTCGGCGAGCCCCGACCCGCGGAGCCCGAGCTCCTCGTCGAGGAGCGGCGGGTTCCAGAGCACGATCGTGCGCTCGGCGCGCGGCGCCGCGTCGTCGCCGACGACCGTCACCGGGTCGGCGAGCAGCGACTTCCCGAGCTCGCCGGGGTTGGAGACCGTCGCCGACGCGAGCACGAACCGCGGGTCGGCGCCGTAGATGCGCGCGAGCCGCCGCAGCCGCCGCAGGACGTTCGCGACGTGCGAGCCGAAGACGCCGCGGTAGACGTGCGCCTCGTCGACGACGACCCACGCGAGGTTCGCGAGCACGTCCGCCCAGCGGTCGTGGTTCGGCAGGACGCCGACGTGGACCATGTCCGGGTTCGTCAGGATCAGGTTCGACCAGGCGCGGATCCGGCCGCGCTGCTCCACCGGCGTGTCGCCGTCGTAGATCGCCGGGCGGAGCCGCGGCACGCGGTAGGCGGTCAGCGTCCGGAGCTGGTCCTGCGCCAGCGCCTTGGTCGGGTAGAGGTAGAGCGCGCGCGCCTTCGGCTGCCGCGCGAGCGTGTCGAGGACGGGCAGGTTGAACGCGAGCGTCTTGCCGGACGCGGTGCCGGTCGCGACCAGCACGTGCGCTCCGTCCCGCGCCGCGTCCCACGCGGCGCGCTGGTGGGCGTACAGCCGCTGCACGCCCACCGCGTCGCGCACGCGCGGGTCGAGGTCGTCCGGCAGCGGTGCGAAGCGCGCGTCCCGCGCGGGCTCGGTCGCCAGGTGCGCGAGCTCCTCGCCCTGGAGCAGGCCCTCCCAGCGCAGGACGTCGACGCCCACGCACCGATGCTAGAGGGGACTCAGCCCGTCGCCGGCGCCTGGTAGCTCGGGGCGATCGAGATCACCGGTGTGACGGCGCGGTCGAGCGGGACCGCCGTGAACCCCGACTGGGCGAGGAAGACGATCCGCGAGCCCGACGGCAGGGCCGAGAACATCATCCCCGTCCCGCCGCCGACGACGTTCCCGCTGCCGTCGAGGAGCACGATCGAGAGACGCGCGTTCGAGAGCGTGTCCTTCGAGGTGTCGTTGACCAGCTCCCCGTCGACCTCGCCGACCCAGGTGGGGTCGAACTGGGACGGCACGATCCGGACGTTCGCGAGGTCGGGCGTCGCGTGAGCCTGCTTCGGCGAGTGGTCGCCGACGCGCACGGTCACCTCGAGGGACGCCGTTGCGACCTGCGTCCGCAGCGACATCGAGTCGCCGAGCGCGTACGTGCCGCCCGCCGGGACGAGCCCGACGGTGTCGGTCATCGAGCCGAGCAGGCTCCCGTTGGCCGCGACGAAGTTGACGAGCACGTAGACGTTCTCCGCGTCCTCCTTCACCGAGGTGTTGCGGAGCATCAGGCCCCAGCTCACGCTGCTCCCCGTGCCGTAGGTGTCGTTTCGCTGGGAGTACCCCTGCTTGTCGACGACGACCTTCGGCAGGTCGACGCTCGAGCCCGTGGTCGAGAGCGCACCGACGACGACGAACGAGCCGTGCGACGTGAAGCCGAGGCCGCAGCGCACCTGCCAGGTGGCGACGCCCAGGGGCGCCGACACCGGCACGCGCAGCGTCCACGCGACGCGGTGCGCGTGCGGCCGCTTGACCGCGCCGTCCTGCATCCTGCCGTTCGCGTACGAGACGATCAGCGAGCACGGTGCGGCGGCGCCGGTCGCGACCGAGATGGCGGCGAGCTGGCCGCGGTGGACGAGGCCGGGCCCGCTGCCCGCGGTGCGGGTGGCGGCGACGGCGGTGGCGGCGGTCGCGCAGAGCGCGGCGGCGATGACGGCGGCTGCGAAGCGGAGCGGCACGGTTTCCCCCTGACGACGAAGTTCGAGGCCGGCCGCCCCCGGTCGGTCGCTCCCGATCCTCGCGCGGGGGCGCTCGCGCTGCCTCCCCCGTTTTAGGGATTACAAGTAGGAAGCGAAGGTCTGCTCGAAGTGCCGCTTCGGCCGGGCGCCGCGGACGGTGACCTTGGGCTCGCCGGCCTCGAACAGGATCACCGTCGGGATCGAGAGCACGCCGTAGCGGGAGGCGACGCGCGGGTTCTCGTCGATGTCGAGCTTCACGAACTCGGCCCGGTCGCTCGCCGCGGCGAGCTCCTCGAGCGCGGGCTCGATCGCCTTGCACGGCCCGCACCACGGCGCCCAAAAGTCGACGACCACCGGGCGTCCCGCGGCGAGCACCTGCTCGTCGAACGTCTCGTCCGTGACCGCGCGCACGCCTGGACGTTAGCCGCGCACGCGCAGCAGCGGGACGCGCCAGATCGCCTCGAGCACGACCGAGCGGCTCATCTTCGAGACGCCGGCCTCGCGGTCGACGAACGTGATCGGCACCTCGACGACGCGGAAGCCGAGTCGCTTCGCGCGGTACGTCGTCTCGATCTGGAACGCGTAGCCGCGCGGCGTGATCGCGTCGAGGTCGAGCCGCTCGAGCACCTCGCGCCGGAAGCACTTGAAGCCGCCGGTCGGATCCCTGACGCCCATGTGCAGGAAGAGCGCCGTGTAGAGGGAGCCGCCCTTGGAGATCGCCTTGCGGACCAGCCCCCAGTTGCGCGTGCCGCCGCCCGGCACATAGCGCGAGCCGAGGACGAGGTCGGCGCCCTCCTCGGCCGCCGCGATCAGCCGCGGGACGTCCGCCGGGTCGTGCGAGAAGTCGCAGTCCATCTCGAGCACGAGCTCGGCGTCGGTCCCGAGCACACGCCGGAACCCGGCGACGTACGCGCGGCCGAGGCCCTCCTTCCGCTCGCGGTGCAGGACGTCGACGAACGGGTGCTGCGCGGCGAGGCGGTCGGCGATCTCGCCCGTGCCGTCGGGGGAGCCGTCGTCGATCACGAGGACGCGGTCGCCGTCGCGCAGGACGCCGCCGAGCGCCTCGATCATTCGCTCGAGGTTCTCGCGCTCGTTGTAGGTCGGCAGGCAGACGGTGGCGCGCATCGGCGCGCCTATGATCGCTCGCGTGGCGGAGTTGCCGCGGAACGACGTGCTCGCGCAGCAGTTCGACCTGCTCGCCGACCTGATGGAGCTGGAGGGAGCGGACACGTTCCGGATCGGCGCCTACCGTCGCGCGGCCGCGCGGATCCGCGAGACGCCGGCCTCGGTCGCGCAGCTCGCGCTCGACGGCCGGGCGACGAAGCTCCAGGACATCGGGAAGACGATCGAGGGGAAGATCGCCGAGGTCGTCGACGACGGCGAGATCCACGCGCTGACGAAGCGCAAGGCCGAGGTGCCGGAGGAGGTCGCGTCGTTCATGCGGCTGCCGGGGCTCGGCCCGAAGACCGCCCGCCGCCTCTGGCGCGAGCTGGGGATCACGACGGTGGCGGCGCTGAAGGCGGCGGCGGACGCGGGCGAGCTGCGCGGACACGCCGGTATCGGCCCCGGCACCGAGGCCAAGATCGCCGCCGCGCTCGCCCGGCCCCGCGCCGCCGAGGGCCCCCGGCGCGCGCTGCTCGGGACGACGCTGCCGAAGCTGCGCGCCGTCGTCGAGACGCTGCGCGCGCACCCGGCGTCCGTCGAGGTGTCGCTCGCCGGGTCGGCGCGGCGCATGCGCGAGACGGTCCGCGACCTCGACATCATCGCCACCGCGACCGACCCGCAGGCGCTCGTCGACCACTTCTGCTCGCTCCCGTGGGTCGTCGACGTCGCCGCCAAGGGCTCGACGAAGGCGACGGTCGTCTCGCACGACGGCCTCCGCTTCGACCTGCGCGTCGTCCCGCCCGAGAGCTACGGCAACCTGCTCCAGCACTTCACCGGCTCGAAGAACCACAACGTCGCGCTGCGCGAGGACGCCGTCCGCCGCGGCCTCTCGGTCTCCGAGTACTCCGTCACGGAGGTCGAGACCGGCGAGGAGCACTCGTTCGCGACCGAGGAGGAGGTCTACCGCTTCCTCGGCTACGCCTGGATCCCGCCCGAGCTGCGCGAGGACGGCGGGGAGCTCGCGGCGGCGCGTCGCGGTGGGCTGCCGGCGCTCGTCGAGCTCGCCGACCTGCGTGGCGACCTGCACACGCACACGACGTGGTCCGACGGCAAGGACTCGCTGGAGGACATGGTCGCCGCGGCGAAGGCGCGCGGGTACGCGTACTACGCCGTCTGTGACCACTCGCAGCGGCTGCGCGGCGACCTGCTCGCGCGGCAGGGCGAGCAGATCGACGCGCTCAACGAGCTGGTCGCGCCGATGCGGATCCTGAAGGGCATCGAGGTCAACATCCGCCCGGACGGCACCCTCGACGTCGCCGACGAGCTGCTCGCGACGCTCGACTGGGTGGTGGCGTCCGTGCACTCGCGCTTCGACCACGCTCCGACGGAGCGCGTGCTCGCGGCGATGGAGAGCCCGTACGTCGACTGCATCGGGCACGTGACGGGCCGCAAGATCGGCAAGCGGCAGCCGTCCCCCGTGGACGTCGAGAAGATCGTCGAGCAGGCGCTCGCGACAGGCACGTTCCTCGAGATCAACTCGCAGCCGGACCGGCTCGACCTCAGCGACGTGCACGCGCGCGCCGCCCGCGAGGCGGGGCTGAAGCTCGTGATCGACTCCGACGGCCACGAGGTCGGCGCGCTCGACTTCGTCGAGCTCGGCGTCGGCCAGGCGCGGCGCGCGTGGCTGACGCGCGACGACGTGCTGAACACGCGCACGTGGAAGCAGATCGAGAAGCTGAGGAAGCGGAGGTGAGCTTCCACGACGACCTGCAGCGGGCGTCGGCGTGGGTCGAGGACTACCTCGCGCGCCTGCCCGACCTGCCGGTCGCGCCCCGGGTCGAGCCCGGCGAGATCCGCGCCCGGCTGCCGGACGGGCCGCCGGAGCAGGGCGAGCCGTTCTCGGCGGTGCTCGCGGACCTCGACGAGCTGATCGTCCCGGGGCTCGCGCACTGGAACCACCCGCGCTTCTTCGCGTGGTTCTCCGTCACGGGCTCGGAGCCCGGGATCCTCGCCGAGCTGCTGATGGCGGCGCTGAACGTGAACGCGTTCACGTGGCTGTCGTCGCCGGCGGCGACCGAGCTCGAGGTGACCGTGCTCGACTGGCTCGCGCAGCTCCTCGGCCTGCCGCGCGGCTGGCACGGCCACATCGAGGACACGGCGTCGACGTCGACGCTGGCGGCGCTCGCCGCGGCGCGGACGATCCGGCCCGGCGGGGTCGTCTACGCGTCGGAGCAGGCGAACTTCAGCGTCGAGAAGGCGGCGCGGCTCGTCGGGCTCGAGTTCCGCGCCGTGCCGGCGGACGACGAGTACCGGATGACGACCGACTTCCCGCTCGACGACGCCACCGCCGTGGTGGCGACCGTCGGGACGACCGCGACGACGTCCGTCGACCCGGTCCCGGAGCTGGCGCGGCGGTGCGCGGAGGCGGGCGTCTGGCTGCACGTCGACGCCGCCTACGCCGGCTCGGCCGCGGTCTGCCCGGAGCTGCGCTGGTGCCTCGACGGCTGCGAAGAGGCGGACTCGGTCGTCGTCAACCCGCACAAGTGGCTGTTCACGCCGATGGACTGCTCCGCGCTCTGGACGCGGCGGCCGGAGGCGTTCCACGACGCGTTCGCGCTCGTCCCGGAGTACCTCGCGGCGACGCCGGAGGCGGTGGACGTCAAGGACTACGGTCCCGCGCTCGGGCGGCGCTTCCGCGCGCTGAAGCTGTGGACGGTGCTGCGCTGGTACGGCGCCGAGGGGCTGCGGGCCCTGATCCGCGAGCACGTGCGCCTCGCGCAGCTCTTCGCGGCGTGGGTCGAGGCCGACCCCGACTGGGAGGTCGTGGCGCCGCACCCGTTCTCGACCGTCTGCTTCCGCCACCGCACGCTCGACAACCACGAGCTCGCGCGCGCCGCGACGGCGACCGGCGAGGTATTCGTCGCCGCGACGCGGCTGCGCGGGCAGGACCTGATCAGGCTCGCGATCGGCAACGCGCGCACGACGGAGGCCGACGTGCGCCGCGCGTGGGAGGTGCTGCGCGCGTGCGCGACCTGAAGGCCGTCGTCTTCGACCTCTGGGAGACGCTGATCGACTGGGATCGCGATCTCGCCGCCGAGATCGCCGAGCAGGTCTCGCGCCTGACGGGAGCGGACTTCGCCGAGCGCTGGCGCACGTCGCCCAACCGCTACACGGCGCCGATCCGCACCGCGTTGGCGGATGCCGGCGTCGACCCCGAGCACATGGAAGACGTGTGCGCGATCCGGCTCGAGTACGTCCGTGAGTCGCTGCGCCCGAAGCCCGGCGCGATCGCCACTCTGCGTCGCCTGCGGGAGCGCGGCCTCAAGATCGGGCTGATCACGGTCTGCACCGAGGACGTCCAGGTGCTCTGGCCGGAGTCGGAGTTCGCCGGCCTCTTCGACGCGGAGGTCTTCTCGTCGGAGCTCGGGATCTCGAAGCCCGACCCGCGGATCTACCGGCACTGCTGCGACCTGCTCGGCGTCGAGCCGCAGCAGGCGGTGTTCGTCGGCGACGGCGCGAACGACGAGCTCGCCGGCGCCCGGCGCGTCGGCATGGGCGCGATCCTGATCACGAGACCGGGAGAAGACCCGATGTGGCCCGGCCTCGAGACGTGGGATGGTCCGCGCGTGACGTCCATCCCGGACGTGGAGGAGGTGCTCGAGCAGTGCTGATCACGACCATGAACGACATCCCGGGCAGCACCGTCGAGGAGGTCTACGGCGAGGTGTTCGGCCTCACCGTGCGGTCGCGCAACATCGGCTCGCAGATCGGCGCCGGGCTGAAGTCGATCATCGGCGGCGAGCTGGGTGGCATGACGAAGATGCTCGCGCAGGGCCGCGAGGAGGCGATCGCGCGGATGTCCGAGGAGGCGGAGGGGAAGGGCGCGAACGCGATCATCGCGATGCGCTTCGACACGTCCGAGCTCGGCTCGACCTGGACCGAGATCTGCGCCTACGGGACGGCGGTACGGATTCGCAAGTCGTAGCCTTGCGAGACAAGGGAGCGGCTGCTATCTTGTGACGCATGGCAGCGGCAGCCCAGAGGCGAACCGAGCTCCTCCGCGGCGTGCTCGACCTCTGCCTGCTCGCGGTGGTCGCAGAGGAGCCGGCCTACGGCTACGAGATGACGAAGCGGCTGCGCGACCGCGGGCTCGCGGCCGTCGGCGAGGGCTCGATCTACCCGCTGCTCGGGCGCCTCGAGCGCGACGGTCTCGTCGAGACGTACCGGGCCGCCTCGAACGGCGGGCCGCCGCGGAAGTACTACCGCCCGTCGAGCGCCGGCCGGCTGGCCCTCGCGTTGGGCGTGTCCGAATGGCGAGCCGCGCGCGACGCCGTCGACGCGGTGCTCGCTCCCGTCGAGATCGAGGTGACCTGATGACCGACTTCGTCGAACAGTGCCGTGCAGAGTGGAGGCGCCTCGGCGTCGCGGCGCCCGCTGCGGAGGAGATGGCGGCCGAGCTGGCCGCCGACCTCGAGGACGCGGCGGCCGACGGCGTCGGCGCCGAGCAGCTCCTGGGCGGCAGTTACGCCGACCCGCGTGCGTTCGCCGCCGCCTGGGCGGGCGAGCGCGGGATCGTTCCGCAGGCGCCCCGCCGCCGCCGGCCGCTCCTGCTCGGGGCGTTCACCGCGCTGGCGGCGCTCGCGCTCGTGGTCGCCGCGGTGCTGCTGGCGACCGGCGAGCCGAAGGTATCCCTCCACACGAACGGGGCGGTCCACCTCCCGCCGGTGCCCGTCTTCTATCCCCCGGGGTCGCCGGTGCCCGCCGGACAGGTCGTCAGGGCGAGCGCCGCGGCGCCGATCGAGTGGCTCCTGCTCGCGCTCGCGCTCGTCGCGCTCGGCTTCGCCGGGTGGGTCTGGTCGGGCCGGGGGCGGCCGCGCGCGAGGCTGAGCTAGTAACAGACTGTTACAAGCTCGGGCCGGCGAGCATCGGGCGGCGCTGACGACTTAGTAACAGACTGTCACTAAGTCAGGAGCGCGGCCAGCGCGGCGTCGTGCAGCGCGACGCGGTAGCGCCAGAAGGCGTGACCGGTCGCGAGCAGCCGCTCGCGCAGGGGGCCGGCGAGCTCGTCGAGCGTGCCCCAGCGCGCGCCGGCGATCTCCTCCGGGTCGCCGGGGTCGAGCTCGGTGTCCCCGGTGCGCGCGAGGAAGACGTGCGTTCGCCAACGGAGCTCCTGCCCCCCGTGGACGAACGAGGCGCGCGAGGCGACCAGGTAGCGCTCGAGGCGCACGCGCAGGCCCGTCTCCTCGAGCGCCTCCCGCTCGGCGCCCGCGACGAAGTCCTCGCCCGGCTTGATCCCGCCCCCGGGGGGCCGCCAGACGCCCGCCGCGAAGTGCGGCTTGCGGATCAAAGCGATGCGGTTGCCCGGATCGAGGATGAAGAGCGTCACGTCGTGCACGCGCTGCGGGTTGTAGGTCGCGAGCGCCTGCTCGCGCGCGCTGATCTCCCCGCTCCAGCGAAGCTCGACGGGCTCGCCGTAGCGCACCCGGAGCGGTGCGAGGACCTCGTCGGTCACGTGCACAATCACGATCATGCCGAGGGTGCGCAGGCCCAGGCGCCAGGCGCCGGCGCTCGAGCTCCTCTCCGCGACGCTCCCGGAGCTGCGCCGCGGGCTGACGGAGCACGCGGCCCGCACGCTCGCCTACCAGCTCTTCGAGAAGCTCGGCTACGGGGCCGTCGCGGTCACCGACGCGCACCGGGTGCTCGCGTTCGTCGGCGCCGGCGCCGACCACCACGCCGCCGGCGACCGCCCGATCAGGCCCGTCTACGAGGCGATCGCGCGCGACGGGCCGCTGCTCGCGCCGCTCGGCATCCGCAGCGAGTGCCGTCACCCCGCGTGCCCGCTCGGCGCCGCCGCCGTCGTGCCGCTGCGCCTCACCGACGGCCCCGCGGGCGCCGTCGTCGCGTACTCGACCGACGGCTCGCCGCTCGACGAGTGGGCGGTCGAGACGCTGACCGCGCTCGGCGAGCAGCTCTCGGCGCAGCTCCAGCTGTCGGAGCTGAGCACGGCGACGACGACCGCCCTGCAGGCGCAGATGGAGCCGCACTTCGTCTTCAACGCCCTGAACACGATCGCGTCGTTCATCCGCACCGAGCCGGAGCGCGCGCGCCGCCTCGTGCTCGCGTTCGCCGACCACCTGCGCAGCCGCATCGCACGGCCCGGGGAGTTCGTGACGCTCGACGAGGAGCTCCGCCATGTGCGCAGCTACCTGGAGCTCGAGCAGGCGCGATTCGGTCCGCAGCTCGAGGTGACGGTCGACGCCGCCCCCGAGGCGCTCGACGTGCGCCTGCCCCCGCTCCTCGTGCAGCCGCTCGTCGAGAACGCGATCAAGCACGGCAAGACCGACCGGCCGCTGCACCTGCTCGTCCGCGCGCGAGTGCGGCGCGGACGCCTGCGCGTCACCGTGCGCGACGACGGGCGCGGCATCGCGCGCGACGCGCTCGACCGCGTGCTCGAGCCCGGCGTCGGCGAGGGCACCGGCCTCGGCCTCGCAAACGTGAACAGGCGCCTGATCGCGCACTACGGCGAGGGCGTGCAGCTCCGCTCGTTCCCATTCGGGACGGTCGTGCGGCTCGAGGTGCCGCTGGCGTGATCAGAGCGCTGCTCGTCGACGACGAGGCGCCGGCGCGCGCGGAGCTCCGCTACCTGCTCGCGCAGCACCCCGACGTCGAGGTTGCCGGCGAGGCGGCGACGGCGCCGGACGCGCTCGAGCTGGCGCAGACGGCGGAGGCGGACGTCGTCTTCCTCGACGTCGAGCTGCCGGGGCTGACGGGGCTCGAGACCGCGCCGCTCCTGCGGCCCGCAGTCGTCTTCGTGACCGCGCACGAGCGGTACGCGGTCGACGCCTTCGCCGTCGAGGCGTTCGACTACCTGCTGAAGCCGGTCGATCCCGAGCGGCTCGCGCGCGTGGTCGAGCGGCTGCGCGAGCGCAGCGCCGAGAGCGTCCTGCCGCCGGTCGAGCGGGTCGCGGTCGTCACCGCGGGCGGCACCGAGCTGATCGAGTTCGACCAGGTGCATTTCGTCGCCGCCGACGGCGACTACAGCCGCGTGCACACGCACGACCGCTCGTACCTCTGCACCACGTCGATCGGCGAGCTCGAGCAGCGCCTGCCCGCGACGCGGTTCGTCCGCATCCACCGCTCGCACCTCGTCAACCTGGGGAAGGTGTCGGGGATCCGGCGCGTCGGTCCCGACCGGCTGCGCGTGCAGCTCTCCGACGCGGGCCGCACCGAGCTCGACGTCGCGCGCCGCCAGTCGCGGCGCCTCCGCGAGCTCCTCGGTCTCTAGAGCCGCGCGAGCAGCTCCCGGAACGCGGTCGTCGAGCCGACGATCACGTC
>CAZBYA010000024.1:0-34486 GCA_964496175.1 uncultured Gaiellales bacterium | reverse complement strand
GACGAGCGGCGGCAGCCCGCTCTCCGGTCAGACCGTGACGTTCACCGTCACCGGCCAGAACGCGGGCGCGACCGGCACGTGCGTCCCGGCCGGCTGCGTCACCGACGCGAGCGGCACCGTGTCCTTCACCTACCGGGACACGAAGGGCGCGGGCGACGACACGATCAAGGGCAGCTTCACCGACGCCCGCGGTTCGCTGCAGGCGGCGACCGCCGCCGAGCACTGGAAGGGCGTCGTCGAGCAGCCGATCACGGCGACCGGCACGTCCATCCCGGCGGGTGAGGGCACGTCGTTCTCCGGCGCGGTCGCGACCTTCAGCGACCCGGACACGGCTGCGACGGCGGCCGAGTACACGGCGACGATCGCCTGGGGCGACGGCACCACCTCGACCGGCACGATCACCGGCAGCGGCGGCGCGTTCACCGTCAACGGCGATCACACGTACGCCGACGAGGGCGGCAACACCGTCACGGTCACGATCGCCGACGCCGACACGCCGACGAACTCGGCGACGGCGACCTCCACGGCCACGACCGCGGACGCGGCGCTGACCGCAGGCTCGCTGTCGCTGGGCGGCGCGACGGAGGGCAGTGGCGCGACCACTGCGCTCTTCACGTTCACCGACGGCAACACCGCCGCCCCGGCGAGCGACTTCGCCGCCACGATCACGTGGGGCGACGGCACCACGTCGGCGGGCACGGTCAGCGGCAGCGGCGGCTCGTACACCGTCAGCGGCAGCCACGCCTACGCCGACGAGGGCTCCTACCCGGTCAGCGTCTCCGTCACCGACGACGGCGGCTCGACCGCCGGCGGCAACGGCACGGCGCTCGTGTCGGATGCGTCCCTGACCGCCGGCTCGCTCTCGCTGAGCGGTGCGACCGAGGGTGCCGGCGCGACCAACGCGTCGTTCACCTTCACCGACGCCAACACGTCCGCGCCGGCGAGCGACTTCGCCGCCACGATCACGTGGGGCGACGGCGTCACCTCGACCGGCACGGTCAGCGGCAGCGGCGGCTCGTACACCGTCAGCGGCAGCCACGCCTACGCCGACGAGGGCTCCTACCCGGTCAGCGTCTCCGTCACCGACGACGGCGGCTCGACCGCCGGCGGCAACGGCACCGCGCTCGTCGCGGATGCCGCCCTGCACGCCACCGGCAGCAGCGCGAGCACCGGGCAGTCGTACAGCGGCACCGTCGCGAGCTTCACCGACGCGTTCACCGGCTCGACCGCCGCCGACTTCACGGCGACGATCAACTGGGGCGACTCGTCGAGCTCGACCGGGACCGTCGCCGGCTCCGGCGGCTCGTACACCGTCTCGGGCTCGCACACGTACAGCGGCACCGGCTACTACACGGTGACCGTGCACGTGCTCGACGACGGCGGCAGCACCGCCACCGCGACCTCGACGCTGCTGATCTACGCCGGCGCGCCCGGCGGCGGCAGCTTCGTGATCGGGAACCAGGAGGCGGCGGCCGGCACGGCCGTCACCTTCTGGGGCGCCCAGTGGTGGAAGCTCAACCCGATGAGCGGCGGCTCGGGCCCTGCCAGCTTCAAGGGCTTCGAGAACTCCGGCGCCGCCGTCTGCGGCGCCGGCTGGACCGCCCGCACCGGCAACAGCACCCCGCCGCCGGCGGGCCCGCTGCCGGCCTACATGGCGGTGATCGTCGCGAGCTCGGTCTCGCAGTCCGGCTCGACGATCTCCGGCAACGCGGTGCACGTCGTGATCGTGCGGACGAACGCCGGCTACGGGCCCGACCCGAGCCAGGCCGGCACCGGCACGGTCGTCGCGACCATCTGCTAATCGCACTCGCCTCGGGGGGCCCCGCCGTGCGGCGGGGCCCCCGTCGCGATACTTGTGCGCGTGCCCGCACGCCTCGCCGCCGCGCTCGCGCTCGTGCTCGTCGCCGGTCTCGCGGCGGCCGGCGGCCGCGCCGCGGGCGACCGCGCGCTCCCCGTCGTCTACGGCTATCCCTACGCGCAGAACTGCCCCGGGGCCGGGCTCGCAGACGTCGTCGACCGCTGGGACATGTACCAGTGCAACTGCACCTCGTACGTCGCCTGGGCGCTGACCGCGAACGGCCAGCGGACCGACTGGTTCATCCCCGGCGCGATGAACGCGTGGAACTGGCCGCACGTCGCGCGGCTCGCCGGGCTGGCGGTCGACCGGCGGCCGGCCGTCGGCGCGGTCGCGGTGTGGCCGCGCGTCGGCGCGCCGTTCGGCCACGTGGCGTACGTCTTCGGCGTCGACCGCGGCGGGCGCCTCGACGTCGCGGAGTACAACCTGCCGACCCTCTGGACGCCCGAGACGCTCGGCTTCGACGTGCGCTCCGCGGTCCCCGCCGCGGGCGCGCTCTTCATCCACGTGCCTTCAGCGGGGGCGTAGCACGCGCACCTCGCCCGTCGTGCGGCCCGCCACGGAGCCGCCGACGAGCAGCGCGGTCTGGCCGAGCGAGACGCCGGCGGCGTACTGCACGGTCACGGGCGGACCGGCCGCCGTCGCCCGCCCCGTCGCCGGGTCGATGCGGACGACCCGCGAACCCGTGACGTAGACGGCGCCGCCGAGCACCACGGCCGCGGCGCCTGCGACGGGCTGCGGCAGCGTGCCGACGGCGGTCACCTTGCCGAGGGCCGTGTCGAACACCTCGACGGTCGACACCGGGCCGGCCGCCGTCGTGCCGCCGGCGATCACGAGCTTCGAGCCGACGGCGGCGACCGCCGGGTACCGGACCCCCTGCCGCAGGCGGCCGACGACGCGGAAGTGCGTGCCGTCGGCGGTGGCGTAGATCTCGCGACGCGGCGTCCGGCCGTCCCAGCCGCCGGCGAGGTAGACCGTGCCGCCGACGGTGGCGGCGGCGAGGTCGGAGAGCGGCCGCGGCAGGCTGCCCGCGACGCTGCCGGTACGCGTCGCGAGGTCGAACCGCTGCACGCTGGCGCTGCTCTGGAGCGCGCCGCCGCCGAACACGTAGAGAGCGCCGTTCAGCACCGCGCCGGCCGCGTCGTGGAAGGCCTGCGGCACGGTGCCGAGCGGCGTCAGGCGGCCGGTCGCCGGGGCGAGGCGGAAGACGCCGCTCGTCGAGGACTGGTCGGCGGCGAGCCCGCCGGCGATCAGCACCGACCCGCCGGAGGCGACGGCGACCGTGCGCTCGACCGGCGCGGGCAGCCGGTAGGCGATGCGCACGGCGACGCCCGCGGCCGGCGCGGCGGTCGTGGTCGTCGCGCCCGTCGTCGTCGCGGTGGCGACGGGCGGCTTCGGCTTCGGGACGTGCGGCGCGAGCAGGCGGCGGAGCACCGGCGAGGCCTGCGCGGCGGCGGTCGGCAGCAGGTCCATGCCATCCGGCGTGTTCAGGTAGCCGTGCGCCGTCCCCGGCTGGTCGGTGTGGCCGTACTGCCAGACGATCCGGTGGGTGCGGATCGAGACGATCACGACGCGGTCGCGGTAGTCGTCGTTGATCGCGATCAGACCGGGTGTGAGCGGCATCGCGAGCGACGGGTGGTCGAGCTCGCCGGGGCCGGAGGCCGGCGCGTAGCGCCAGAGCACGCGTCCGGCGCGGTTCATGATGATCGCGGCGCCCGGGTGCGAGTAGTCGGCGAGCAGGATCCGGTTTGGCGACAGCAGCTGCGGGTCCGACGGGTACGAGACGGGCGCCTGCACCGCCCAGCGCAGATGACCGGTGCGTGAGATGTCGTCGATCCACGAGCCGGCGATCTCGCTGACGAGCGTGCCGCCGTCCGCGAGCGGCGTCGCGCCGTTGACCGCGCCGAGCGTTCGCGGCGGGTCGTGCGAGCACACACCGGTCGTGCCGTACTGGCGCACGATCTCGTGCGCGTGCGAGATGAAGATGACGCGGCAGTTGTACGCGTCGGCGACGGAGACGAGGCCGTTCGGGAGCAGGTACGCGTCGTCGGGCGTGTTCAGGTAGCCGGGCGCGCCGCCCTTCACGTTCACGTGGCCGTAGCGCCAGACGATCCGGCGCCCGGGGAACGTGATGATCTGAATCGTGTGCTGGTCCTCCTGGTTGGAGATGATCCGGTCGTGGCGCGGCCCGAAGAAGGTGTCGTCGTCGAACCGGAACGGCATCGCGACGGGCGCCGAGCCGGGGTAGCGCCAGTAGATCCGCTTCGCACCGTCGACGAGCAGCATCCGGTCGTTGCCGCGATCGGCGATCAGCAGGTAGCCCGGGATCGGGCCCGGCGGCCGCAGCTGCACGACGTGGTGCACGGCCCGCGCAGCAGGCGTCCGGCTCGAGCCGTGCCTCCGCAGGGCGCCGTACGCCATCACCGCGGCGACGGCCGCGGCCACGAGCAGCAGCAGGAGCGCGCGCCGCAGGCTGCGCTGACGGCGCCGCCTGCGGCGGCGCGCGCGTTCGATCGGGGGACGTCCGGCCAGAGCGGCACAGCATCACAGTTCGCGATGACGGCCCGGTGAGAGAACCGGCGAAACGCTCGCCCGGGCTTGGCCCGCGCTTTACCGGCCGCGCGGTACGACTTGGGCCATGAGCGCACGTCCCGAGTACCAGGTCTCCCGCCGCAGCGCCGTCGCCCTGGCGGCGACGCTGCTCGCAACGCTCGCGACGGCCGTCGCCGCAGTCGGCGGGCTCCGCCACTGGTCGGCGCCGGCGCCGTCCGCGCCCATCGTCCAGCAGGTGCCTGCGCTGCAGGCGCCGCCCCCCGCCGCGGGAGAGCTCGACTGATGCGCCGCGTCTGGGCAGCGGTGCTCGCCGTCTGGGCGACGATCGCGATCGTCGCCGTGCTCGCCTGGACGCACGCACCCGCGCAGCCGCTCGCGCAGGGACCGGCGGCGACCGTCGTCGTCCGCGGGCCCGGCGGGACGACGCACCTCGCCCGGGTCGTGCTGCTGCCCTCCGGGACCGCGGCGCACGCGACCACGAGCTCGTCGCCGACGGCGGGCGGCGCGACGACGCAGCTCGTCGTCCAGAACGGGACGATCGTCGCCTCGTCGACGACCGCGCAGCCGCACGCGACCACGCACACGTCGTGACCGCCGTCCCGATCGCCTGGCTCGTCGCCCGCGCCGCCGGCCTCGTCGCGTTCGGGCTGCTGACGCTCTCGATGTGGCTGGGGCTCGGGCTGAGCACGCGCGTGCTCGGGCCGCGCCGCCAGAAGCCGCTCTTCGCGTGGCACCAGACGCTCGTCTGGACGGGCCTCGCGATGCTCGGTCTGCACGTGCTCGCGATCCTGCTCGACCCGACGATCCACTTCGGCCTCGCGGCGGTGCTCGTGCCGTTCGCCGCGCCGTGGCACCCCGGGGCGATCGCAGCCGGCGTGGTCGGCGGCTGGCTCCTGCTGACGCTCGCGGTCTCGTTCCGGCTGCGGCGCTGGATCGGGCAGAAGGGCTGGCGCCGCCTCCACTACGCGAGCTTCGGCACCTTCGCGCTCTCGCTCGGCCACGCGCTGACCGCCGGCACCGACCTGCACGGCCTCGGCGGGCCGACGCTCGCGGCGCTCTCGCTCGGGCCGCTGCTCTTCCTGCTCTTCGTGCGCGTGCTCGAGCGTGCGCCGCGGCGCGCGCCGGCGCCCGCAGCGACGACCGCGTAGCGCTCGCGGCTACTCGCGCTCGTCGCCCGGCCGGAGCCGGTAGACGATCCGTCCGCGGTTCAGGTCGTACGCGGACAGCTCGACGCGCACGCGGTCGCCCGGGTTCATCCGGATCCGGAAGCGGCGCATCTTGCCGGCGGTGTACCCGAGCGTCTCGTGCCCGTTGTCGAGCTGGATCCGGAACATGCCGTTCCGGAGCGCCTCGACGATCTCGCCGGTCATCTCGACCTTCTCTTCCTTCTGCTGTGCCAATCACCCTCCTTCCCGTGCGGGCGGTGGTGAGGCGGCGGGCGCATGCCCGCCGCCCGGTGCTACGCCACGATCGAGACGTTGGCGGCCTGAGGGCCCTTGTCGCCCTCCTGCGCCTCGTACTCGACCTTCGCGCCTTCCGCCAGCGTGCGGTAGCCGGCGCCCTGGATCGCGCTGAAGTGGACGAAGAGGTCCTTGCCGCCCTCGTCGGGCGTGATGAACCCGTATCCCTTCTCAGCGTTGAACCACTTGACGGTTCCGGTAGCCATGTATTCCTTCACCTCCTTGCCAACTTCATGAACGGGCAAGAAGGTGCTCCGGGCACCATCCAGACTCGCTCAAGAACCCCGCGAGTGTAGCCGTCAGGCGCGGGATTTGACAGGTGGGGAGGCCGCGGCCTCCGTCGCCCGCTTCAGCACCTCGAGCGCCCCCGCCGTATCGCCGTCTGCCTCGAGCAGGTCGGCGAGGCGCCGGGCGGCCTCGATCGCGAACGGCTTGCCCGCCTCGAGCAGCAGCTCGAAGCCGCGGTCGAAGAGCATGCGCGCACGTTCCGGGTCGTCCGCCGCACGGAACACGTCGCCGAGCGCCACGTACGCCCGCCCGCGGTCACCGGGGCCGATCGCGTCGATCAGCTCGAGGGCGCGCGCAGCCGCCTTCGCGGCCTCGCCGGTCCGGTCGAGTAGCACGAGAGCCCTTGCCTCCTCGAGCGCGAACTTCGCGTCGTCGCGCGCTGCTAGCTGATCGCCGAACAGCTCGCGCCCCCGAGCGAGCAGGTCGAGCGCCTCTCCGCCCCTGCCGGCCTCGATCTCTGCGAACGCGAGCAGGTGGTGCGCCATGCCGACGTACGCGTCGTTCTCGGTGCGCTCGACGATGTCGAGGGCACGCCGCGCGTACCGCGCCGCAAGGTCGGCCTCGCCGCGCAGCGAGTGCAGCCGCGACTGCGACCAGTACACGCGGGCCGCCGCGAGCGGGTCGCGCAGCTCGGTGGCGAGGGCGATCACGTCCGCAAGCGTCCGCTCCGCGTCCGCGTACCCGCCGCTGTCGATCAGCGCGTTCGCGAGCAGCACCGAGAACCGGAGCCGCTCGATCGGCGCATCCGCGGTGTGCGCCTCGTCGAGGGCCCGCCGGAACAGGGCGATCGACTGCTCGAGCACGCCGGTCGCCGCGTACGCGCGGCCGAGCGACTCGACGGCGCCGGGGTCGGAGAGCAGCCGCGACCCGCGCTGATCGAACGCCTGCTCGAGCTGCGCCACCGCTTCGTCGTAGCGCTCGAGGCGAAACGCGATCTGCCCGAGCCCGGCGAGCGCGACGGCCCGCGACGGGTCGTCCGGCTGGAGATGGGCACGATAGATCCGCTCCGCCTCGGCGAGGTCGCCCAGCCGCAGCGCGACCTCGGCGTCGACGAGCTCCAGCGGCTCCGCGTGCGCGACCTCGACGCCGGTGGCGAGCCACTGGCCCGAGACGTCGAGCCGGACGGCGAGCTGGTTGACCATCTGGAGCGAGGGCACGCGCGCACCCGCCTCGAGCCGCGAGATGTAGGCCGCGGTACAGCCGGGGAACGCCAGCTGGCGCTGCGACAGGCCCGCCCGCTCGCGCGCCGCCTTCAGGCGCCGCCCGACCTCGCGCGGCGAGTCGATGTGCGTGGTCAGGGAGCGGGGCACGCCGCACAGCATAGTTGCCTGTGGTCAGAAATGCTGACTCGCGCGCGTTGTCCGGAGGCCGCGCCGTGGAAAGATCCGACCGGCTCCCGGGGGCTGTCCACACCTCGATCGCAAGGAGACAGCCCACATGTACAGATTCACGTCGCTTGCGGCTCTCGCGACGCTCGCCGCCGTCGCCGCGTTCCTCGCGGACCTCGGCCCCTACTGGCCCTAGCTCGTTCGGGGGAGGCGACACGGGCCGAGGCGCGGTACGGTCGCGGACGGGGTCTTCGTTCGTGCCGCTACGCCTCAGCCTGTGCGCCTCCGCCGTCCTGACGGCGCTGCTCGCGTGCGCGGCCGCCGTCGCCGCGGGCAGCGGCAGCTGGGCCGGCCCGCAGATCGGGGCCGTCACCAAGGCCGGCGTCCTCGGCACCTCGCCCGCGACCTTCAACCCGAACGCGCCGCTGACGCAGGGCGCCCTCGCCGCCGCGATCGCGGCCGCGAACACCGTCCAGCACCCGCCCGTGCCGCCCCCGCCGCCTCCCTCCGCGCCGGAGATCGTCTCGTCGCTCGCGTCCGGCGCGACGGTGGGCGGCACCGTCACGTGGCAGGTCGACGCGCCCGGCCGGACGATCGACCACGTCGCCTTCGCCGTCGACGGCGCGCAGCGCACGACTGCCACCACGTCCCCGTTCGAGCTCCAGCTCGACACGACCGCGCTCGCCGACGGGCCGCACTCGCTGGCCGTCAACGTCGCGCTCGCCGGCGGCGGCTACGCGATCGCCGTCTGGAACGTCACCGTCGCGAACGCGGCGGGCGCCACGCCGCCCGACGGGAGCCTCGCCGACGTGCCGGTGGCGAAGTTCTCGCTCCCGGCGACGCCGACGGCGCAGTCGTCGACCCCCACGTTCACGCCCGTCCTCTACCAGGCCGCCGCGCCCTCGGCGCCGGTGTCGATCAAGGAGCTCGACGCGGCGCTCGTCACCTACCTCGGCCTCGCCGGCGCCGCCCGCGAGATCCAGCAGACGCTCGCCGGCGCCGGCCTGAGCCCGCCGCCGAACACGGGCACGGAGGCCGTCGCGCGCATGCTGAACCTGCGCTACAACCACCCGTCCCAGCAGGACTACCTCGAGATCCTGCCGTTCCAGCCGGCGACCCGGGCTGAGGCGGCCTACTCCTTCGCGCAGGTGCTGGGCCTCGACTCGGGCGCGCTCCAGTGGGTGCAGCAGGCAGCCGACGCCTTCACGCTGCCGGCGCTGACGACGTGGCAGCGGCGCCTGCTGGCGAGCGCCGTCCACTACGTCGGCTACCCGTACGTCTGGGGCGGGACGAGCCCCTGGGCGGAGAGCGACTTCGGCGTCCCCGCCCGCGGGGGCTTCGACTGCTCGGGCTTCGTCTGGCGCGTCGTCAAGCTCACCTCGTACCCCGGCGAGCGCGGGCTCGCGTCCGTCCTGCGCGGCCGCACGACCTACCAGATGAGCGGCGAGGTGCCGCGCTCCGCGCGGATCCCGATCGGGAAGCTCCAGCCCGCCGACGTGATGTTCTTCGGCGGCAAGGGGCCGCGCTCGTCGCCCGGCATCGTCGATCACACCGCGCTCTACCTCGGCAACGGCTGGTTCGTCCAGTCGAGCGACCAGGGCGTGACGCTGCTGCCGTTCTCCGGCTGGTGGACGCAGTACTTCGCCTGGGGCCGCCGGCCCCTGCGCGAAGCGGGCCTCGAGTAGCCCTACCGGGCCGTCGCCAGGCCGAACGCGATCGCGGCGATCGCGCCGGCCAGGCAGACACCGGTGAGGACGGCGACAACGAGCAGCGGCACGCCGCGGAGATTCCTCCGCGCGCCGTCCGTCAAACCGCGCGGCCACCGTCGTCCGTATGGAGCAGCACCGACCCCTCGGACGGGGTACGGGTCCTCCCCCTTTCTGCCGATGAGCGTCCAGACGACCGTGGCCCCCTCGCCCCACCTGCACCTGCGGTTCGCCGCCGCGACCGCCGCCGTGATCGCGACGGCGGGGCTCGCGCTGTTCTGGTACGCCCAGCATCAGCAGACGACCCAGGCGGAGCTGAACGTGACCGCGCACGCGCGCTACGTCGAGGCCAGCATCCTGCGCGACGAGCTCCGGCCGGCGGACCTCGCAGCCCCGGTCCGCGGCGCGGAGCTGCGCCGGCTCGACTGGCTGTTCGACGCGCGCGTCCTCGTCCAGGGGGGCCTCCGCGTGAAGCTGTACCGCGCGGGTGACGGCCTCGTCACCTACTCGAACGTGCACTCGCTGATCGGCACGACGGCCGACAACCCGCCCGAGCTCCGGCGCGTCGTCCGCGGCGCGGTCGTGCGCGACGTCTCGTTCATCAACCACGAGGGCGGCACCGGCAAGAACGTCAAGGCGCTCGAGGTGTACGTGCCACTCCGGCTGCGCGGCGGCGCCGGCACCGTCGGCGTGTTCGAGCTCTATCAGTCCTACGCGCCGGTCGCACGCTCGATCCGCGCGTTCCTGATGCCGTTCGCCGGGCTGCTGCTGCTCGCGCTCGTCGGGATGTGGGTCGCGCTCTTCCCGCTCGTCCAGCGGATGGTGCGCGCCCTCGAGCGCGACCGGAAGGCCCGCTCGCAGGCCGAGCAGGCGCTCGAGGAGACGGCGGAGCAGCTCCGCCAGGCGCAGAAGCTGGAGGCGATCGGCCGGCTCGCCGGCGGCATCGCCCACGACTTCAACAACGTCCTGCTCGCGATCAACGGGTACTCCGAGTTCCTGGTCGACTCGCCGCTCGACGACCGCCAGCAGCGGTTCGCCCGCGAGATCCGCGCCGCGGGCGCGCGGGCGGCGGAGCTGACGCACCAGCTGCTCGCCTTCAGCCGCCGCCAGGTGCTCGAGCCGCGCGTGCTCAACCTGAACGGCGCCGTCCGCGAGATCGAGTCGATGCTCCGGCGCCTGCTCGGAGAGGGCGTGCGCGTCGTGCTCGACCTCGATCCCGGCCTGCGCAACGTCGAGGCCGACCCGAGCCAGACGGGTCAGGTGCTGCTGAACCTCGCCGTCAACGCGCGCGACGCGATGAACGGCGCAGGCACGCTGACGATCGCGACGCGCAACGACGGCGACGGCGTGCTGCTCGAGGTCGCCGACACGGGCGACGGCATGGACGAGGAGACGCGCGCCCGCATCTTCGAGCCGTTCTTCACCACCAAGGGACCCGGCGACGGGACGGGGCTCGGCCTCGCGACCGTCTACGGGATCGTCACGCAGAGCGGCGGCACCATCGATGTCCGCTCCGCTCCGGGAGAGGGGGCCACCTTCGCGATTCGCCTGCCCGCGACGGCGCGCACGATCGACGACCGCGACGCCGAGCCCGGGGCGGCCGCCCGGGGCGGCGAGCGGATCCTGGTCGTCGACGACGAGAAGGTCGTGCGCGAGCTGCTCGCCCAGATGCTGCGCGAGCAGGGGTACCGGGTGGACGTGGCAGCGTCGGCCCGCGACGCGCGCGCCCTCGCCGGCCCCTTCGACCTGCTGCTCACGGACGTCGTCCTGGCGGACACCGACGGCGTCGAGCTCGCGTCGCAGCTCGACGCGAACCGGGTGCTCTTCGTCTCGGGCTACGACCAGGAGGAGCTCGTGCACGCGGACGAGGCCTTCCTCCAGAAGCCGTTCAGCCGCGACGACCTCGCGCGCGCCGTGCGCGAGGCGCTCGACCGCGAGCGCGTCGATACGGCGGCGGCCTAGCGTCGCTGTAGGCTAGGGGCCGATGCTGGCCCCCGGCGTCTCCGAGGACCTCGCGCGCTTTGCGATCGGGTTCGACCACCGCGACCGGGCGCGGCTGCATGAGCTATGGGACCGGATCCTCGACACGGACCGCTGGTCGGAAGGCGAGCTGACCGCGGAGTTCGAGACCGCGTGGTCCGCCTGGAACGGGCTCGGCGCCGTCGCGTTCAACGGCTGGACGGGCGCCGCCCTGGCGGCGCTCGAGTGGGCGGGCGTGCGCGGCGAGACCGTGCTCTGCCCGTCGAACACCTTCATGGCAACGCCGCTCGCTGCCCTGCACGCCGGCGCGCGCGTCGAGTTCGTCGACTGCAACCGCGACGACCTCTGCATGTCGTTCGCCGACCTCGAGCGCAAGGTGCACGAGCACCGGCCCCGCGCCGTGATCCTCGTGCACATCGGCGGCCACCTCGCGTTCGAGGTCGAGCGCATCGCGGAGCTCTGCCGCAGCGAGGGGATCGTGCTGCTCGAGGACTGCGCGCACGCGCACGGCGCCGAGTGGAACGGCCGCCGCGCCGGCACGTGGGGCGACGCCGGGATCTGGTCGTTCGCGCCGACGAAGACGGTGTCGACCGGGGAGGGCGGCATGCTCGTCTCCCGCCACGAGGACCTGCTCGAGCACGCGCGCGCCTTCCGCAACTACGGCAAGCCCGACTACGCGGTGCGCGGGCTCAACTTCCGACTCAACGAGTTCACCGCCGCGATCGGGATCGTGCAGGTCGAGCGGCTCGACGAGATCGTGCGCTGGAAGAACGAGGCGGCGCGGGCCGTGCTCGACCCGGCGCACCCGGCGCGGCTGCGGCTGCCGGACGGGATGACGTCCGGCCTCTACAAGTACGTCGTCTTTGCGCCGATCGAGCGCTCGACGGGGAAGGTCTACGACGAGCCGTGCCACCGCCTGCTCGGGTCGCCGGTCGACCTCCCGAACAGCGACTGGGTGGCGACGCACCACTGGTGCGTGCCGCTCTACTACCGCCCCGAGCCGGAGGAGATCGGCGCGTGAGGGCGCTGGTCACCGGCGGCTCCGGGTTCATCGGCTCCCACGTCGTCGACCGGCTCCGCGAGCGGGGTCACGAGCCGCGCATCCTCGACCTCGTCCCCTCGCCGTACGCGAACGACGTCGAAACGGTGATCGGCGACCTCTGCGATCCCGACGCGGCCCGCGAGGCCGTCGCCGGCTGCGACGCCGTGCTGCACCTGGCCGCGCTCGCGGATGTCGACCTCGTCGCGAAGGACCCGGCGCTGGCCGATCGCTCGAACGTGCTCGGCACGCGGGTGCTGCTCGACGCCGTGCGCGAGGCCGGTGTCCCCCGCTTCGTCTACGCGAGCACGATCTGGGTGTACGGCGACGCCGTCGGCCCCGAGCCGATCGACGAGGACACGCCGCTCCAGCTGCCGAAGCACGTCTACACGGCGACCAAGATCGCCGGCGAGATGTACACGGCGAGCTACGGCGAGCTGTACGGGATCGAGCACACGATCCTGCGCTTCGGGATCCCGTACGGGCCCCGCTCGCGCCCGACGGCGGTCGTCGCCGCGTTCACGGCGAAGGCGCTCGCCGGCGAGCCGCTGACGATCGCGGGGGACGGGACGCAGTCGCGGAGGTTCGTCTACGTCGAGGACCTCGCCGACGGCGTGGTCGCGGCGCTCGAGCCGGTCGCGGCGAACCGCATCTACAACCTCGTCGGCCGCGAGAACACGAGCGTGCGCGCGATCGCGCGGGCGGTGCGCGAGGTCGTCGGCGACGTGCCGATCGTCCATGTCGAGGGACGCGCAGGCGACCTGCGCGGCGGCAACATCTCCGGAGAGCGTGCGCTGCGCGACCTCGGCTGGGAGCCGACGACGCCGTTCGTCGACGGCGTGCGCCGCTACGTCGAGTCGGTGACGGGCTCCGCCGCGACGCCGAGCTCCGCGACCGCGTCCAGCACGGACGGCAGCGCCGCCACCGTCCGGCGCCAGGAGCCCGCCGAGCTGTAGGCGTCGGAGTCGTGCAGCAGCACGACGTCGCCGGGCCCGAGCCGGCGCGTCGCGCGCCGCGCGATCGACTCCGGCGTCGCGCGGCGCTCCCAGTCGCGGCCCCAGGCCGACCAGAGCAGCGGCCGGTAGCCGAGCCGGCGCACGAGCGCGAGCGCGCCGGAGCTGAAGACGCCGTACGGCGGGCGGTAGAGGGCCGGCTCGACGCCCGTCGCGTCCGCGATCGTCGAGGCGGCGCGTGCCAGGTCCTCGGCGAGCTCGCGCACGCGGCGGCGGAGCAGGAGCACGTGCCGGTCGCCGTGCAGCCCGATCTCGTGCCCGGCCGCCGCGACCTCGCGCGCCAGGCCGGGCTGCCGCCGCACCTGCTCGCCGACCAGGAAGAAGGTGGCGTGCGCGCCGCGGCGGGCGAGCTCGGCGAGCACGGCAGGCGTGCCCTCGGCGTGGGGCCCGTCGTCGAACGTGAGCGCGACGGCGTCGTCGCGGTCGAGGCGGCGCTCGATGCCGAGCCGATCGGCCAGCGCCGGCAGGTGTGCGGCGGCTGCGGGCACGAACCACGTCGCAGCGCTCACGCCGCGAGCAGCGCGAGCACGAGCGAGGCCGCCGACGGGAACGCCGACAGCGCAAGGCCGGGGGCGGGGCGCCCGGCGAGCGCCTCCTCGAGCGCCTGCCCGAGCTCCTGCCGCGAGGCCGCCACGCGGGCGATCCCGTGCCTCCGGAACGCCTCGTTGTTCGCCCTGATGTGGCCGCGACCCCACCCGTACGAGATGGTCGGGCACCCCCGGACGAACGCCTCGAGGACCGTCAGCCCGCCCGTGGAGTGCACGAGCGCGTCGCCGGCGGCGAGCCAGTCGCTCATCGCCTCGGTGAAGCCGACGACGCGAACGCGTGCGTCGCCGGCGTAGCGCGCGGCCAGCCTGCGCCGCAGCTCGTCGTTGCGGCCGCACAGGCAGGCGACGAGCGCGACCTCCTCGTGCTGGAGCGCTGCGTCGACGGCGCTGCCGAGGTCGCCGACGCCCCAGCCGCCGCCCGAGACGAGCACGACCTTGCCGTCGGGCGGCAGGCCGAGCGCGGCGCGCGCCGCCGACGGCTCGCGGGGCGCGACGAACTCGGGGCGCGTCAGGCCGTGCACGGCCTCGACCTCCGCCGCGGGGCCTGCGACCGACCGGACCTCGTCGATCGACTCGGGGTGCGTGACGAGGTGCAGGTCGATGCCCGGCGCGGCCCAGTAGTGCATCATCGCCAGGTCGGTGATCGCGGCCGCAACGGGGATCTCGAGCCGTCCCCGGCGCCGGAGCGCGCCGAGCACCTCCGTCGTCATCGGATACACGGACACGATCACGTCCGGGCGGACGCGCCGGACGAGCCGCAGCACGCCGGGCGCGCCGGCGAGGCGAACGATCGCCTGCGTCAGCCGCCGCGTCGGCGAGAAGTGGACGAAGAGCCAGAACGCGGCGTCCCACACCCAGCGGAAGCGGTGGAAGACGACACCAGGAGCGCGCTCGTTGACCAGCACGAAGGCGCGCCCCATCGCGGCGAGCCCGTCCTCGATCACGACCTCGACGTCCTCGTCCTCGGCCCGCAGCTGCTGCGCGAGCGTCCGGGCGGGCAGGTCGTGACCCTCCCCGACGCTCGCGGTCAGGATCAGGACGCGCTTCAAGCCCGCTGCGCCAGCACGTCGAGCAGCTCGCCGATCCGTCGCGTCGAGACGGCCGGATGGCGCATCGGGCGCTCCTCGTTGACCCGGTAGCGGTTGCGCCTCCCGACGCGCGTCCGCGTCAGGTAGCCCTCCTCGGCGAGGTCGCTCAGCACGCGGTGCGCCTGCCGCTCCGTCAGGCCGGCATGCTCCGCGATCTCGCGCACCGTCACGTCCTGGTTCCGCGCGACCTCGAGCAGCACGACGGCATGGGAAGTGACGAACACCCAGCGCTTCCGCTCCGCCATCGGAGCGAGCCTAGCGCGCCCGTCGGCGCTAGGCCAGGACGCCCGCGACCTTGGCGACCAGCTGCGCGGGCGTGAAGGGCTTCTGGATGAAGTGCCCCTCCGCCGTCGCGTCGGTGTACCCGGAGGTGTAGAGGACGCGCACGCCAGGGATCTCGTGGGAGATCCGCTCCGCGAGCTCGAACGCGTCCATCTCCGGCATCACCACGTCGGTGACGAGCAGGTCGATCCCCTGCTCTCCCCGCGCGATCTCGATCGCGGCGTTCGGCGACCCGGCCTCGAGCACGCGGTAGCCGGCGCCCTCGAGCGCCAGCTTGATCACGTCCCGGACGACGTCCTGGTCGTCCACCACGAGCACGGTCTCGCTCATCACCGGTCGAAGGATCGCGTGCGCGCGCGGCCCGGAGGATCCCCGGAACGGGTGGCGGCGCCTCCGCCGCGCCCACTCATACCGTCTTCCTACTGATGCGTCGTCCGCACCGGCGGCCAGTGCGGCGACGTGTCCGGGTCGCCCAGCTCGCCGTACGGCACGCACGTGCCGGCGAGCAGCTCGCGGTCCGCGATCAGGAGCTCGTCGACGCGCGCATCGGCGGGAACAGCGCGCTTCCAGGCCAGCCGCAGCCGCTGCCCGAGCGCGACCAGCGCACGCGGAGCGAGAGGCTGCCGCGACGTGACGACGAGGTACCGGCCGCTCACGGCCCCGACCGAGACGCCCGCGACGCGGCCCAGCGTCGCGCCGCCTGCGGCCGCCTGGGCGGGATCCGCGCCGTAGAACAGCCACTCGCCGAGCCGCGGGGCCGTCCCGACGAGGAACGGCCGAATGCGCTCGCACGAGTCGTCGTCGACGAGCTGCACGCGCGAGACGCGCAGCGCGACGAGGTGGTCGAGGATGTTCGGCGGGTGGCCATAGTCGAACGTCTTGAAGTCCGGCCCGGTCGTCCCGGACGAGCCGAACAGCACCGCGGCCGGGCCGTGCGCGACCGCGCCCACGACCGCGTCGACGTGGATCCCGCGCACCTCGTCGAGGTGGCGCAGGTCCTGCTGGAGCTCGAGGACGAGCAGGCCGGCGACGAGGAGCGCGAGCACAGGGACGCGCAAGCGCCGGGCGCGGGCGGCGACCGCCAGGCAGCCGGCGAGCACGAGGGCGAGGAACGCCGGCGTGACCGGGATCATGTACCGGTCGAAGAAGAGCGCCGAGTCGCCGTTCGTCGGCACGACGGTGAAGAAGACGACGGGTGCTGCGACCGTCAGCGCGCAGAAGAGCAGCACGCGGTACGCTCGCCGCACGACCAGCGCGACGACGCCGACCGCGGCGAGCACGGTGAAGGCATTGACGGCGTGGCCGTTGGCGGCGACGAAGCGGATCGCGTCCTCCCAGACGGGGCGGCCGGAGTACGTGCGCCCGCGCAGGCCCGCGCCGACGCCGTAGCGGTCTCCGAGCACGTGCAGCGTCTTCACGTAGTAGGGCAGGAACGTGGCGAGCAGCGCCAGCGCGCCGAGCCACGCCTCGCGCGCGACCTGCCGCCAGTGACGCGGCGCGAAGACGAGCGCGGCGCCGAATGTCGTCAGCCCGTACAGCGGGGCCGTCGGATGCACGAACACGGCCAGCCCGAGCACCGCGCCCGCCGCCGCCCACAGCCGCCGGCTGCCCGTGGCCGCCGCCCGCAGCGCGAGCACGGACGACCACATGAGCCAGCAGAAGAGCAGCGTGTGCGGCCGCCCGAACGTCGAGTACAGGACGGGGATCGGCGAGACCGCCGTCAGCAGCACGACGGCCGCCGCGCCCTCGCCGCCGACGAGGCGCCGCGCCACGAGGCCGACGGCGGGCAGCGCGAGCAGCAGGAAGACGAGCGACGGCAGGCGCAGCGACGGCAGCCCCGGCCACCAGCCGAGCAGGAAGTGCTCGAGCCAGAAGTGCAGCGGACCGCCGCCGCGCTGCGTCGAGACGATGTCGAAGACGTGCGCGAACGAGAACTGGGCGACGCGGAGGGTCAGCTCCTCGTCGACGTTCAACGGCGTCTGCCAGACGGTCGGCACGGCGAGCCACGTGACGAGGCCGGCCCCGACGACCGTGGCCAGCGGAAGCAGCGCGCTCCTGAGGTCTCGGTCTCTAGTCAGCGTCGGACGCGCCAACCGCCTGGAGCGCGGGCGGCTCGGGCGCGGTGCGGTACGGGTGCTCGTCCGCGACGTCGGTCTCGTGATAGACGCTCTCGGCGTTGACCGCCCAGATGTCGTGCTGCGCGCCGGCGACGAGGTTCTCGACCGCGCGCATCGCGGTCAGCATCGAGTGGTCCGAGTTGTTGTAGCGGTGCAGGCCGTTCCGCCCGACCTGCTGGAGGTTGTCGATCGTCTCCAGCCACGCGCGAACGACGGCGACGCGCTCGGCGTACCGGGCGTCGTAGATCGGGTACGCCTTCGGCACGCGGATCGCGAAGCCGCGCTCGACCGCCGAGCGCGGCGCAAGCCGGAGCTGCTCGAGCTCGCGCGCCGCGAGCTCGACGAGCGCGCCGTCGTCCATCGACCAGAGGTCGTCGCCCGCAAAGCAGAAGTACTCGAGCCCGACGCAGGCCTTCGTGGGGTCGGGGACCATCCACGGCGACCACGAGCGGTAGTTCTGGATGCGGCCGACCCGCACGCCCGGCTCGTGGATGTAGATCCAGTTGTCGGGGAACAGGTCCTCGCCGTCGACGACGAGCGCGACGGTCAGGAAGTCGCGGTACCGGAGCCCGCGCGCCGCCGCCAGCACCTCGTCCGGCGGAGCGGGCGTCGTCATCTCCACCACCTCGCGCAGCGGCAGCGACGAGATCACCGCGTCCGGCTCGAGCCGCTCCCCATCGACGTGCACGGCCGCGACGCGGTCCCCGTCGAGCTCGATGCGCTCGACGCGCGCGTCGAGCCGGACGGTGCCGCCGTTCGCCTCGATCGCCTCCGTCATCGCCTCCCACATCTGGCCGGGGCCGTAGCGCGGGTAGTTGAACTCGTTGATCAGGCTCTTGATCTTGTTGCCCCGGTTGCCGAAGAACGCCGCCTTCGCGGCGGAGAAGAACGACAGGCCCTTGATCCGCTGCGCCGCCCACTCGGCGCGGATCTCGGACGCCGGCACGCCCCACACCTTCTCGTTGTACGTCTTGAAGAAGAGCTCGAACAGGCGCCTGCCGAAGCGGTTCGTCACCCACTGCTCGAGCGACTCCTCCTCGCCCTTCGGCCTCGCCGCGGCGACGAGGTACGAGCCCATGCACCGGGCGAGCTCGACGGGCCCGAGCTTGCGGATCACGTCGGGGCCGCGCAGCGGGTAGTCGAGGTAGCGGCTGTTCCAGTAGATGCGCGACATGCGCGGCCGGCGCAGGAACTCGTCGCCCAGCACCTCGTGCCAGAGCGCGTCGACCTCCTTCGCCTTCGTGAAGAAGCGGTGGCCGCCGAGGTCGAACCGGTACCCGTCGCGCTCCACCGTCTTCGCGAGGCCGCCGACCTGACCCTCGCCCTCGAGCACGACGACGTCCCGCCCGGCCTTGCCGAGCAGGTACCCGGCGGTCAGCCCCGCCGGACCGCCGCCGAGGACGAGCGTCGTCTGCGGATCGCCCGGCACTGCCGGCCCAGGCTAGCGGGTTCTGCGGTAGACGAACGCCTGGAGGAGCTTCCAGTAGTCCTCGCGGACGGCGAGCTCGTTCGTCTGCAGGTGCGCCTGGAGGCGCAGCCGCGGGTCGGCGGCGAGCAGCGCCGACCAGGCGGTCGAGCGCTGCCAGACGAGCTTCGTCCACGTCGAGTCCCACGCGTGGTAGACGCGGAAGACCGGCGTCACGACGACGAGCTCGCCGCCCGGCGGCACGGTCGCGAGCAGCCGGTCGAGGGTCGCCCGCGGCTGCGCCGCCCTGAGGCGCTCGACGGCGCTGCGCCAGTCGAACACCTGCGCGTCGGCCACGGGGCCGAGGGTCGTCGCGAAGCGCGGCCCGGGCCCGAGGTAGTAGCGCAGCACCGGCACCTGCTCGGGGTGCGTCGACACGACGAGCTCGCCCCGGTGGACGTACGGCGCGACCGCCGCGGCCAGCGCGCGCGCGTTCTCCTTGTCGTCGTGGACCGAGTAGCCGAGCCAGTAGACCGCGACGACGACGAGCGCCGCGACCCCGAGGCGCCGGCCGAGCCGCACGCCGCGGCCGGCGAGCAGGAGCAGCGGCCCGAGCACGACCGCGAAGTACCGCGTCGCCCACGCCGGCGAGATCTGCGACTCGAGCCACGCGACGGCGATCGCCACGCCGGCGGCGACGGCGAGCGCCAGCACGACCTGGCGCTCCGCGGAGCCGCGGCCGCGGACGACGGCGGCGAGGCCCGCGCCGCCCGCGAGCGCGAACGCGACCAGCGGCCCGTCGCCGGTGAGGACGGCGCTGGGCGCGAGCACGAGCTCGTAGAAGCCGGGCGCCTTCGACCAGGGTGCGGCCGTGTGCCGCACCTGGTAGAGGAGCTCGGGCACCCACGGCAGGTACAGCAGGGCGACGGCGGCGGCCACGAGCGCGAACAGCCGCAGCCGCTCCCGCGCGACGAGGGCCGTCGCCGCCGCGAGGCCGACGCACACGAACAGCCCCCAGTTGTGCGTGTAGACGAGCAGGTCGAGGGCCGGCACGAGCGCAACCGCCCAGAGGCGGCGGGCGCGCAGGATCCCGTTCACGTACGCGAGCGCGACGACCAGCGACAGGAATGCGGCGAGCGAGTACATCCGCGTCTCCTGCGCGTAGTAGGTGAGGTACGGGTCGAACGCGGCCAGCGCCGCGCAGATCAGCCCGGTCCTGCGGTCGAAGACGCTGCGGCCGGCCGCGTAGGCGAGCGGAACGCAGCCGAGCGCGAAGACCAGCGAGAGCGTGTGCGTGGCGGTCTCGCCGTCGCCGAAGAGGCGGATCCAGAGCCCGAGCAGCAGGTAGTACGCGGGCGGCGAGCCGTCCTGCCGCAGCACGTGCGGGATCGACGTCCAGTGGTGGTGCGCGATCCCGACCGAGATGCCCTCGTCGATCCAGAAGCCGGCGTGCAGCTGGCGCGTGCGGACGACGAGGGAGAGCAGCGTCAGCGCGCAGACGGCCGCGGGCGCGGCGAAGCGGCGGTCGAGCGCGGCCTCCCACTGCACGGCCCTGAGGCGCGCCGCGGCGGCCGTCACCTACGCCTCCGAGCGAGGAGGAGCGCGAAGCCGACGATCGTGATCGGCACGAAGAGGACGAACCGCAGCACGAGCAGGTAGCCGAGCGCCTGACGGTGCAGCGAGCGGAGCGCGAGCAGCACGGCCGCGTCGAACGTGCCGAGGTACCCGGGTGCGGCCGGGATCACCGCCGAGAGGTTCGCGAGCGCGACCACGTAGAGCGCGCCGGTGGCGCCGAGCGGCACGTCGACCGCCTCGCCGACGACGAGGTAGACGGACGCCTCGACGAACCAGATCGCGAGCGAGAGCCCGAGCAGCAGCACGCCGTGGCGGCTCCAGAGGCGGCGAGAGGCCGCGGCGATGGGCGCGACCCACTCGCGCGCGCGGGCGAGGCCGCGCAGGCGGACGGCGACGGCGAGCGCGACCGCCGCGACGGCGCCCGCGGCGAGCACGTACGGCAGGGGGCCGAAGGCGAGCCCGCGCTCCGCGACGACCGCGACGAACACGGCGGCGAGCGCGCACACGTCGAGCAGGCGTTCGGCGACGACGGTGCCGAGCACGGCCCGCCTCGGACCGCCGAGCAGCACGACGCGCAACAGATCGCCGGCACGCGCCGGCAGCACGTTGTTCCCCATGTAGCCGATCGCGGTCAGCCGGAAGCTCGAGCCGCGTCCACGGTCGAGCTCCGAGCGGAGCAGGATGCGGTGCCAGCGCTCGGCGCGCAGGACCGAGGCGAGCGCGTACAGCGCCAGCGCGCCGGCGAGCTCGCCCAGAGCGCGCGCGTCGACGGGGATGTGCGGCGCACGCTGGCGCGACGCCCACCAGGCGACGCCGGCGGCGGCGGCCAGCGAGACACCCGCCTGCAGCAGGCCGAGCCTCGGCCTGCGCACTACCCCGACGGACGCCACGGCGCGAACCTAGCAGCCGACCGGACGCAGGCTGATCACGGTACGCCGGCCGTTCTCGGCGTAGACGACGTCGACGGTGTCGTTCCGGCGGTACGTCCCGGCGACGCCGAGGAACAGGCTCGTCCAGCGCCAGAAGCCGAGCCGGCCCTCCTGCGCGAGCGCGCGGCGGAAGCGCAGCTCGCGTCCGACCTGCTCGTAGTCTTCCCCAGGGCGCTGCGGAACGCCGTTCACGAACACCTCGAACGGCCCAGTCACCACGTCGGGCAGCTCCACCCGACTCCCGATTTCCACGCTCTATACGATGCCACCCGGCGTGCGTCGGACCGCCCTCGCAACACTCGCCACCACGCTGGTCGTCCTGACGACGGCCGGTGTCGCCCTGGCGGGGAACGGCGGCTTCCTGCCGGCCCCGCCGCACTCGCCGAACGCGCGGCGGATCACGCACGACTTCATCTTCGTCGGCATCTTCACAGGCGCGATCTTCCTGCTCGTCGAAGGCGCGCTGATCGCCTTCGCGATCAAGTACCGGCGCGGCAAGCGCCCGCGCACCGCCGAGGGGCCGCAGATCCACGGCGCCACGCGGCTCGAGATCGTGTGGACGGTCGTCCCCGTGCTGATCCTCGCCGCGATCGGCACGTTCGTCTTCTGGACGCTCGGCGGCATCGCCGACGCGCCGAAGGCGAGCGCCGCCGACTCGACCACGATCCAGATCGAGGGGCACCAGTTCTACTGGCTGTTCCGCTATCCGAACGGCGCCGTCTCGATCAACCAGATGGTCGCGCCCGCGAACGAGGTCGTGCACGAGGACGTGATCGGGCTGCCCTGGGACGTCAACCACTCGTGGTGGGTGCCCGAGCTCGGCGGCAAGTTCGACGCGATCCCCGGCAAGACGAACCACACGTGGTTCGAGGCGCCCGCCGGCGACTACATCGCGCGCTGCGCCGAGCTGTGCGGCATCCAGCACGCGCAGATGGACGCTGTCGTGCACGTCGTGCCACGCGCCGAGTACGACGCGTTCCTGACCCGGCGCGCCTCGGCCGCCGCGGCGTACAACCTCGGCCGCGAGGAGTTCCAGGGCGTCTGCCAGAAGTGCCACGCCCTCGGCCACGTCTACGTCGGGCCCGCGCTCGGCGGCAACCCGCTGCTCGGCGACGTGAAGGGAATCACCACCCTGCTCCGCAACGGCGGGATCCGGATGCCGGCGGTCGGACACAACTGGACGGCCGCGCAGATCCAGGCGCTGATCGCCTACACGAAGCAATTCGCGAAGGGAGGGTGAGCGTGGCGGTCAACGTCGAAGCCGTTCAGCCCTACCGCGCCGACTGGCGCCGCGGCCGCGTCACCTCGTGGCTGACGACCGTCGACCACAAGCGGATCGGGATCCTCTACATCTGGACGGCGCTGGCGTTCTTCGCCGCCGGCGGCATCCTCGCCCTGCTGATCCGCGCGCAGCTCGCGACACCGGACGAGCACCTCCTGACGAAGGGCTCGTACAACCAGGTGATCACGATCCACGGCACGACGATGATCTTCCTCGTCATCGTCCCGATCCTCGCCGGCTTCGGCAACTACCTGGTGCCGCTGATGATCGGCGCGCGCGACATGGCGTTCCCGCGCCTGAACGCGCTCTCGTACTGGCTGTACCTGCTCGGCGGCGTCGTGCTCTTCCTGAGCTTCTTCGCCTCGGGCGGGTCGGCGCAGGCGGGCTGGACCTCGTACGTGCCGCTGACGACGCTGCACTCGCCCGGCCACGGCCAGGACCTCTGGATCCTGGCGCTGCACATCCTCTCGATCTCGTCGCTCGTCGGCGCGATCAACTTCGTCGTCACCGTCCACAACATGCGCGCGCCCGGGATGTCGTGGATGCGCATCCCGTTGTTCGTGTGGGCGATCGTCACGTACGCGTGGCTGCTGATCCTCGTGCTGCCGACGCTCTCGGCGGGCCTGACCCTGATGTTGCTCGACCGGCAGGTGGGGACCCACTTCTTCGACCCGCAGCACGGCGGCAGCCCGATCCTCTACCAGCACGTCTTCTGGTTCTTCGGGCACCCCGAGGTCTACGTGATGATCCTGCCGGCGATGGGGATGATCTCCGAGATCCTCCCCGTCTTCGCGCGCAAGCCGATCTTCGGCTACAAGGCTGTCGCGATCTCGACCGCCGGCATCGCCTTCTACTCGCTGCTCGTGTGGGCGCACCACATGTTCGCGGTCGGGATGCCGATCGGGCTCGACATCTTCTTCATGCTCAGCTCGATGATCATCGCGATCCCGACCGGCGTGAAGATCTTCAACTGGCTCGCGACGGTCTGGCGCGGCAACATCTCGTTCGACACGCCGATGCTGTGGGCGCTCGGATTCATCGGCGTCTTCACCGTCGGCGGCCTCTCGGGCATCTTCCTCGCGTCGTTCCCGATCGACTGGCAGGTGACCGACACCTACTTCGTCGTCGCGCACCTGCACTACGTGCTCTTCGGCGGCTCGATCTACGCGATCTTCGGCGGGCTCTACTACTGGTGGCCGAAGATGTTCGGGCGCGTGCTCGACGAGCGGCTCGGCAAGGCCCAGTTCTGGCTCGTCTTCGTCGGGTTCAACCTGACGTTCTTCCCGCAGCACATGCTCGGGCTGATGGGCATGCCGCGGCGCATCTACACGTACCACCCGCACGGGCTCTGGGAGGTCTACAACCTGCTCTCGTCGATCGGTTCTGGCGTGATGGCGCTCGGGATGCTCGTCTTCGTCGCCAACGTCGCGCTGACGATGCGCGCGGGCGCGCGCGCGGGCAACGACCCGTGGCTCGCCGACACGCTCGAGTGGTACACGACGTCGCCCCCGCCTGCGTGGAACTTCGACACCGTCCCCTACGTGACGAGCGCACGGCCGCTGCGCGACCTGCGCCGCCGGCTCGCCGAGCAGCGAGGCTTCTGATGGGCACGTGGGCTCGGCTGACGGCGCTCGCCGCGGTCGCGGGCACCGGCCTCGCGGTCGTCTCGGGCGCGTCCGGCTGGGGCGCGGCGCACCGCGTGCTCGCCGTCGTCGCCGTGCCGCCGCTCGCCGCGCTCGTCGCGATGAGCGCGCGGCGTGCGCTGCCGCTCGCGGCGCTCGCGTTGTTCGGGCTCGCGGCGCTGCTCACCGGCCGCGACCTGCATCTCGCGCTCGCGTCGCTCGCGTTCGCCGCGACGGCGCTCGTCGCGGCGCAGGCGTTCCGCGGCGCCCGCGACGACGGTCCGCTGCGCGACTACGTCACCCTGACGAAGCCGCGCATCATGTCGCTGCTGCTGGTGACCGGCGGCGCCGGGTACTTCGTCGGCGGCGGGACTGCGCTCGTGCCGTTCGCGCTGACGATGCTCGGCCTGGGGCTCGCCTGCGGCGGCGCGTCCGCGCTCAACCACTACCTCGACCGGGACATCGACCGGCTGATGGGGTCCCGCACGAACACGCGCCCCGTCGCCGCCGGCCGCGTCCGCGCCGAGCGCGCGCTCGAGTTCGGGCTCGCGCTGTCGGCGTTCTCGTTCGTGCTGCTCGCGTCGCTCGTGAACGTGCCGACTGCGCTGCTCGCACTCGCGGGGAACCTCTTCTACGTGCTCGTCTACACGCGCTGGCTGAAGCGCTCGACGCCGCAGAACATCGTGATCGGCGGCGCCGCCGGCGCCGTGCCGCCGCTCGTCGGCTACGCCGGCGCGAGCGGCCACCTCGGCTTCGCCGCGCTCGTCATGTTCGTCGTCGTCTTCGTCTGGACGCCGCCGCACTTCTGGGCGCTCGCGCTGATGCTGCGCGACCACTACGCCCGCGCGGGCGTGCCGATGCTGCCCGTCGCGCGCGGCGAGCGCGAGACCGCGCGGCAGATCGTCGGCTACACGCTGCTCCTCGTCGCCGTGACGCTGGCGCCCGTCGCGCTCGGGACCTTCGGCCTCGCCTACGGCGTCGCGGCGCTCGTGCTGGGCGCCGCCTTCACCTGGCTCGCCGTCGAGCTGCGCCGCACCCTCGAGCGTCGCGCCGCCGCGCGGCTCTTCCACTTCTCGCTCCTCTACCTCGCGCTGCTCTTCGCAGCGATGGCCCTCGACCAGGTGCTCTAGCCATGCCCCAGCCGACCGACATCGCGGATCCCGAGATCGCCCGCCGCAACATGCTCTGGGGCTGGGCGCTCTTCGGCCTCTTCGTCGTCCTCTTCGGAGGAACCGTCGCCGTCGCGTACGTCTACCTCTGGCTGAGCTGAGCCTCCACGCGATCTGGATCACGCGGCTCGACGACGGGCCGCCCGGCCGCCGGCTGGCGGTCAAGGACCTGTTCGACACCGCAGGCGTGCGCACCACCTACGGCTCGGCCGTCTTCGCCGAGCACGTGCCTGCGGCGTCGGCACCCGTCGTCGCCGACCTGGAGGCGCGCGGCTGGGTGACCGTCGGCAAGGCGAACCTGCACGAGTTCGCGTACGGCGTCACCTCGCAGAACCTGCACTACGGCACCGTCCCGAACCCGGCGCACCCGGGGTTGACGGCGGGCGGCTCGTCGGGCGGGTCGGCGGCGGCGCTCGCCGCGGGCCTCGCCGACGGCGCGCTCGGGACGGACACCGGCGGCTCGATCCGCATCCCCGCCGCGTGTTGCGGCGTCGTCGGGTTCAAGCCGACGTACGGCCTCTGGTCGACCGACGGGATCTTTCCGCTCGCGCCGTCGTTCGACCACGCCGGGCCGATGGCGCGCGACGTCGCGACGTGCGTCGAGCTCCTCGGTCTCGACGTGCCGGAGGTCTCCCTCGACGACCTGCGGCTCGCCTCGGCCTGGGGCGGCGTCCGCGGCGAGCCCGTCGATTTCCCGACCGCGCGCGACGCGTTCCCCGTCTTCGCCCGCGAGGTCGGCGACGTCCACCGCGAGCTCTACGCCGAGCACGCCGAGCTCTACGGCGAGAACATC
Organism: uncultured Gaiellales bacterium; assembly: GCA_964496175.1. Classification (GTDB taxonomy): domain Bacteria; phylum Actinomycetota; class Thermoleophilia; order Gaiellales; family Gaiellaceae; genus PALSA-600. Next base: position 8,454 of record CAZBYA010000024.1, on the reverse strand, counting down.
CGCGGCAAGATCGAGATGTGCATCGGGCTCGCGGACGACGAGTACGAGGCGGGCCTGCGCGCCCGAGGCGAGCACGCGGAGCGCGCCGCCGAGGCGCTCGAGGGCTTCGACCTGCTGGTGACGCCGACCCTCTCCGCGCCCCCGCCGCCGGCGGACTGCGTCGAGGTCGACGTCCGCGCCGCGATGACGCTCTACACCTTCCCGTTCAACGCGCTCGGCTGGCCGGCGCTCGCGATCGGGAACGTCCAGCTCGCCGGCCGCCCGGGCGACGACGCGCTGGTGCTGGCCGCCGGGGCGGCGCTGGAAGCCGCGCTCAAGGCCTGACGGCCGCCTGCCGAAGAAGAACCGAGGATGAAGCGGCTCCTGGTCGTCCTGGTGCTGACGCTCGTCGTCGCGCCTCCCGGATGGGGGCGCGTCGCCGGCGGACCCACCCCCTACAACGCCACCGTCGGCGCGCCGACCGGGCTGCACGCGTTCCTGCTCACGCCGGACGAGCCCGCGCAGACGTACTACCCGCGGACCCCCTCGTTCGCGTGGGACCCGGTGCCGGCGAAGGGCGGCTCCTACACCTTCGAGCTCGCGACCAGCCGCACGTTCGACGACGCGTCGGTGCTCTTCACGTACCCGAACCTGACGATCCCGGCGGTCGCGATCGCGCACCAGCTCCCCTGGATGACCGGCGTCCCGTACGCGCTCTGGGCGCACGTGCGCTGGCAGTCCACGAACGGGAAGGTCGTGACGCCGTGGAGCCAGCCGTTCGGCTTCAACATGCGCTGGACCGACTCCGACTACCCGCAGCAGTGGCCGGCGCCGCCGGGGATGATCCGCTGGAAGCCGATCGAGGGGGCGACGCGGTACCAGGTGCTCTACCCCGACCTCGTCGGCGCCACGGCGTTCGAGACGACGACGAACGTCGCGGACGAGCGCGAGTTCTTCACGTTCCACAACCAGTTCGGCTGGGGCGCGACGATCCACTGGCGCGTGCGCGCCGTCCGCTACATCGACGACAAGGACCTGCTCAAGAACGGCCTGCCGCGGGCGTCGTACGGGCCGTGGAGCAAGGTGTTCACGAGCGTCAACCCGCCGCAGGCGCTCGGCGTCCTCTCGCCGACGGCGACCATCTCCGACACGTGGGACGCGAAGGGTCAGCCGGCGATGCCGCACGAGCTGACGCCCGGCTTCGCGTGGACACCAGCCCCGCCGCTCGTCGACCCGACGATCGGCGGCGTCGGCTCGAGCCTCTACCGCATCTACATCTTCACGGACGACCACTGCGTCAACCAGGTCTTCGCGGGCTCGATCGTCGGCTCGCCGGCGTACGCGCCGCGCACGATCGGCGGCCCGTTCGCGCTGCCGCAGGACACGACCGCGCTCAAGCAGTGGGACGGCCCGCCGTACCTGTTCACGACGGGCGGCGAGGGACATGCGTTCGACGCGACCGGGCAGCTGGTGCAGCCGAACGAGCTCCCCGGTTCGACGGTCGGGTCGACGACGCAGTCGACGGCCTCCGGCGGGACGGCGGGCGCGGGCACCGCGAGCGTCGACCTGTGGGACTCGGGGTGGCCGAACGGCCGCTACTACTGGACGGTCGTGCCGGTCGAGGTGCAGCAGTTCGGCGCGATCGACCCGACGGCCAAGAGCTCGCAGATCGAGTACCACGACATGGCGGTGCCGCAGGACGAGTGCGAGGCGGGGCTCGGCATGAGCTTCGGCAAGGTGTCGCAGCCGGTCGTCACCGCGTCGTCCGTGCCGTGGGTCGCGGGCCTCTCGCCCGACGGGCGGATGATCGCGTCCGCGTCGAAGGTGCCGGCGGTGCACGACTCGCCGCTCGTCGCGTGGCAGCCGGCGGTCGGCGCGACCACCTACGAGGTCCAGCTGTCGCGGCGGAGCTACCCGTGGGTGACGACGTGGTCGACCACGACGGCCGGCACGTCGGTCGTCCTGCCGCTCGGGAAGGCCGCGGTCGGCACGTGGTACTACCGCGTGCGCGGTATCAACCCGGCGCTGCCGCAGGGCGCGCAGGAGATGAGCTGGTCGACGCCCGTCAAGCTCCGCATCACGGGCGACAGCTTCGTGGTCGTCAAGTAGCGTCCGCGGCGTGAGCCGCGATCGTGACCTGCGCTTCGCGCACGAGCTCGCGGATGTGGCGGACGCGGTGACGCTCCCCCGGTTCCGGGCACGCGACCTGCACGTCGAGACGAAGCCGGACCTGACGCCCGTGTCGGAGTCGGACCGGGCGGCCGAGGAGGCGATCCGCGCCGCCGTCGCGTCGTCGGGCCGCGGCGAGGGGGTGTTCGGGGAGGAGGCGGGCGACGGCGGCGGGACGGGCGGGCGCTGGATCGTCGATCCGATCGACGGCACGAAGAGCTACGTGCGCGGGATCCCGGTGTGGGCGACGCTGCTCGCGCTGGAGCGCGACGGCGCGGTCGACGTCGCGGTCGTCTCGGCGCCGGCGCTCGGCAGGCGGTGGTGGGCGGTGCGCGGCGAGGGCGCGTTCGCCGACGGGTCGCGGTGCCGCGTGTCGGCGGTGGCGCGGGTGGAGGACTGCGTCGTCTCGACGACGGCCGCGGACGAGCTGACGGACGGTGGTCGGGCGCTGTTCGCGCGAGCGTGGGCGGCGCGTGGCTTCAGCGACTTCTGGCAGTACTGCCTGGTCGCGGAGGGCGCGGTCGACGTCGCCTGCGATCCGGTGCTGGCGCTGTGGGACTACGCGGCGGTGTCGCTGCTGGTCGCCGAGGCGGGCGGCCGCTGTACGACCTTCACGGGCGCCCCTCCGTCCCCGGGCGCCTCCTTCGTCGCCTCGAACGGACTCCTGCACCCGCAGGTGGTCTCGGCTCTGAGCCGCGTCTGAGGATCGTCTGACGCCACCGCTCCCTCGGGTTGTCCTCCTCGACGTACCGGCGGAGGAGACGCCGCGCGTCCGCCCGCGTCTTGGCGAAGAAGCCGAGGAGCTCCGCCTCGTCGACCACAGGATCCGCGCCGAACGCGCCGACCGCGGCGCCGTAACTGCACCACGGCCACTCCTCCGGGAGCGCGCACAGGTTCGCGCGCGGAGCGTTCCACGCGATGTACCGGATGCACTCGAGGAGATGGCGCTCCGACTCGATCAGCTTGTCGTGGAATCGCGTCTGCCAGACGACGCCGCGCCGCTTGTGCCTGCGGTTGTAGGCGCGCGCGTAGCGCGACTGGAGGTGCTGGAAACCGCTGCTCAACGTCGGTTTCCGCAGCTGCAGCAGCAAGTGGTAGTGCGTCGACATGAGCGAGTACTCCAGCACGATCCAGTCGCTCCGGCCCACCTCGTCGGCCAGCAGGTCGAAGAACGTCTCGCGGTCGACGTCGTCCCTGAACAGCGTCAGCCCGTCGAGCCCGTTTGCGTTGATGTGGTAGATGCAGCCGGCGGCTTCGAGACGTAGGGCAGTCGACACAATCGGAGCGTGCCGACCCGAACCACGCGGCGCCATTGTCTGTTCCAGTTTCGGCGCAAAGAAGTGTCACTTTGGACCTGGGGTTCCTCTGGGGTTCCTCTGAGGAACCCCAGACGCGCGTCAGACGCCAGCGGTGGCGCGGACCGCGTCCTCGTAGACGCGGTCGCGCGTGAAGCGGTCGAGCTGCGCGGAGAGGACGTCGCTCGCGTTCGGCGGGGCTCCCGGCGGGAACGGCGCCGGCTCGCCGTCGACGTCGATCCCCTCGAGCCGCTCGCGCGGGACCAGCTCCAACGTCACCTCGTGCCCCAGCCGCGACCGCAGCCACCCGGCCAGCAGGTAGCCCTGCGCCGGCGTGCCGTGCACGCGGATCGCACGCACCTCCGCCACCCCCGGCCACAGCGACGCGAGCAGCGACCGCCACCGCTCCGTCCGGTCCCACGCGATGTCCGACACCGCCACCCGCTCGAAGAGCGCCGACAACCGTGCATACGGCGCCGGCAGGTCGCTCCACTCCGTCGAGTCGACGACGAGCCTGTCCACGATCCCCACCAGCTGCGCGAACTCGCCCGACTCCCAGTCCGGCTCGCCCCGCCAGCGCAGGAACACCGGCAAGTCGGAGATCAGCAGCGGCAGGACGATCGACGCCGGGGCCGCCGCCCGCGCACCCCGCAGCGTCAGCTCGATCACCTCGCCGCAGATCGCCCGGTCGCCGAACGGGAAGCAGCGGATCGACAGCTGCGCGTCCAGCCCGTCCGGCGCATCGGGCCGCGGCACGAGGAGCAGCGTCCGCGACGGGTGCCGCTCCGCCATCCCCGCCAGAGTCTCCTCCGCCGCCGTCTGCCACGCCGGCGGCACCCACGCGATGTGCGTCATCACCGACGTCCGCAGGTTCGGCTGCGACGACGCCTCCGACGACGCGAACCGCAGGCGCGCGAGCTCACGCTCGATCTGCGCGACCGAGACGTCCTCGCCCGTCCAGTCGTCTTCGATCAGCGTCGGCGTCATCAGCGTCTCAGTGCCGGCGCCACGACCGACCGTCCCGGTGCAGCAGCTCGTCGGCGCCCGACGGCCCCCACGAGCCCGCGGGGTAGTTCGGGAACGAGGGACGGTCGCGCTGCCACGCCGCGACGATCGCGTCCACCAGCGCCCACTGCTCCTCGATCTCGTCCGAGCGGGTGAACAACGTCGCATCCCCGAGCATCGCGTCGAGGACCAGGCGCTCGTACGCGTCGGGAAGCCCCTCGCGGAACGCGCCGCCGTAGAGGAAGTCCATGTGCACGGTGCGGATCGTCATCCCCTGCCCCGGCACCTTCGCGCCGATCGCCAGCGACACGCCCTCGTTCGGCTGGACGTGGATCAACAGCACGTTCGGCCGCAGCCCCTCGGCGGCGCCGTCCTCGAACGGCGGGTGCGGCGCGCGCTTGAACTGGATCGCGATCGTCGTCTCGCGGCGCGCGAGGCGCTTCCCCATCCGCACGTAGAACGGCGTGTCCGCCCAGCGCCAGTTGTCGACGTACAGCTTCGCCGCGACGAACGTGTCCGTCATCGACCCGTGCGCGACGCCGTCCTCCTCGCGATACCCGCGCACCTCCTCGCCCTCGACGAACCCCGGGCCGTACTGGCCCCGGACGACGTCGCGCGGCGCGGGCGTGTGCAGCGCCTTGAGCACCTTCACCTTCTCGTTCCGCACGGAGTCGGCGGTGAAGTCGATCGGCGGCTCCATCGCGGTGATCGCGACGAGCTGGAGCAGGTGGTTCTGGAAGATGTCGCGAATCGCCCCCGCCTGTTCGTAGTACCCGGCGCGGCCCTCGATCCCGATCGACTCGGCGACCGTCACCTGCACGTGGTCGATGAACTGGCGGTTCCAGATCGGCTCGAAGATGCCGTTCGCGAAGCGCAGCGCCAGCATGTTCTGAACGGTCTCCTTGCCGAGGTAGTGGTCGATGCGGAAGACCTCGTTCTCGGCGAAGTGCTGCTGGATCTCCGCGTTCAGCTCGCGGGCGCTCGCGAGGTCGTGGCCGAACGGCTTCTCGATGATCAGCCGGATCCAGCCTTCGGCGCCCCGCCGCTCGGCGATCTCCTCGACGAGGGTGCCGATCGCGCTCGGCGGCACCGCGAAGTAGTAGACCCGGTTGCCCTGCGTGCCGCGCTCGGCGTCGAGGTCGTTCAGTGCCTGCCGGAGCTCGTCCTCGCCCTTGTCGTCGGCGAAGTCGAGCGTGACGTAGCGCATACCGGCCGCGAGCTGCGACCACACCTCGTCGTCGAACGGGTCGCGCGCATGGTCGTGCACCGCCTGCTTCATCCGCTCGCGAAACTGGTCGTCCGTCTCCGCGGTGCGAGCCGCGCCGACGACCGCGAAGGCGTCGGGCAGCAGCCGCCGGTACGCCAGCGCGTAGAGCGCGGGGATCAGCTTCTTCGCGGTCAGGTCGCCGGAGGCGCCGAAGATGACGAGGATGCAGGGGTCCGGCCGCCGCCGAAGCCGCAGTCCTTCGGCGAGCGGGTTCTCGGCGGTCGCCGTCACTGCGCCTGCTCGGCCGCCTTGACCGCGTGGCCGCCGAACTGGTTTCGCAGCGCGGCGTTCACCTTGGCGGCGAACGACTCATCCTGCCGCGACGCGAAGCGCGCGAACAGCGCGGCCGTGATCACCGGCACCGGCACGTCCTCGGCGATCGCCTCGTGGATCGTCCAGCGACCCTCGCCGGAGTCCTCGACGTAGCCGCGGATCTTCTCGAGCTGCGAGCCCTCGAGCTCGAACGCGGCATGCAGGAGCTCGAGCAGCCACGAGCGCACGACGGAGCCGTAGCGCCAGATGCCCGCGATCTCGTGCAGGTCGAGGTCGAACTCGGAGCTCTTCATCACCTCGAAGCCCTCGGCGTACGCCTGCATCAGCCCGTACTCGATCCCGTTGTGGACCATCTTCACGAAGTGCCCCGCGCCCGCCGCGCCGACGTGCGCGTAGCCGTCCTCGGGGGCGAGGTCGCGGAAGACGGGCTCGACCTGCGCGACCGCATCGGCGTCGCCGCCGACCATCAGGCAGTAGCCGTTCTCGAGTCCCCAGACGCCGCCCGAGACGCCCGCGTCGACGAAGCGGAGCCCGTGCGTCGCGGCCTCGGCGTAGCGGCGCTGCGAGTCGCGGAAGTTCGAGTTGCCGCCGTCGACGATCACGTCGCCGCGCTCGGCCAGCCCGAGCAGCGCCTGGAACGTGTCCTCGGTCACCTTCCCGGCGGGCACCATCAGCCAGAACGACCGCGGCGCCGCGAGCTGGTCGCGCAGCTCCTCGAGGGTGGCGGCCGTCGACGCGACGCCGGGGTCGTACGTCTTGACGTCGTGACCGCGCTCCGCGAGCCGCTTCGCCATGTTCCCGCCCATGCGGCCGAGCCCGATCATCCCGAGTTCCACCTAGACCTCCTCGAGTCGGATGCGCGCGAGGCGGCGGCCGCGCTCCGCGAGCAGCGCGTAGTCGCCCGCGGCCTGCGCGCGGATCAGCTTGCCGAACCCGAACGGCTGGCCGGGGATCGGCAGCTCGTCGCCCGTGTCGTCGACCACCTGCAGGAACAGCCCCGTCGGGGGGCCGCCCTTGTGCAGCTGGCCGGTCGAGTGCTGGAACCGGGGCCCGAAGCCGTGCGTGACGACGCAGCCGGTCGCCGCGCGGGCGCGGTCGGCGAGCGCGAGCACCGTCTCCTCGTTTTCGGCCGTCGGGTTGACGAACGCCTGGATGCAGACGTAGTCGCCCTCGCGGGCCTGCGCGAAGAGCTCCTCGGGCGAGCTCCTCGGCGCCACGTCGGGCTCGGCGCCCGACGCGAGGATCTCGCGCGTCTTGTCCTTGCCCGCCTGCACGTCCGGCTGGTCGAACGGGTTGATCCCGAGGATCGAGCCCGCGACCGCCGTGGCGAACTCCCAGCGGAAGAACTCCTGGCCCAGCTCGTACTCGCCGGAGAGGCGCACCTCCTGGTGCTGGACATCGGGCCCGGTCGACGGGTCCTCGGGCGCGGGGACGAGCCCCTTGCCCTGCTTCCCGGTCGACTCGGCCAGGAGCTGCTCGACCCAGAGCCCGAAGCCGCCGGGATTCGGGCTGATCGCGACCTTGTCGCGGCCGTCGCGCCACTGCTCGCCGAGCGAGAGGCCGAGCTCGAGCCCGGGGTTGCCGTCGGCGAGCCGGCAGGCGTCGGCCATCTCCTGCGCGCGCAGGAGCAGCCGCGCGACGTCGGTCCCCATCAGGGCCGCGGGCACCATCCCGAACGCGGAGAGCGCGGAGTAGCGGCCGCCGATCGTCGGCTCGCCGGGAAACACCGCCTCGAACTCGTGCTCGCGCGCGTAGGCCTCGAGCTCGGAGCCGGGGTCGGTGATCGCCGCCCACAGTCCGCCGCGCTCGCGGAAGTACGCGGTGTGCGATCGGGTCTCGAGCGTCGTCCCGGACTTCGACGCGGAGACGAAGAGCGTCCGCTCGGGGTCGATCGCCCGCTCGAGGTCGCGGATCGCCTGCGGGTGCGTGGTGTCGAGGACGTGGAAGGCCTCCTGCCGGAAGGTCCGCCGCAACACCTCGGGCGCAAGCGACGAGCCGCCCATGCCCAGCAGCACGACGGCGTCGACGCGGTCGACGACGGAGTCGGCGAACTGGAGCAGGAGGTCCACGTCCTCGTGCATCCGCCACGGCTCGTCGAGCCAGCCGAGCCAACGCCCCTCGTCGGCGCCCGTCCAGACGTCGGGGTCGCGCTCCCAGATCCGCTCGACCAGCTCGTGCGACTTCACGCTGCGGCCAGTGAGCTGCGCTTGGCCCGGACGCTCTCGACGATCTGGTCGAACGAGTCCGCGAACTTCTGCACCCCTTCTGCCTCGAGCGTGTCGGTGACGTCGTCGTAGTCGACGCCGGCCTCGGCGAGGCGCTCGAGCAACTCGTGCGCCTCGTCGACGCCCTCGAGCACGGTGTCGCCGCGCACCTCGCCGTGGTCCTGGAACGCCTCGATCGTCTCGAGCGGCATCGTGTTCACCGTCTCCGGGCCGATCAGCTCCTCGACGTAGATCACGTCGC
>CAZBYA010000023.1:0-34501 GCA_964496175.1 uncultured Gaiellales bacterium | reverse complement strand
GCGGTTAGCCTCCGCGACGTGATCAGGACGCAACCCCGGGGCGGCGGCTGGCTCGAGGTCGTCTGCGGCCCGATGTTCAGCGGCAAGAGCGAGGAGCTGATCCGCCGCCTCCGCCGCGCGGAGATCGCCGGGCAGCGCGCCCTGATCGTGAAACCGCTGCTCGACGACCGCTACGACGTCGGCCACGTGGTCTCGCACGCCGGCGCGAAGATGCGCGCGGTCACGGCGGAGTCGAGCGACGAGGTTCGGCGGCTGGCCGCGGGCTACGACGCCGTCGGCATCGACGAGGTGCAGTTCTTCGACGAGGAGATCGTCGACGCGATCGACGTGCTCGTCCGCGGCGGCGCCCGCGTCGTCGCCGCCGGGCTCGCGCAGGACTTCCGCGGGCAGCCGTTCGGCGCGATGCCGACGCTGCTCTGCGTCGCCGAGTTCGTGGACAAGCTCGAGGCGGTCTGCCACCGCTGCGGCGGCCCCGCGACGATGACGCAGCGCCTCGTCGACGGCCGGCCCGCACCGTTCGGCGGCGCCACGATCCAGGTCGGCGCGCTCGACTCGTACGAGGCCCGCTGTCGGGCCTGCTTCGAGCCGGGCGACGACGCCGAGCTCGCACCGGCCGCAACCGCGGTCGGCGCCGCCCACTCGGTCCGCGTCTAGCCTCTCCGCCGTGAACACGCTGCCGTTCGCCTGGTACGCGGACGAGGAGGTGCTGCGCCGCGAGCGGTCGCGCATCTTCGCGCGCTGGTGGCAGTACGGCGGCCGCGCCGAGCAGGTCGCCGAGCCGGGCTCCTACCTCGCGACCGACGCGGGCGGCATCCCGGTGCTCGTCACGCGCGACGCGCACGGCGAGCTGCGGGCGTTCCTCAACGTCTGCCGTCATCGCGGCGCGGTGCTGACCGACGGCGCGGGCAGCCGCGAGACCGTGCAGTGCCGCTACCACGCCTGGACGTACGGGCTCGACGGGTCGCTGCGCGCGGCGCCGCGCTCGGAGCGCGAGCGCGAGTTCGACCCCGCGGAATGGTCGCTGCTCCCGGCGAGCGCCGACACCTGGGGGCCGTTCCTGTTCGTCAACCCTGACCCGGCGGCGGCGCCGCTCGAGGAGCACCTCGGCGAGCTGCCCGCGATCCTCGAGCGGCAGCTCGACCTCGGAGCGCTCGTGTTCCACTCGCGCGTCGAGTTCGGCGCGAACGCGAACTGGAAGATCGTGGTCGAGAACTTCCTCGAGTGCTACCACTGCCCGACCGCGCACCCGGCGTTCGCAGCCGACGTGCACGTCGACCCGGACCGCTACCTGCTCGAGGCGCACCCGACGTTCGCCGCCCAGCACTGCGAGGCGAAGGCGACGGGCGAGCGCGGGCAGTTCCACCTCGTCTACCCGAACACCGGCATCAACGTCTTCCCCGGCCCGCCGAACCTCTCGATCGGCCCGATCGCGCCCGCCGGGACCGGGCGCACCGAGCGCTACCTCGACTACTTCTTCGCGCCCGGTGCCGACGAGGAGTGGGTGCGCGACTTTTTCGCCTACGACGACCGGATCGGCCGCGAGGACACCGCACTCGTCGAGTCCGTCCACCGCGGCGCCACGTCGGGCGTGCTCGAGCACGGCAGGCTGCTCGAGAGCTCCGAGCCGCTGCTCGCCGCGTTCCAGGAGTGGGTCGCGGCGCAGCTCGCGGCAACCTAGAGCACGCGCTCGCCGTCGACGTCGAGCTCGTCGACGATCCCCACGACGAGCGAGCGGACCGGCGCCGTCGGGACACCCAGCACCTGTCGGGCGCCGTTCCCCTCGTCGAGGATCAGCACGTCTTCGCCCGCGCCCGCGCCGACCGTGTCGACGCAGATCAGGTAGCCGCCCTCGGGCCGCCCACCGGAGTCGAGCAGGTCGCAGACGAGCAGGCGCCTTCCCTCGAAGACCGGCGCGGCGATCGTCGAGACGATTGTGCCGACGACGCGGCCGACCTTCACAGCTCTTCCACCGCGTCGACGATGCCGACGACCGCGTGGTCGACGGGCACGAACGGTTCCGGCATCGCCTGCGCCGCCTCGCGCGCCCCGACGATGTACACCAGCTCGCCCGGCCCGGCCATGTGCACCCCGTCCGCAGCGACAACGGGATCGCCCACGGGCCTCCGCCGGCGGTCGAGCGGCTGCACGATCAGGAACGTCACGCCCTCGAGGCCGTCCGCCTTCACCGAGGCGACGAGCGTGCCGGTCACCCGCGCGAGCTGCACGTCACGCGTCCTTGACGAGCCCGGCGACGCGGGTGCCGAAGCCCGGGTCGGCGACGAGGTTCTCGCGCATCTCGTCGTGCAGCTGCGAGATGACGGCGTGCTGGGCGCCCGCCGCACACGCGAGCGCGTGCTCGATCGCCGCCTCCACCTCCGCCACCTCGCCGCCGAAGAGCACGTACCCCTTGCCGCCGAGGTCGTCCGCGAGGCGGAGGTCGCGGATCGTGACACGCGCACCCTTGATCCCCGCGTCGGCGGCCTCGACCGTGGTCGCGACCGTCGGCGTCTCGACCACGCCGAGCGCCTCGCCGTCGTCGTCGCGCCGCGCCCCGCCGAGCGCCGCGACGACGTCGGGGTGCACGTCCGGCAGGAAGACCTCGTCGAGGAGCGCGTCGCCGGCGAGCTCTCGGCCGGCCTGCACCGCCTCCTCGACGTCGGCCGTCCTGCCCCCCACCAGCACCAGGTACTTGCCGGGATGGACGGTGCCGGCGCGGAGCACCTCGACCGGCGCCCGCTTCGCCATCGCATCCCCCGCCGCGATCCCCCTCGCGATCGACGAGAGCTCGAGCAGCGCGACCGCGGGATCCATCAGACGATCCTCAGCGCGCCGACGACCGTGATCCGGCGCTCACGCGAGAACGTGCGCGGCCGCGTGAGCCCGTCGCCCGTGGGGCTCGCGATCGAGAAGGACGCGAACCCCTCGCCGCCCTCGCCGAGACCGGAGTAGTTCGGCCCGTTCGCGACGAAGATCGAGCAGTTCATCGCCCGCGCCATTCGCGTGATCGTGTCGACGTTGGTGGAGTGGATCGACGCCGTGTGGCGGAAGCCGTGCTCGGACTGCACCGCAAGCGCGATCGCATGCTCGACGTCGGGGACGCGGACGACGGGCAGCACCGGCATCATCTGCTCGGTCCAGACCAGGCTGTGCTCGCGCGGCACCTCCGCCACGACGAGCCGGACGTCCGCCTCGGCCCGCACGCCGACCTCTCGCAGGATGACGGCTGCGTCCTTGCCGATCAGCGCCGGGTTCACGTGACCCGGCTTGCCGGGCGCCGGCGGCTCGGTGAAGATCACCCGCTCGAGCTTGCGCAGCTCGTGCTGCTTGAGGACGTAGGCGCCGTGGGCGGCCATCGCGCGGACGAGCCGGTCGGCGACGCTCTCGACGGCGATCGCCGTCTTCTCGTCGGTGCAGATCAGGTTGTTGTCGAACGACGCGCCGAGCACGATGTCGCGGCCCGCCTTCTCGACGTCGGCGGTCTGGTCGACGACGGCGGGCGGGTTGCCGGGCCCCGCCGTGACCGCCCGCTTGTCCGTCTTCAGCGCCTCGCGCACGACCGCGGGCCCGCCGGTGACGAGCAGCAGTCGCACGTCCGGGTGGCGCATGAGCTCCTTCGCGCTCTCGATCGTCGGCTCGGCGACGCCCGTGACGAGGTTCTCCGGCCCGCCCGCCGCCACGATCGCGCGGTTGATCAGGCGGATGTTCTCCGCCGAGACCCGCTTCGCGTTCGGGTGCACGTTGAACACGACCGCGTTGCCGGCGGAGACGATCGCGATCGTGTTGTTGATGATCGTCGACGTCGGGTTCGTCGTCGGGGTGATCGCCGCGACCACCCCGAACGGCGCGAACTCCGTCACCATCATCCCCTCGTCGCCCGTCACCGCCTCGAGCTCGAGGTCCTCCGGCCCCGGGGTCTTCTGCGCGACGAGCCGGTTCTTGACGACCTTGTCGGCGACGCGGCCGAGGCCCGTCTCGGCGACGGCCAGCTCGGCGAGCCGCTCCGCCTGCTCGAGCATCGCCGCCCGGACCGCGGCGACGAGCGTCTTGCGGCCGCCGAGGCCGACCCGGCCGTAGTCGGCGGCCGCAGTCGTCGCGGCGCGCACGGCGTCGACGACCGACGGGAAGATGCCGTCGCCGAGCTCGGCGTCCGCAGCGGCGGTCAGCTCGGCCCGCGCCCGGAGCCCCGCGCCGGGCGGATCGCCCGCCTCGCCGAGCCGGCGGCGGACGCGCTCGACGATCTCCCGGACCTCGTCCTGCGAGATCGCGGTCACTTGTGGAACATCTCCCTGCCGCCGACCTCCCACGTGTCGACGATCGCCATCACGACCGCGTCGCACGGCCGGTCGCGCGTCGCCTCCGTCTGCCGCGCGGAGCTGCCGGTGGCGACGAGCACGACCTCGCCGACACCGGCGCCCACGGCGTCCGCGGCCACGACGAACGAGCCGAGGTCGTCGTTCTCGACGTCGACGTGACGCACGACGAGCAGCTTCAGCCCGTCGAGCGTCGGCTCCTTGCGGCTCGCGACCAGCGTGCCGGCAACCCGTCCGAGGATCACCTCGGCCTCCTCTCTGTCTCGCCCGCTACGCCGCCTGCCCGACCTCGCTCTGCGCCTGCTCCTTGCGGCCGAGCGGCAGCACCAGGTCGATGTTCGCGTGCGGCCGCGCGATCACGTGGCTCGCGATCAGCTCGCCGACCTTCTCCGCGTTCTGCACGCCCGCCTGGACGGCGGCCTTCACCGCGGCGACGTCGCCGCGGACGACGGCCGTCACGTAGCCGCCGCCGGTCCCCTCGAAGCTCACCAGCTCGACCTTGGCCGCCTTCACCATCGCGTCTGCGGCCTCGACCATCGCCGGGAAGCTCCGCGCCTCGATCATGCCGAGTGCATCAGCCATCTCGGGTCCCTCTCCTTTCGTCGCTCCACGTCACTGTCGGCCGGCCTCCCGGCCCTCGAGCCCTTCGAGCGCGGCGACGGCGGCCTGCCAGCCGACGTCGATGTCGCGCTCCTCGCCGCCGAGGTACACGCGGCCCATCGAGCCGAACGACCGCACCTCGAGCACGTTGATCTCGGCAGCCTTCTCAGCCTCGTTCGCCGCGAGCGCCGCGTACGCGGCCGGCTCGCACTCGAGGACGTACAGCGTCTGGCCGCCCATGATCATCTGGCCGTGCCGCGTCCGGTTGATCAGCTGGGCGTGGTGGTCGTCGATCCGGCGGACGATCTGGCTGGACAGGATGCGCGGCTTGATCCGGTCCTCCTCGCCGCGGCCGATCGCCTCGAGGATCGCGGCGCCGGCCGCGCGCGCCTCGGCCTGCTCCGGCGAGTGCACCTCGAGCAGGCCGTAGTAGCGCTCGATCACCTGCATCCCGGGGGTCACCTTGGTCGACTTCAGCGCGACGTCGGTCAGCCGGTTGATCTCGATCCCCGGCGCGATCTCCACGTACAGCGAGGCGTCGCCCGGCAGCGGCAGGAAGCCCTGGGCGACCGTGCCCAGGAACGCTGCGTACTGCGGCTGCAAGCTGTCGAGGAAGCAGTACGCCCGCAGCTCAATACCGTTGCTCACTCGGACCTCCTCCGGTCACGATCTGGACGCTCGCCGAGGCGCCGATCCGCGTCGCGCCGGCGGCGATCATCTCCCGCACGTCCTCCGCGCTCCGGATCCCGCCCGCCGCCTTGACGCCGAGCTTCGGGCCGACGGTCTCGCGCATCAGCAGCACGTCGTGCACCGTCGCGCCGCCGGGCCCGAAGCCGGTCGACGTCTTCACGAAGTCGGCCTTGGCGAGCTGCGCGAGCCGGGACGCGACGACCTTCTCCTCGTCGCTCAAGAGCGCGGCCTCGATGATCACCTTGCTGAGCGCGCCCGCCTCGCGGCAGGCGTCGGCGACCTTCTCGATGTCGCGGCGGACGGCGTCGTGCGCGCCGCTCTTCAACGCGCCGACGTTGATCACCATGTCGATCTCACGGGCGCCGTCGCGGATCGCGCGCCTCGCCTCGAGCGCCTTCACCTCGGTCGTGCCCGCGCCGAACGGGAAGCCGACGACGGACGCGACCCGTACGCCGGTGCCCCGCAGGCGCTGGGCGCACCGCCGCACCCAGGTCGGGTTGACGCACACCGCCGCGAAGCCGTGCTCGCGCGCCTCGTCGCAGAGCCGGTCGATCTCCTCGGCGTTCGCGTCGGGCTTCAGCAGCGTGTGGTCGATGTAGCGGGCGAGGTCGCGCGGGACGTCGGCGCCGTCGCCGGAGTAGCTGATCCGGCCGGCGCCGTTCTGCACGACCCCGCGCACCGTGTCCGAGCAGTGCGCTGCGCAGGCGCCGCGGCACGACGGGTCCGAGCAGTCGCACGGCCCCTTGCCGGCGAGCGCGGCGATCACCTCGCGCGTCACGGCCTCGATCAGCGCGTCCTGCGCGGTGCTCATGCGAGGTAGCTCCTTTCGATCTCGGTGATCTTCCGGACGCGGCGCTCGTGGCGGTCGCCGCCCCACGGTGTGTCGAGCCAGGTGCGGACGATCTCGAGCGCCAGGGCGTCGCCGATCAGCCCGGCGCCGAGCACGAGCACGTTCGCGTGGTTGTGCTCGCGGCTGTTGCGGGCGGACGAGACGTCCCAGCAGGTGGCGGCGCGCACCCCGGGCACCTTGTTCGCGGCGATGCACGAGCCGATGCCGGCGCCGTCGACGAGGATCCCAACCGGGCACGTCCCGTCGGCGACGAGGCGCGCGACCGCATGCGCGAAGTCCGGATAGTCGACGGGCTCGGTGCCGTTGGTGCCGCAGTCGCGCACCGCGAGGCCGCGCGTCTCGAGCTCCGCAGCGATCCGCTTCTTCAGGAAGAAGCCGCCGTGGTCGGCGCCGAGCGCCACCTCCCCCGGCTGCGCGGCGTCGGGCTCCGGCTCGGGCGCGGCCGCGACATCCTCGAGCACCGCGGCGACCACGCGCCGGATCTCGTCTTGGGAGATCGCGCTCATCGCCGCAGCTCGACCCTGTACTCGTAGCGGTCGGCGGCGAACACGAGCCGCGTCGACTCGACCGCGCGACCGTCCGCGGTCGTCGTGACCCGCCGGATCAGCAGCACCGGCGCGTTCGGCTCGCAGCCGAGCAGCTCCGCGCCGGCGGCGTCGGCCGCTCCCGGCGAGATCGTCTCGACGGCCCGGTCGAGCACGAGGCCGATCGGCTCGGCGCGCAACGCCTCGTAGAGCGAGCCGGCCGCGAGCCGGTCGGCGTCGAGCAGCGCGTCGTGCCCGCCGAGGGCCGCGACGGGCAGCCAGGTCTCGGCGAGCCCGACCGCCTCGCCGTCGGCGACGAAGAGCCGGCGCAGGTACCGGCAGGGGGAGCCGGCCTCCAGGCCGAGCTCGCCGGCGACGTCCTTTGGCGCCTGCTCCGTCCGCGACACGAGCACGCGGTGCGACGGCGCAAAGCCCTGCCCGGCCGCGAGCTCGGCGAAGCCGGCGAGCAGGGGGACGTGCCGGATCTTCGGCGACGCGACGAACGTGCCGACGCCCTGGAGGCGGCGGATCACGCCCTCCGTCTCGAGCTCCGCGAGCGCCTGCCGAATCGTCGCGCGCGAGACGCGGTAGCGCTGTCGCAGCTCGCTCTCCGTCGGCAGGCGGTCGCCGGGGGCGAATCCGCCGGCCCGGAGCTCGTGCAGCAGCGCCTCGCGGAGCTGCGCGTAGAGCGGCAGCGGCGCCTCGCGGTCGAGCGGCACGAGATCGCCCGTCATCGCAGCTCAGTTCTACGGTCGTCCGGACGACCGGAGATCCGAAAAAGCTACGGATTCGAGCGGTGCGCCTAGCAGCGGGCGAGCGCGTCCGCGCTCTGGCCCACGCCCGTCCGGGCCGCCCGCACCTCGAGCAGCAGGCGGTGCAGCAGGCCGCGCCCCGCCAGGCGGCAGCGCGACGGCGCGAGCCAGTCGGGGCCGAGCGTCTCGTGGACGAGCACGAGCAGGCCGAGCGCGTCGTCGACGCCGCCGGCACCGGCCTGGAAGCCGACGGAGCGGCCCGTCTCGGCGTGCGCGTCGCCGATCGCCTGGAGCACGCAGAGCACCGCCGCCGGCGCCGCAGGCGCCGCGAGCACGTCGGCACCGGCGGCGATCGCGAGCAGCGCGGCGCGCCGCAGCGCCTCGTACGTCCCGAGCGGAACCGGCTCGAGCACCACCTTCAGCGTCGCCGTACGTGCGGCCGAGCGCGCGTGCGCGAGCTGCTCCAGGACGGCGGCGTGGCGGCCGGCGAGGAACGCCGCGGCGTCGAGCGGCACGAGCACCTCGTCCGCGCCCTCGTCGAGCGCAGCCAGCGAGTCGGAGGCGACGCGCACGTCGGTGCCCGCGAGGAGCCCACGGCAGGTCCCGACGAGCCCCGGCCGGACGCAGACGGCGGCGACGGACGGCAGCGAGGGGTCGTCGCGGTCGGGACGCACCGCGGTGGCGCACAGCGTCAGCAGCGAAGCGGGGGTCTCGTCCGCGCCGAGCGCGGTCAGCTCGACGAGCCCGACTGCCAGCTCGAGCGCGAGGCACCGTTCCTGATCGCCGAGCGCGCGCCCGGCGAGGTCGGCCGCGCGCGCCTCGAGCCCGACCGTGTCCATGCGCCCGATCCTGGGCGGGGGCCGGCGCGCGCGCATGCGGGAAGACCCGGATCAGAGCCGCACGTGCAGCGAGCCGTCCTCGACCGCGAGCGAGCCGCCGAGCTCCTCGATCACGAGTCGCGCGACGATCGAGCCGAGGTCGCGCAGCTCGTCGCCGAGCAGCACGGGCGCCGCCTCGTCCGTCACCGGCGAGAGCACGAGCTCGCGTCCGCGCACGTCCCACGTCACGCGCTCGGCGGGCCCGTGGCGCGCGGCGGCGATCGCGAGGGCTGCGAGCGCACGCTCGACCGCCTCGACCTCGGTCTCGATCGTCGTGCCCTCGCCGTGCGCCTCGACGCGCTCGTCGGCGTGCGTCGCGAGCTCCAGCGTGTCCGCCTCGCGCAGCAGCGGCTCCCAGCGGTGCCCCTCGATCCGCGCGGCGGCGCCGAGCGCATCCAGCAGCTCCGTCATCTGCTCGGCCGCCTCCTCGATCATCCCGAGGAAGCGCGCGCTGCGCTCGTCCAGGTCGCCGGCCCTCGTCAGGGTCCGCGCGAAGCCGTAGATCGTCGCGAGCGGCGTCCGGAGGTCGTGGCACGCGAGCGACACCACGCGCGGGAAGCGGTCGTCGACAGCCATCGCGCTACGGTTGTACCCGATGTCGCGCCGGAGCGACCCGATCCTCGACCTCCAGGCGTCCCTCCCGGACGTGCAGCTCGGCCTGACGCGCGCCGGCGTCACCGGCGTGCAGAAGGCCGTCAGGATCCGCCACGAGGGGCACGAGAAGACGTTCGCGGCCCGCATCTCCTGCACCGTCGACCTCGATCCGGCCCAGAAGGGCGTGCACATGTCCCGCTTCCCGGAGCTCTTCGGGGAGGCGATCGACGCGGTCGTGATCGGCGAGGCGTTCCTCGTCGAGACGCTCGCCGAGCACATCGCGCGCCACATCGTCGAGCGCCAGGGAGCGCTGCGGGCCGAGGTGCAGATCGAGGCGCAGTACCCGCTCGAGCGGCGCACACCGGTGACGGGCCTGCGCACGCAGGAGATCGCGACGCTGATCGGCATCGCCGCCGCGTCGCCGCAGCGCGTCCGTCGCGTCGTCGGCGTCGAGGCGTGGGGGATCAACGCGTGCCCGTGCGCGCAGGGGCTGGTCCACGGCGCCGCCGCCGACCGCCTGCTGGAGGCGGGCTTCGACGGCGGCGACGTCGAGCGCATCCTCGAGCTGGTGCCGCTCGCGACCCACAACCAGCGCGGCAAGGGGACGCTGCTGATCGGGACCGAGGCGCGCGTGAACGCGGAGCGGCTCGTCGAGATCGTCGAGCGCTCGATGAGCTCGCCCGTGTACGCGCTGCTGAAGCGGCCCGACGAGCTGTTCGTGGTCGAGCACGCGCACCTCCAGCCACGGTTCGCGGAGGACTCGGTGCGCCACGCGCTCAAGGAGGCGCTCGACCGCTACCCGGAGCTCGACGACGACGACTTCATCCTGGCGCGCCAGGTGAACCTCGAGACGATCCACCAGCACGACGTCGTCGCGGAGCGCACGGGCGTCGTCGGCGAGCTGCGCGCGGAGCTCGCGGGCCGGCCCGCGGCCGCCCACACCGAGCTGCGCGACTGGCTCAGCGCTTCCTGAACGTCGCCCGCACCGTCAGCGCGAAGTCGGTCGCGGGCGTGCAGACGGGCCGCGTGCCCGTGCAGCCCCCGCTCCAGCCGGCGAAGCGCCACCCCTTCGCGGGCACGGCCCTGAGCGCGAGGACCTTGCCCGCCGTGAAGAGCCTCGGACAGCCCGGCGTGCAGGCGACGCGACCCCTGCCCGACACGGAGACGCTGAGCGGGATCCGGAGCGGCCCGAAGAGCGCCGTCACGCTCGTGGCCGCGTTGAGCGTCAGCGCGCAGCTCGCGGTGCCGCTGCACGCGCCTCCCCAGCGCACGAAGCGCGTCGTGCCGTTGCCGTGCGCGTCGAGGTGGACGAGCGTGCCCGGGTCCCACTGGGTCGTGCAGAGCGCGGAGCAGAGGAGCCCGGGGACGTCCGACTCGACGGTGCCGACGCCCGTCGGCGTCACCGTCAGCGGCACCTGCTGCACCCCGAGCACGTGCAGGAAGCCCGAGTCCTTGAGGTCCGGCCACCCCGGCGCGTGCCCGTAGTAGTCGTCGTGGTTGTAGTCGAGGACCTCCGACTGGAGCGGCGCGCCGCTCGTGGTCGGGTAGAGGACGTCCGTCGGCGAGTCGCAGACGTGGGAGCCCTGGCAGAGGTGGTTCGGATCGGAGGGGGGCACGGCGCCGAGCGCGTGCAGCAGCTCGTGCGCCGCGACGTGGTCGCTCGGCACGTCCGTGCCGACGGTCCCCTTCGTGCAGTCGCCGAGCACGACGATCGCGAACCCGGTGTCGCTGAAGTCGAACGGGCCGTTGCCGACGCCGCACGTGCTCGGGTCGGAGGTGCGGCCGTCGAAGTAGACCAGGTAGCGCTCGAACGGCGACGTGAAGCCGTAGATGCCTTCGAGCGCGTCTTCGATCGTCACGAAGAGCGTGTTCGCGTCGGCGTACGGCAGGGTCGTCTGCGTCAGGCGCACGAACGAGATGTCCAGGCAGTTGCCGCCAGGGAACGACGCCGTGTCGAAGCGCGGGACGCGGGTGGGGTCCTGCCCCTGCCACCAGGACGCGATCGAGGCGACGTCGTCGGCCAGCCTGTTCGCGTCGGCGACGAAGTTGTCGGGGGCGTCCGACGTGGTGACGACGATCGCGTGGATCTGCGGCCCCGCCGTCGTGTCGGGGCGGTCGACGGAGGACTCGCCGGTGCCGCACCAGCCCGAGGCGAGGGCCGCGGGCGCGAGCCACAGCGCCGCGGCCAGCAGCGCCGCGACGACCACGAGTCTCCTCACAGTGTCTGCTCGAGCTGCGTGATCGCGGACATCAGTCGTTCGGTCGCGACGGTAGCAGCAGCGCGCCGGTCCAGCCCGGCGAGATCCGAGAGGTCGAGCGGCGGCCCGAACGCGACCCGGACCGGCCCGAGCCGCGAGAGCCGGTCGGTGCCCGCAACGGCGGCCGGGACGAGCGGCACGCCGGCGCGCAACGCGATCCTCGCGGCGCCCGTGTGCGGCTCAGCGACGAACCGCTTCCGCAGCCCCTTCCGCCGGCGCGTCCCCTCCGGGAACATGACCACGAGCTCGCCTGCCCGGCAGAGGTCGACGGCGGTCGCGAGCGCCTCCCGGTCCGGGCGAGAGCGGTCGACGGGGAAGCAGCCGAGCGCGCGCAGCACCGGCCCGAGCGGCGGGCGGAAGAGCTCGACCTTCGCCATGAAGCGGAGCCCCCGGCGCGGGAAGAGGGCGATCCCGAGCGGCCAGCCGTCGAAGTTGGAGAGGTGGTTCGACGCGAGCACCGCACCGCCGTCCGGGACGTTCCCGGCGCCTGCGAAGCGGCCGCGCAGCCCGATCCGGACGAGCGGCCAGCTCGCGAGCGCGATCGCGCGGTAGAGCCCGCTCACCTGAGGTGCGGCGCGCCCCGCAGGCGCGGCAGCAGCGCGATCCCGGAGCGGTTCTCGGTGCCCGCGCGCAGCCGCCGCAGGTTCGCGCGATGGAGGTAGAGCGCAGCCAGCGCGGTCGCCGCGCCGAGCCCGATCACCTCGTCCGGGTAGCCGTATGCCCAGGCGCCGACCGGGAGGAAGCACGCGGCGGCGATCGACGCGACCGACGCGAAGCCGAGCGTCCAGAAGAGGACGATCCAGAGCGCGAGCCCGGTGCCGGCGACGAGCGGTGCGACGGCGAAGAAGACGCCGCCCGCGGTCGCGATCACCTTGCCGCCGCGCGCGAAGCGCAGGAAGAGCGGCCGCCAGTGACCGGCCATCGCCGCGGCGCCCGCGAGGATGCCGACCAGGTGCGACACGAAGAGGACGCCGAGCAGCGCCGGCACGAAGCCCTTGGCGACGTCGAGCAGCAGCACCGGCAGGCCGAGGCGCGCGCCGTACAGCCGCCAGACGTTCGTGCCGCCGATGTTGCCGCTGCCGACGGCGCGGATGTCCTCGTGCCGGAACGCGCGGACCAGCCAGTACCCCCACGGGCACGAGCCGAGCAGGTAGCCGAGCACGACGAGCGCCGCCGTCGTCATGCCGGGGATCGTACGGGGAACGCTGGTCGGCTACGGCCGGATGCCGTAGCGCTGCACCCAGTCGTTGACGACGTCGTAGTCGAGGTTGTCGAAGAACCGGTCGATGTACGTCGCGCGGTCGGTGCCGTGGTCGATGAAGTACGCGTGCTCGTAGACGTCGAGCGCAACGAGCGGCGTCGCGTTCCAGACCGGGAACGTGTTCTGGGCGTCGCCGAGGTAGTTGAAGAGGCGCCCCTCGTCCCAGTCGTACGCCGTCCACGCCCAGCCGCGGCCGGCCAGGCCGGTCGCCTTCAGGTCGGCCTTCCAGTCCGCGACCGAGCCGAAGTCGCGCCGGACGAGGTCGCCGAAGACGCCGCTCGGGTCGCCGCCGGTGCCGCCGAGGTGCTCGAAGTAGATCTCGTGGTTCTTGATCCCGCCGATCGCGAACGTGAGGTCGAGCTTCAGCGCCCGCAGCTCCGAGTACACCTGGTTGGCCGACGAGAGGTCGACGCCGGCGAGCGTGCCGAGGATCTCGTTGCGCTTGTTGACGTAGCCCACGTACAGCTTGTAGTGGGCATCCACCGTCTCGCGGGAGATGCCGTCGAGCTCGTGCAGCGCGGGCTTCAGCTCGCGGGGCGTGATCTCCTCGTGGTTGTAGGCGAGCGCCATCAAGTCTCCTCGGTCCGGTACGGGGTGCGGCGCGGAGCATATCCTCCGGGCGAGACCCGCTCCCAAGGAGGTGCGATGCCCTACGAGCTCCCACCGCTCCCGTACGACTTCGCCGCGCTCGAGCCGACGATCGACGAGCAGACGATGCGCATCCATCACGGCAAGCACCACCAGGCCTACGTGGACAACCTGAACAAGGCGGTCGACGGCACACCGCTCGACGGGCGGCCGATCGAGGAGCTGTTGACGCTGCTCGACGAGCTGCCGGATGACCGGCGCACCGCCGCCCGCAACAACGGCGGCGGCCACGCGAACCACTCGCTCTTCTGGACGATCATGAAGCCGGGCGGCGGCGGCGACCCGTCCGGCGCGCTCGCCGACGCGATCGCGGACACGTTCGGCGGCGTCGACGAGCTGAAGGCCGCCGTCAACGACGCGGGCGTCAAGCGCTTCGGCTCGGGCTGGACGTGGCTCGTGTGGGACGGGACCGGCCTCGCCGTCGTCTCGACGCCGAACCAGGACAGCCCGCTCATGGAGGGCAGGACGCCGATCCTCGGCATCGACGTCTGGGAGCACGCCTACTACCTGAGCTACCAGAACCGCCGACCGGACTACCTGGCGGCCTGGTGGGACGTCGTCGACTGGGACGCCGTCGCCCGGAACTACGACGCGGCGCGCGGGGCATAGAGCTGCCCCGCGCGCCCGTCGCGCGTCACGACTGACGCCAGCGGATGGCGGTGCCGACGACGCCGAGGTAGCCGGCGCCCGCCTGGTTGACCGACAGCGCCAGCCGCAGGTGGTTGAGCCCCTTCCGCAGCGGGTAGGAGAAGCGGACCGACGACCGGGAGCCGAGGACGACCTTCTCGAGCGTCACCCACTGGCCCGTCAGCACGTTCAGGCGCTGGAACTGGACGGCGGCCCCGGCGAACGAGCGGCCGCCGTACGCGTGGACGATCCAGGCGCCGTTGCGGGCGAGCTGGAGGCGCGGGGCGACCTCGACCGTCTGCGGCGTGGCGTAGGCGGTCTTCCACTGCGCCTCGTAGCTGGTGAGGATCTGCGGCGTGTCGACGAAGCTGAACGTGCCGCCGGCGCCGGTCAGCACGGTCGCCTTCTCGATCAGGTTCGCCTGCGGGTAGGGCTGGTACCAGATCGTCACCTGCTCCCCGGCGGCGTGGTCCGAGACGACGCCGCTGAGCGTGACGGTGCCGCCGTAGGTGACGATCGGCTGCGAGACGGCGAGCGTGAGGGTCGGCGGCAGCCCCTTGACGTCGACCGAGCCCTTCAGCTTCGGGTGGAGCTCGTCCGCGTACGTGTAGGTCCCGGCGGCGCGGAACGTGAACGAGAAGCTCTGCTTCGGCTTCAGGATCGGCGAGACGAACTGGCCCTTGTCGGCGAGCACCTGGTGGTCGGCGTTGTCCCGGTTCACCCAGGTGACCGTGTCGCCGGCAGTGACGGTGACGGCCTTCGGCGAGAAGCCGTAGCCGTAGATGTCGACCGTCTTCGTGCCGGCGAAGGCCGGGCCGGCGAGGGCCAGTGAGGCGCCGGCCGCGGCGATCAGCAGGATGGGCGTGCGCTTGGTCATGCGCCCCTCTTCCCGCCCAGCGCACAGGCCGATGCGCGCCGCGGCTCTGTTTTACTCACGCCGAGCATGCCCTTACAGACGGCTCACAGGCGGGCGCTCGTCGCCGGCGGGACCGGCCGCGTCGGCTCGGCGATCGCGGCGCGCCTCCGTGACGACGGCTGGTCGGTGCTCGCCGCCGGCCGGGCGGACGGCGACCTGCGCACGGCGGCGGGCGCGCGGGCGCTCGTGGCCCGCGCAGAGGCCGAGCTGGGCGGCCTGGAGCTGGTCGTGCACGCGGCCGGCGACGGCTTCGCGCCGCGGCCCGTCGCCGAGGTGACGGAGGCCGACTGGGACGCGGCGCTCGACGTCACCGCGAAGGGCACCTTCTTCCTCGCGCAGGCCGCGGCGCCGCTCCTCGAGGCCTCGCACGGGGCGCTCGTGATCGTCGAGGACGTCGGCGCCTACCGGCCGTGGCCGTCGTTCGCGCCGCACTGCGCGGCGAAGGCGGCGCAGGCGATGCTGACGCGCGTGCTGGCACGCGCGCTCGCGCCCGGTGTCCGCGTCTGTGGGATCGCCCCGGGCCCGGTCGCCGTCGAGCCGGGCCAGGAGGAGCGGCGGGCGGCCGAGACGCTGCTCGGCCGCGTCGGCTCGCCCGACGACGTCGCCGGGGCGGTCGCGTACCTCGCCGGCGCCGCCTTCGTCACCGGGACGACGCTCGTCGTCGACGGCGGGCTGCTTGCGCAATCCGGTCGCGACGCCGTCCCGTAGTGGAGGACGTGAGCGCAGTTGCGATCCCGTGCCCGCGCCCTACGATTCGCGGCGTGCTCTCCGACAGCGAGCTGATCCAGCGCGCCGCCACGGGGGACCGCGGCGCCTTCGAGGACCTCTACCGCCGCTATGCGCGGCCCGTGTTCGGGCTGGCGCTGCGCCGCCTCGGCGACCGCGGCCGCGCCGAGGACGCCGTGCAGGAGACGTTCGCGTCGATCTGGCGCTCGGCCGGGTCGTACCGGCCGGAGCGCGGGCCCGGCGCCCCGTGGCTGTACGCGGTCGCTCGCAACGCGATCGTCGACCGCGCCCGCGTCCGCGCCGAGGTGCCGAGCGAGATCCCCGACGAGGCGAGCGCCGACACGGGCCCGTCCGAGCGCGCAGAGCAGAGCTGGATCTCGTGGCGCGTCCATCGCGCCCTCGAGGAGCTGCCGGAGCGCGAGCGCGAGGTGATCGCGCTCGCCTACTGGAGCGGCCTCTCGCAGAGCGAGGTGGCCGAGTTCCTCGGCATCCCGCTCGGGACGGTGAAGACGCGGACGCGCGCGGCGCTCGCGCACCTCGCCGAGATCCTGGGAGACGAGGTGACCCTGTGACCGACTTCCGCGACCTGATCGACACCGAGGGCCTGGCGCCCGAGGAGGAGGCGCGGCTCCGCCGCGTGCACGAGCTGCTCCTGCTCGCCGGCCCGCCCGCGGAGCTGCCCCCCACGCTCGAGCGCGTGCCGGCGGAGGGCGGCCGCGGTGAGGTGGTCGACTTCCCGGCGCCGCGCCGGCGCGCGGTCGCGACGCTGCTGCTCGCGGCGGCGCTCGCGGCGATCGCGTTCGGCGGCGGCTACCTGTTCGGCCACGCGAAGGCGAAGCCCGCGGCCTTCGCGGCGGAGCGCGTCGTGCCGATGCACTCGGCGACCGGCAGCGCGCTGGCCGTGCTGAAGATCGCCAGGCCCGACGCGGTCGGCAACTGGCCGATGGAGATGCAGGTGCGCGGGCTGCCCGAGCAGGCGCAGCGCGCCGCGTACTACGAGCTCTGGCTGACGCGGAACGGCAGGCCCGACCAGGCATGCGGCGTCTTCCGCGTGCACGGCAAGACGACGACCGTGATCCTGACGGTGCCCTACTCGTTCAAGGGCGTCGACGGCTGGGTCGTGACGCGGCAGGGACCGGGCCAGGAGGCTCCCGGCCCGATCGTCCTGACCACGTAGGTCGGAGGCTCGCTACGCCGCGTCGGCGAGGTCTTCGTTCTGCGCGAGCTTGCGCAGGGCCTCGCTCTCGATCTGCCGCACCCGCTCGCGCGTCAGGCCGAGCTGCTTGCCGATCGCCTCGAGCGAGGCGGGGCCGTCGCCGACGAGGCCGAAGCGCAGCTCGATCACGTCGCGCTCGCGGTCGGGCAGGTTCGCGACCGCCTGGCGCACCGCCAGGTCGCGGAGCGAGGCGGACGCCTCCTCCTCGGTCGACGGGCCCGTGCCCGCGATCAGGTCGCCGAAGGACGCGTCGCCGTCGTCGCCGACCGGCATGTCCGTCGACGCGACCGCGCGCGCCGCGGCGAGCACCTCGTGCACGTGCGTGATCGGCAGCTTGGAGTGCTTGGCGATCTCCTCCGGCGTCGGGTCGCGCTCGAGCGTGGCGACCAGCTCGCGCCGCGCGCGGGCGACCTTCTGCTCGCGCTCGACGACGTGCACCGGGATGCGGATCGTGCGCGACTTGTTCGCGACGCCGCGCTGCACCGCCTGCCGGATCCACCAGGTGGCGTAGGTGGAGAACTTGAAGCCCTTGCGCCAGTCGAACTTCTCCGCGGCGCGGATCAGGCCGAGCACGCCCTCCTGCACCAGGTCGCCGAGCGTGATGCCCTGCGTCTGGTAGCGCTTGGCGATCGAGACCACCAGGCGGAGGTTGCAGTTGATCATCCGCTCCTTCGCCGCGAGGTCGCCGCGCTCGATCCGCTTCGCGAGCTCGACCTCCTCGGCGGCCGTGAGCAGGGGGTAGCGGCCGGCCTCGTTCAGGAACATCTGGAACGAGTCGGTCGTGTAGTGGCCGTCGCCGATCGAGAGGTCGAGCTCCGGCTCGTCCTCCTCCGCCTCGGGCGCTGCGCCGTGCGCGTCCAGCTCCAGCTGGAGCGCCTCCGCCTCGGCCTCGTCGAGGTCGTGGGTGAGCACGGCGTCCGCGACGTCGGCAGGGGTGAGCGACCCGCGCTCGTCGCGCAGGTGGAGCAGGCCCTCGAGGGCCTCGGAAACGGCCGCGGTCATGCTGATGTCGGTCAACGAGCTCCTTCTGTCTTCGAGGAAGACGGGGCGCACGGTGTGCGCGCCGGCCGTCGAACCTTCAAAACGCCTGGAAAGATCGTGGTATTCCGGGCCTGACGCCCAGAACCTAGTTGCCCGTTGTTACAAGTCTGTTAGGAGTGCCGTTGCGGCGCCGTTAAGGGCCGCTAGGGCGCCAGGCGGCCGTTCTCGAGGAACGCGGCGTGGGTGATCGGCATCCGCGAGGCGAAGAAGCTCTCGACTGCCTCGGCGTAGCGCCGGATCTCGAGCTGGGCGAACTCCGAGTTGCGCAGGGAGACGAAGTTCATGAGCGCCCGCGCGTTGACCGTCCAGTAGAACTGCGTGTAGGCGCCGACCGGCATCACGGAGCGGGCGAGCTCGCGCGCGACGCCGGCCTCGACGAGCCGGGTGTACGCCGCGTAGGCCTGCTCGTAGACCGCCTCGAGCTCCTCGCGCGCCTGCTCGGCGAGCTCGGGCTCGACGGGCTCGAACCGGTAGGCGCCGGGCTTCCCGACCTGCGTGCGCACGTCGTCCGGCTCCGGCACGTAGAAGTCGTCCGTCGCCTTCGCGTACCGCATGCTGAACTCGTTGAAGGAGTTGTGGACGACCACACCGTTGGCGATGAAGTTATGCCACGGCCCGGCGATGCTCAGGTCATACGTCTGCCGCAGACCCACGTACTGCAGAGCGATCACGCGCACCGGGTGGGCCGTGAGCTTGAAACCCTTGCGAGACGGCACCTCGGCGTCACGTGCGTACCCGATTCGATCTGAGAACCGGCGCATGAAGGCGAGTTCGGAGTGGCGCGTCCGGTGGATGATGCGATGACAGGCATCGCAGACCGAGATCAGGTTCCCGACGTCCCGGCCGCGCGCAGGCTCAAGCCATACCGGCACGATGTGGTGAGCGTGAAGCGAACCTCCGCGAACGCCGCATCGCTGGCACGTGTAGTCGTACTGAAGATGAATCTTCGGGGCTTGCATCGTCGTCCAGGCGGCGGTTGTCGCCCGTGCGCTGCTCGCGCCGCCTCGCCAGAAGTTGCTCGCTTCACCCGAGCGCGCCTCTCGAATGGCGCGGAGGTGCTCCGGAGAATGGTGTAGTGAGGTGCGATAGCCGGAGCGTCCCTTGTTCCACGGGACGGTCCGGCCCTCGCCGGGGGCGAACGAGAGGCCGTGCACCTTCAGCCACTTGCGGACGGTGTGGTAGCTGCAGCCCGCTTCGTCGGCGATCTCGGCGACGCTCAAGCCGCGGGCTCGCCTCTCGCCCAGCCACGCCGCGTCGCGGTGGGCGGGTGCGCCGTTAACGAGCAGGCGGCACTCGCGCGACATACGTGCGTCGTCGCCGCGCCCCGTCAAGCCAACCGCCTCGCCCATCGTCCGCCAGCCGTCGTCCGTGAGAAGGCGGTGGTTCTCGGTAACCGTCAGCCGTTTCCCGTCCTCAAGCGTGAGCCGGTAGACCGGCTGCACACCCTTGTCGATCACGTCGGAGATGTGACCGTGGGTGAATTCGCCACTACCCTCATCGAGGACGCGAACGCGCATCCGGCGGACACGCCACGCACCTGCGCGATGGCCATCAGCGCCAGCGACGATGCTTCGAACTGCTCGGCGACCAACGCCAAGCTCGCGTGCCACCGAGCGCTGACTGCGGCCGGTCGCGACGAGTTCGAGGATGCGCCGCCGTTCGTCGGGCGCGAGCGCGTGGCCGTCGCGTTCGCCGACCGTCCAGAGCCGGTAGAGCTCATCGACCGTCTTCCGCGTGTGGGCATGACCGTTGATGTCGACGAACGTGACCTCGGTATCTCCCGTGAGGCAGCCGATGCGGTGTCTGAACCACTCGCGCGCGACGAAGATCGGGCAGCGCACGTGGAAGCGGAACGCGTTGTGCTCGAACGGCGAGCCGTGCCGGTCGCGCATCAGGAAGCGGATCAGACCTGCGTCCGAGTCGTCCAGCTCCGTCTTGCGGCGGGCGAACGAGACACGCGCGCCGTTGACGACGGAGAGGTCGTCGGCCATCGCGTCGTCGAGCCGCACGAAGCCGTGGTCGAGGACGCGGATGGTGTTGTCGGGAACGACCTCGCTGGTCACGGTCACGGCGCGGGGACCCTAGCCCCGCTCCCGGACGTACCGTACAACGGTGGCGATCAGGGTCGGGACGTCGGGCTGGTCGTACCCGTCCTGGCGGCCGGGGTTCTACCCGGACGGCCTCCAACCGGCGGAGTTCCTCTCCTTCTACGCCGAGCGGTTCGACACGGTCGAGCTGAACTCGACCGGGTACCGGCTGCCGAGCGCCGACCAGTTCCGCCGCTGGGCCGACGCCGTCCCGGACGGCTTCGAGTTCGCGGTCAAGCTCTCGCTGACGCGGCTCGACCGCGTGACGACGTTCCTCGAGCGTGCCCTCGCGCTCGGCGACCGGCTCGGGCCCGTGCGCGTGCTCTACGAGGGGCCGCGCGACGACGGCGTCCTCTCCTTCGTGCAGGGCTCGGTGCCGGACGAGGTGCGGCTCGCCTGGGACTTCCGCGACCCGTCCTGGGCCGGCGTCGACGGCGCCGTGGTGGTCGGCGACCCGGCGGCGGAGCCGTTCCGCTACCTGCGGCTGCGCGAGCCGCCGTACTCGGACGACGAGCTGCGCGCGATCGCGGCGACGATCCGCGACCCCGCGTACGTCTTCGTGCGGCACGAGGACGAACCGACGGCACCGGACCTTGCCACACGGCTGCTTTCCCTTATAGATTGAAAATGAGGTGTGGGTCGTCCGCCGGCGCGGTCTTCGTCGCGAGCGGCGTCCTGCTGCCGGCGCTGGGCGCCGTCCTCTAACGCACCACCCCGACCGCGGCGGGCGCGGGTCCCGGCTGGGGCGGCGGCCTCGAGTCGACGAGCACGCCTGCCGCCAGCAGCACCGCGGCGGCGACGGCCAGCTCCCCGGCCAGGCTGCGGCCGACCCGCGCGAGCAGCCCGGCGTCGGCGCGGTCGAGCGCCGGGCGCACGACGAACTGGTGGAACGCGCCCCAGGCGAGGGCGACGGCGACGAGCGAGAGCTTCGCGATCAGCACCTGCCCGTAGCCGGTCGACCAGAGGTCGTGCAGGTGCGGCAGCCGCACCACCGAGAGGTACGTGCCCGCGCCGAGGACGAGCGCGACGAGCACGGTCGCGAGGCGGGAGAAGCGCGTGAACGCGACGCGGCGCAGGTCGGGGGCACCCCGCCACAGCAGCACCGCCATCGTCCCCAGCCCGCCGACCCACAGCGAGGCGGCGACGATGTGCACCCAGTCGGCGAGCACGCTCCACCACGACGAGCCCGGGTCGACCGCGTCGTGGCCGGACCACGAGAGCCCGCCGGCGAAGACGACCGCGATCGCGAACGCCGGTACGAGGTACCTGACCCGGTCGAGCAGCCACGCGAGGTACACCAGCGCGAGCAGCAGCCCGAACGCGAGCGTCATCGCGATGAACGCGCGCCCGAACCGCGTCACGGCGATCGGCGAGAGGTCGGCGTAGAGGAACTTGCCGAGCGGGAGTTGGAGCGCGTCCTCCGAGCGGAGCGAGAACGCGGCGATCCCGACCTGGAGCGCGACGGCGGCGCCGAGGCCGGCGGCGACGGCGATCTTGCGGTCGAGCGACCGCGGCACGGCGAGCCCGCGCAGCACGATCAGCCGCAGGCCGAGCGCCCCGATCGTCAGCGCGAGCGCGAGGAACCAGAGCCAGCGCACGACGTGCTCGGCGACGGTCGGGCCGCCGGCGCCGTACGCGTCGGTGACCGCGGCCGCCTTCACGCCGAGGCCGAACGTCCAGACGCCGGAGACGACGTGCGAGTCGGCGGAGATCGCCTCCCACCGCACGGTGTAGGCGCCGCGGCGCAGCGGCTTCACCTGCGCGACGACCGACGTCCCGACGACGCGTGCGGGCCCGGCGAGGTCGACGCCCTTCGTGTTCAGCACGTGGACCGCGTGGGGCAGGATCCTCACGGCCTGGTCGAAGTGCAGCTCGACCGTCCGCGGGGTCGCGCGCAGCTCGGCGCCAAACGGCGGGAACGCCTTCTTGAGCGTCGCGTGCGCGGACGCGCCCGCGGGGAACGCGAGCGCGGCGAGCGCGGCTGCAAGCACGACGCGTCTCATCGGTGCTGCGCTCCCGCCTGCGGCGACAGGTGGCCGAAGACCGGCGCCACGTCCCGGTCGGAGTACAGCATCACGGAGACCGCGATGATCGTGGCGGCAAAGCCCGCCTGGAGCACGGCGGCGCGCGGCCGCCACGCGCGCAGCAGCGGGAAGATCGCGCCGACGACGAACGTCCAGCCGATCAGGTGGTGCAGGAACGCCGAACGCGCGAAGAGCCACGGGTTCTGCTCGTGCACGAGGAACGCCGTCCCGGTGACGAGGAACGCGAGCGGCGAGCAGAGCCGCCACCCCCACGCCTTCAGGCGCCCGTGTGCGAGCCCGAGCTCGGCGCCGCCGGCGAGCGTCAGCACCTCGGCCCACGAGCCGTGCGCGTACATGTGGATCGCGGAGTTGGTGTAGAGCGCCATCACGGCCCACATCGGGACGCCGAGGGCGAAGGCGAGCCCCGGCCAGAGGTAGACGCGCCAGCGCCGCTTCCCCCAGACCTCCGGGCCGACGATCGCCTCGCCGAGCAGGAAGAGGCCGAGGAC
This sequence comes from uncultured Gaiellales bacterium, assembly GCA_964496175.1. Classification (GTDB taxonomy): domain Bacteria; phylum Actinomycetota; class Thermoleophilia; order Gaiellales; family Gaiellaceae; genus PALSA-600. The sequence goes on along the minus strand of CAZBYA010000023.1, from coordinate 11,990 downwards.
GAGGACGCCCGTCGCGAACAGCCAGTGCACCATCTCAGCCTGCGGTTGCACGGAGCTCCTCCAGGTCGGCGAGGAGCGGCCTGGCGACGACGCGCGTGAACACGAGCCCCGCCACGACCACGAGCAGCGGCGGCTCGATCACGAGCCACCAGAACCCCTGGTGCAGCGGGTGCAGCAGGGTCAGGCGGTACGGCTGGACGATCGCCCAGACGAGACCGCCGGCGACGGTCGCGGGCCCGAGCAGCGAGATCGCCCGGGCGCGCGCACCGAGCGCACGCGTGAGCGGCAGACGGTCGACGTACGGCGTGTGCATGTGCTCCTCCGAAGGTCGTGGCGAACGGGTCGCCCGCGGCCCCTGGGCCTGGCGCGCGGGTCAGGCCGGCAGCGGAGGCGGCCGCGACTGGAGCGCGAGGCCGAAGCGGCGCCGCGGCGCCCGGTCGTCGCCCGGGCGCGCGTGCCGGAGAGCGGTGCGGACGGCGCCGACGAGCAGCCGCCGCGCCCGTGCGAGGGTGCGCTCCGCGTACTCCTCGACCGCGTGCAGCCAGCCGGCGAAGCGCCAGGCCACTGCGACCAGCACCGAGAGCACGGCGAAGACGGGCAGCGCGTAGGTGTGCAGCCACGGCGAGAGCAGCGGCCAGCGGCCGGCGACCGCGCCCTCGGTGTCCATGTGGAAGAGGTAGAGCACCGACGTCGCGGCGAACGAGGCGAGCCACACCCGCGGCGACAGGCCCGGCCGGAGCCGCGGCGTGCGGCACTGGTCGCCGCGACCGACGGCGTGCAGGAGCCGCTCGCCCGCGTCCGCGGCCGCGCGGGCGCGCACGGCGCGCGCGAGCAGGCCGGCGAGCGCGAGCGCGGCGAGCACCTTCACGGCGACGAGCAGGACCGGGTAGTAGTCGGCGCCGGACGGTGCGAGCGGCGCGACGTGGAGCGCACGGTCGACGCGCGCCGTGAGGCTGCGGCCGGCGACCTCCACGAGCACCGCGAGGAGCACGAAGGTCGGCACGCCGCGCCGACGGAGCAGACGGGTCACCACCGGCCGATGATACTTCGCGTGCGGGCTTGTACCATCGTCCGCGGGGGTGTTCAATAGCCCCGCACCCGCGACGGAAAGGGGCTCGGTGACGGACGATCCCGCGACGCCGCTCCGTGAGCCCGCCGTCCGGGGGGTCGAACGGCGCAACGGATCGGTCGTGATCGCGCTCGCCGGGGAGCTCGACCTCTACAACGCCGACGAGGTCCGCGTCGCGCTCGCGGAGGCGATCGAGGGCGGCGCCGACCGCGTGGTCGTCGACCTCGCCGCGGTCGAGTTCGTCGACTCGACGGCGCTCGGCGTGCTCGTCGAGGCGCGCTCCCGGCTCGGCCGCGACCGGCTGCGGCTGGCGGCGCCGCGGCTCGAGACGCGGCGCACCCTCCAGGTGAGCGGGCTCGACCGCCACCTGCCCGTGCACGACTCGGTCGACGACGCGCTGGCGTAGCGCGCGTCAGCAGATCCGCGGCAGCGGGTCGCCGACCAGCATGTCGACGATCCGGTTGCCGCCGAGGGCCGTGCGCAGCACGACCAGCGCCTCGGGCTCCGCGTCGATCGTGCCGACGATCGCCGCCCGCTCGCCGCCCGCCAGGGCGCGCAGCGCCGCCACGGCGTGGTCGGCCGCCTCGGCGGCGACGACCGCGACCAGCTTGCCCTCGTTCGCGACGTAGAGCGGGTCGATGCCGAGAATCTCGCAGGCGGCCGCGACCTCGTCGCGCACCGGCAGCGCGCGCTCGTCGAGGCGCACGCAGAGCCCCGACGCGGCTGCGAGCTCGTTCAGCGTCGTGGCAAGGCCGCCGCGCGTCGGGTCGCGCATGAACCGCACCGCGCCGCCGAGCCCGAGCAGCGCCGCGGCGAGCTCGTGGACCGGCGCGGTGTCGCTCTCCAGGTCGACGTCGAGCGCGAGGTCGCCGCGGGCGACGAGCACCGCCATCCCGTGGTCGCCGATCGTGCCCGAGAGGATGACGCGGTCGCCCGGCCGCACCAGCTCGGGGCCGAGCTCGACGGACGCCGGCACGACGCCGAGGCCGGCGGTCGAGACGAAGAGGCCGTCGGCGGCGCCGCGCTCGACCACCTTCGTGTCGCCCGCGGCCACGACGACGCCGGCGCGTGCCGCCGCCCTCGACATCGAGACGGCGACGCGTCGGAGCTCCTCGACGGGGAAGCCCTCCTCGAGCACGAAGCCGGCGGTCAGCGCCACCGGCCGCGCGCCGACGACCGCGAGGTCGTTGACGGTGCCGTTGACCGCGAGCTCGCCGATGTCGCCGCCGGGGAAGAACAGCGGGCGGACGACATAGGAGTCGGTCGTCAGCGCGAGCCGTGCGCCGCCGGCCTCGAGCAGCGCGGCGTCGCCGAGCGGCTGGAGGAGCGGGTTCGCGAGCTCGGGGACGAAGAGGCCCTCGACGAGCGCGCGGGTGGCCTTGCCGCCGGCGCCGTGCGCGAGCGTGACGAGCTCCTCGCGGAGGCGCGGCTTCACGCCGGCACCTCCGTCCGCCGGTAGGCGTACACGGCCGCGCAGGCACCCTCGCTCGAGACCATGCACGTGCCGAGCGGCCGCTCCGGCGTGCACGCCGTGCCGAAGACCTTGCAGTCCCAGGGCTTGATCGCACCGACGAGGACGGCGCCGCACGAGCACGCCTTCGGGTCGGCGACGCGCAGGGACGGCACGCGGAAGCGCCGCTCCGCATCCCACTCGGCGAACTCGTCGCGCAGCCGCAGCGCGCTCCACTCGATGAAGCCGAGCCCGCGCCACTCGAACGTCTCGCGGTGCTCGAAGACCTGGGCCATCGCCTCGATCGCCCGGACGTTGCCCTCGTGCCGCACGACGCGCCTGTACTGGTTCTCCACCTCGCAGCGCCCGTCGCGGAGCTGGCGCAGCAGCATCGCGACGGACTGGAGGATGTCGGCCGGCTCGAACGCCGAGACGACGACCGGCCTGCCGTAGTCGCGCGCGATGAACTCGTACGGCTTCGTCCCGATCACCGTCGAGACGTGCCCCGGCGCGACGAACCCGTCGATGCGCACGCCCGGCGTGTCGAGGATCGCCTTCAGCGGCGGCGCGATCGTCACGTGGTTGCAGAAGACGCTGAAGTTGCGCACGTCGAGCTCGCGCGCGCGAAGCAGCGTCAGCGCCGTCGAGGGCGCCGTCGTCTCGAAGCCGATCGCGAGGAAGACGACCTCGCGCTCCGGGTTGCGCCGCGCCAGCTCGAGCGCGTCGAGCGGCGAGTAGATCATGCGCACGTCGGCGCCCGCCGCCTTCGCGTCGAGCAGCGACCGCCGCCGGCCGGGCACGCGCAGCATGTCGCCGAAGGTCGCGAGGGTGACGCCGGGCCGCTCGGCGATCGAGATCGCGTCCTCGACCCGCCCCATCGGGATCACGCAGACCGGGCAGCCGGGGCCGTGCAGGAACTCGACCTCGGGCGGAACGAGGTCGGTGAGGCCGTGCTTGTAGATCGAGTGCGTGTGGCCGCCGCAGACCTCCATCAGCCGCACGGTGCGGCCCGGCTCGACGAGCGCCGCGATCTCCTCCCGCAGCCGCTCGGCCAGCGCCGGGTCCCGATACTCGTCGACGAATCTCATCCCGCGCCCAGCTCCTCGAGCAGCGCCAGCGTCGCGCGAGCCTCCTCCTCGTCGATGCGTGCGAGCGCGAAGCCGACATGCACGAGCACCCAGTCGTCGACCGACGCCTCGGGGCAGAGCGCGACGGAGACCTGCCGGCGCACCCCGCCGACGTCGACGGTGCCAAGCCGCGCCGCGTCGTCCGTGAGCTCGACGAGGCGGCCGGGGATCGCGAGGCACATCAGGCAGACGCTTTCTGCGCCGCCGCGATCGCGGCCTGGCCGTAGCTGATGCCGCCGTCGTTCGGTGGCACGAGCCGGTGGGTGAGGACGCGGAAGCCGTGCGCCTCGAGGCGGGCCTGCGTCGACGCGAGCAGCCGCAGGTTCTGGAAGCTGCCGCCGGAGAGGACGACGGTGTCGGTGCCGCCGGCCTCGGCGGCCGCGTGCGCGGCGGCGGCGGCGACGGTCTCGTGGAACGCGGCGGCGATCTCGGCGCGGTCGCGTCCTGCCTCGAGGTCGTCGTAGACGTGCGCGACGAGCGCGGCGCCGTCGCCGAAGCGCCAGCGGTACGGCTGCGCGGCGACGTCGCCGGCGAGGTGCTCGAGCTCGATCGCGGCCTGGCCCTCGTAGCTGATCCGCTCGCGCAGCCCGAGCACGGCGGCGACGGCGTCGAAGAGACGGCCCATGCCGCTCGCGAGCGGCGCGCCCACCTTCAGGCTCTCGCGAACGACCGGCCAGCGCGACCACTGCACCGGCCGCCCCGCGCGCTCCAGGTACGCGGCCGCCAGGCGCCACGGCTCGCGGATCGCGCGCTCGCCGCCCGCGAGCGGGATCGGCTCGAGGTGCGCCAGGCGCTCGTACCGCTCCAGGTCGCAGCGCAGGAGCTCGGCGCCCCAGAGCGTCCCGTCGGGGCCGTAGCCGGTGCCGTCGAAGACGAGCGCGAGCGCGGGGCCGCGCTCGCCGTGCTCGGCGAGGCACGCCGCCGCGTGCGCGTGGTGGTGCTGGACGCCGAGCGTCTCCGCCGGCTGGTCGAGCGCCCACTTCGTCGAGAGGTACTCCGGGTGGAGATCGTGCACGACGAGCTCCGGCGTCACCCCCAGCATCGCCAGGTACAGCTCGAGGTCGGTCCGGAAGGCGCGGTACGCGGTCTCCGTGTCGAGGTCGCCGAGGTGCGCCGAGAGAAACGCGTCGCCGCCGCGCACGACGCAGAACGTGCTCTTCAGCTCAGCGCCGGCCGCGACGAGCGGCACCGCCGACGCAACCGGCAGCGGCACCGGCGTCGGCACGTAGCCGCGGGAGCGGCGGATCGGGAACGACGCACGCACGACGGAGTCCTCGCAGCGGCGGTGGATCGGCCGGTTGTGGCCGAGGAACGCGTCGGCGACGCCGTGCAGGCGCGTGCGCGCCTCGGCGTCGTCGAAGGCGATCGGCTCGTCGGCGAGGTTGCCGCTCGTGAGCACGATCGCGCGGCCGAAGTCGTGCCAGAGGAGGTGGTGCAGCGGCGTGTACGGGAGCATCACGCCGAGCCAGGGGCTGCCGGGCGCGACCGCCTCGGCGACCGGCGCACCCGAGCGGCGTCGCATGAGCACGATCGGGTGCGCGGGCGACTCGAGCAGCGCGCGCTCCTCGTCGGTCACCTCGACGATCAGGTCGGGGTCGCCGCTCATCAGCGCGAACGGCTTCTCGTCGCGGTGCTTGCGGCGGCGCAGGCGCTCGACCGCGGCCTCGTCTGCCGCGTCGCAGGCGAGGTGGTAGCCGCCCAGGCCCTTGACGGCGACGATCGCGCCCACCTCGAGCAGCGCGATCGCCTCCTCGACGCGCATGTCGAGCTGCGGCCCGCCGTGCTCGCAGCAGGTCGGCTCCGCGTGGAAGCGCCGGTTCCACGGGTCCTCGTACTCGGCGCGGCACTGGTCGCACATCGGGAACCCCGCCATCGTCGTGCGCGCGCGGTCGTAGGGGATGCTGCGCACGATCGTGAAGCGCGGCCCGCAGTTCGTGCAGTTGATGAACGCGTAGCGGTAGCGCCGGTCGTTCGGGTCGAAGAGCTCCCGCAGGCAGTCGTCGCAGGTCGCGATGTCGGGTGGCACGAGCGTCGCCGCCGTCCCGGCGCGGCTCTCGACGATCTCGAAGCCCGCGGAGCCGGTCGGGTCGAGCGCCTCGGCCGTGACGGCGCGCACGTCGGCGAGCGTCGGCGCCTCGACCGCGAGGGCCGCCGCGAACGCGTCGAGCGAGCGCGCCGCGCCTTCGGCCTCGATCAGCACGCCGTCGGCGTCGTTGAGGACGAAGCCCGCGAGCCCGTGCCGGGCGGCGAGGCCGTAGACGAACGGACGGAAGCCGACGCCCTGCACGACGCCCTGCACCCGGAACCTGCGGCGTTCTGCGACGGACATATCCCGAGGGTGCCGGGCGCGTGCGGCCGCCACAACCGCGCGTTCCCGGTCCGGGCCTACGGTGATTTCCCGACGCCCGAACCGATTCCGTCCGCGACGCTCCCTGACGGAGACACGCGTGGCCCTCGACGACACAGCCGTTCTCGACGTCGCAGCGCTCGACGCGCTGGTCGACGAGCTCGACCGCCGCGGCTACCGCGTCCTCGGCCCGCAGGTGCGGGACGGCGCCATCGTCTACGACGACCTCGGCTGCGCGGGCGACCTGCCCGCCGGCTGGCGGGACGTACAGGAGGCGGGGACGTACCGGCTCGAGCGCCGCGGCGACGACGCGCGCTTCGGCCACGCCGTCGGGCCGCACTCGTGGAAGCGATTCTTCTTCCCGCCGCGCGTGCAGCTCTGGCGCGCGACGCGGACCGAGGACGGCGTCGAGTTCGAGGAGATGGACGCGCCCGAGCGGCCGCTCGCGCTGATCGGCGTCCGCCCGTGCGAGCTGCACGCGATCGAGATCCAGGACCGTGTCTTCCTGCGCGGCCGCCACGTCGAGCGCGACTACGAGCGGCGGCGAGCCGGCGCGTTCCTCGTCGCCGTCAACTGCTCCGACCCGGCGCCGACCTGCTTCTGCCCCTCCGCCGGCGCGGGCCCCGCCGTCGAGCAGGGGTTCGACCTCGCGCTCACCGAGCTCCTCGACGGCGACGGCGGCCACCGCTTCCTCGTCGAGGTGGGCTCCCGCCGCGGCGCCGAGGTGCTGGCGGAGCTGCCGACGCGACCTGCGGCGCCCGCCGACGTCGAGGCGGCGCGCGCGGTGACGGCGCGCGCGACCGAGCGCATCGAGCGAACGCTTCCCGAGGGCGACCTGCCGGCGCTGCTCGAGCGCTCGCTCGAGTCGCCGCACTGGGACGACGTGGCGTCGCGCTGCCTCACCTGCGCGAACTGCACGCTCGTCTGCCCCACGTGCTTCTGCTCGAGCGTCGAGGACACGACCGACCTCGCCGCGGACGAGGCCGAGCGGACGCGCGTGTGGGACACCTGCTTCTCCGTCGACCACTCCTACATCCACGGCGGCCCGATTCGCCCGTCGGCGAGGAGCCGCTACCGGCAGTGGCTGACGCACAAGTTCGGCACCTGGCCGGAGCAGTTCGGCACCCACGGCTGCGTCGGCTGCGGCCGCTGCATCGCCTGGTGCCCCGTCCGCATCGACGTCACCCAGGAGCTCGCTGCGCTCCGGGCCGGAGAGGAGGCCCCGGTTTGAAGACCATCGACACACTCCTACGCGACGCGCCCCCGTTCCACAGCCTCGACAACCAGATGCTCGAGCTGATCGCCGGCTGCGCGACGAACGTGCATTTCGCCGCCGACGACGTGCTCTTCCGGGCCGGGGAGGCGGCGGACACCTTCTACCTCGTGCGCGGCGGCACGGTGGCGCTCGAGACCTACGTGCCGGGGCGCGGCGGCGTGCTGATCGACACGGCGAACGAGGGCGAGGTCGTCGGCTGGTCGTGGCTGTTCGCCCCGTACCGCTGGCACTTCGACGCGCGGGCGCTCGCGGACGTGCGCGCAACCGCGTTCGACGGCGCGTGCCTGCGCGGCAAGTGCGACCGCGACCCGGCGCTCGGCTACTCGCTGATGTCGTGCTTCGCGCAGGTGATGATCGAGCGCCTCCAGTGGACGCAGCTGCGCCTCGTCGACGTCTACGGCAATGGTCGCGACCGCTGAGCACCGGACGACGGCGACGGCGACGCTGCCGCGCCCGTTCCGCGTCGTCGAGCGCCGCCGCGAGACGGAGGACACGTGGACGCTCACGCTCGACCCGGTCTCGGGCCCGCACCTCGCGACGCTGCCGGGCCAGTTCACGATGCTCTACGCATTCGGCGTCGGCGAGGTGCCGATCTCCGTCTCTGGCGTCGACGACCGGCTGGTCCATACGGTGCGCGCCGTCGGGCCCGTCACGGACGCGATCTGCGCGTCCGCGCCCGGCACCGTGCTCGGCGTCCGCGGCCCGTTCGGCAACGCGTGGCCGCTCGAGCAGGCGAAGGGGCGCGACCTCGTGATCGTCGCCGGCGGCATCGGGCTCGCCCCGCTGCACGGCGCGCTCGGGCAGGCGCTCGCGCACCGCCGCGACTACGGCGAGCTCGTGCTCCTCTACGGCGCCCGCACGCCCGGCGACCTGCTCTACCGGATCGAGCTGTCGGAGCTGCGCGGGCGGGACGACCTCCAGCTCGACGTCACCGTCGACGCGGCGGACACGACCTGGCGTGGCAAGGTCGGCGTCGTGCCGCAGCTGATCCCCGGCGCGCGCTTCGACGCCGCGACCGCGATCGCGCTCGTGGTCGGCCCCGAGATCATGATGCGCTTCACGATCGAGGCGCTCGTCGAGCGCGGCATCACGCCGGAGCGCATCTACGTCTCGATGGAGCGCAACATGCGCTGCGGCCTCGGCCACTGCGGCCACTGCCAGGTCGGCTCGACCCTGATCTGCCGCGACGGACCCGTCTACTCGGCCGCGCAGATGGCCGCGGCCATGGAGGTGCGCGAGCTGTGACCGAGGCGCTGCCCACGCTGGCCGTCTGGAAGTTCGCCTCGTGCGACGGCTGCCAGCTCTCCCTGCTCGACTGCGAGGACGAGCTGCTCGCGCTCGCGGGCGCCGTCGACATCGCCTACTTCCTCGAGGCGCGCCGCGCGACGGTCGAGGGTCCCTACGACGTGTCGCTGGTCGAGGGGTCCGTCACCACCGAGCACGACGCGGCGCGCATCCGCGAGGTGCGCGCGCAGTCGCGCACGCTGGTCACGATCGGCGCCTGCGCGACGGCCGGCGGGATCCAGTCGCTGAAGAACTGGGCGGACGTCGACGACTACGCCGCGACCGTCTACGCGTCGCCGGAGTACATCTCGTCGCTCGCGACGTCGACGCCGATCTCGGCGCACGTCCCCGTCGACTACGAGCTGCGCGGCTGCCCGATCAACAAGCACCAGCTCCTCGACGTGCTGCTCGCGTTCCTGCACGGTCGCCGCCCGAACGTCGCCTCGACGAGCGTCTGCACGGAGTGCAAGGCGAACGGCACCGTCTGCGTCACCGTCGCGCACGGCACCGCGTGCCTCGGCCCCGTCACGCACGCCGGCTGCGGCGGCCTCTGCCCGCTGTACGCGCGCGGCTGCTTCGGCTGCTTCGGGCCGATGGAGAGCCCGAACGTCGCCGCGCTGACGGCCCGCCTGCACCGGGCGGGTCTCGACGACGGCGCCGTCGAGCGCGTCTTCCGCACCTTCAACGCGCCCGCCTTCGAGGAGGTCCGCTCGTGAGCACCACCACGACCAGGACGATCGTCACCGAGTACCTCGCCCGCGTCGAGGGCGAGGGCGGGATGCGGGTGCGCATCGACGGCGACCGCGTCGCGGACGTCCAGCTCCAGATCTACGAGCCGCCCCGTTTCTTCGAAGCGTTCCTGCGCGGAAGGACGTTCACGGAGGCGCCCGACATCACGGCCCGCATCTGCGGCATCTGCCCCGTCGCGTACCAGATGAGCTCGGCGCAGGCGATGGAGCGCATCTGCGGCGTCGAGGTCGGAGGGCAGCTGCGCGCCCTGCGCCGGCTCCTCTACTGCGGTGAGTGGATCGAGAGCCACGCGCTGCACGTGTACATGCTCCACGCGCCCGACTTCCTCGGCTACGAGAGCGCGATCGCGATCGCGCGCGACCACCCGGAGATCGTCGCGAAGGCGCTCGAGCTGAAGAAGATCGGCAACCGCGTGATGACGGTCGTCGGCGGCCGCGAGGTGCACCCGATCAACGTGCGCGTCGGCGGCTGGTACCGCACGCCGCGCAAGCGCGAGCTGCTGGAGCTCGTCGAGCCGCTCGAGCGCGCGCGCGAGCTGTCGCTCGACACGGTGCGCTTCGCGGCGGGGCTGACGTTCCCAGACTACGAGCGCGACTACGAGCTGGTGGCCCTGCGCGAGCCGGGCGAGTACCCGATCGACCGCGGGCGGATCGTCTCGACGACGGGGCTCGACATCGACGTCTCCGAGTACGAGCAGCACTTCGTCGAGGAGCACGTCTCGTGGTCGAACGCGCTGCACTCGCGCCGCGTCGACGGCGGCTCGTACCTCTGCGGCCCGCTCGCGCGCTTCGCGCTCGCGTACGACGAGCTCGGCCCGACGGCGCGGCAGGCGGCCGCCGAGGCGGGGCTCACGCCGGCGGAGCGCAACCCCTTCCGGAGCATCGTCGTGCGCGCGGTCGAGCTGGTCGAGGCCTGCGACGAGGCGCTGCGCCTGATCGCCGAGTACGAGGAGCCGGACGCGCCGGCAGTCGAGGTCGAGCCGCGCGCCGGCGTCGGCCACGGGTGCACGGAGGCGCCGCGCGGCATCCTCTGGCACGGCTACGAGCTCGATGACGAGGGCACGATCGTCAGCGCGAAGATCGTGCCGCCGACGGCGCAGAACCAGCGCGCGATCGAGGAAGACCTGCGCGGCGTGGTCGAGCGCTCGCTCGGCGTCCCCGACGACGAGCTGGCGCTGCTCTGCGAGCAGACGATCCGCAACTACGACCCGTGCATCTCCTGCGCGACCCATTTCCTGAAGCTCGAGGTCGAGCGCACGTGAAGGTGATCGGCGTCGGCAACCGCTGGCGCTGCGACGACGCGGTGGGGCTGGTGGTGGCGGAGCGCCTGCGCGCGAAGCCGTCCACCGTGGACGTGGTCGAGTGCGCCGCCGAGCCGGTGGCGCTGCTCGAGCTCTGGCAGGACGAGGAGGCGGTCGTGCTCGTCGACGCCATCTCGTCCGGCGCGCCGCCCGGGACCGTGCACACGCTCGACGCGGCGGCCGGGCCGCTGCCGGCGACGTTCTTCCGCCGCTCGACGCACCATCTCGGCGTCGCCGACGCCGTCGAGCTCGCGCGCGCGATGGGGTCGCTGCCGCCGCGCACCGTCGTCGTCGGCGTCGAGGGGGCGAGCTGGGAGCCCGGGACGGAGCTGACGCCGGCGGTCGCCGACGCGGTCGACGCGGCGGCGGACGCGGTCGCCGAGGAGGTGGCGCGATGCACGAGCACGCGCTGATGGTCGACCTGATGCGGACGATCGAGCGCGAGGCGGCCGGCAGCCGCGTCACGTGCGTGCGCGTGCGGCTCGGCGCGCTCTCGCACTTCACCCCGGAGCACTTCCGCGAGCACTTCGAGGACGCCTCGCGCGGCACGCTCGCCGAGGGCGCGCGCGTCGAGGCGGAGCTGCGCACCGATCCGACCGAGGACACGGCGCAGGGGGTCGTCCTGGCATCGATCGACGTGGAGGAGGAGCCGTGACGAGCACGACCGCACGCCCGAAGACCTTCACCTTCCCGCTCGCCGTCGAGTGGGTCTCCGGCCGGCGCGTCGCCGTCGAGGTCGAGGGGAAGCAGCCGCTCGAGATCGTCCCGCCGCCGGAGTTCCGCGGCCCGGACCCCGCCACCTGGAGCCCCGAGGACCTGTTCGTGGCCGCCGCGGCGTCGTGCCTGGCCGTCACCTACACGGGGTTGCTCGAGCGCGCGGGCATCCCGCTCGAGCGCCTGCGCGTGACGGGCGAGGGCGAGGCCGGGATGCGCGAGGACGGGCGCTTCGGCTTCCGCGAGGTGCGGCTGCGGCTCGCCGCGGCCGTCCCCGCCGAGCGGGTCGAGGAGGCGCACGCGCTGGCCGAGAAGGCGGAGGCGACGTGCCTCGTCTCGGCGTCGCTGGCGCTGCCGGTGCACGCCGCGATCGACGTGCACAGCTTCGCGTAGGAAAAGCTCATGCAAGGTCCCCGCGGGCGGGGCGTCATAGACGCGACCACCCGTCCACGAGGGAGACCGTCCAGCATGCAGAAGCGTCACGCGCTGCCCGTCGCAGCGCTGCTCGCCACCGCCGCGTCGTTCGGCGGCCTCGCCGCCGCGAAGGCGATCACCCCGGTCCGGCCGCGGCCCGTCGAGCACGCCGCGGCGCGCGCGATCGCCGACCGCCGGCGGCAGCTCGACGCGCTCACGCGGCAGCTGCACGCGGCGATCGCCGCCCGCCCGCCCGCGC
>CAZBYA010000022.1:0-35910 GCA_964496175.1 uncultured Gaiellales bacterium | reverse complement strand
CCGCCGGGTTGTAGACCCAGATGCGCGTGTTCGTGTCGAGCGGCAGCCCGTAGTAGTGACCCTTCCAGTAGTTCGTGGCGAGCGGCCCGGGGAAGACACTCTTCGCGATCGTCTTGAAGTCGGGCAGCGTCGTATCGAGCGGCTGCAGCACGCCCAGGTTTGCCAGCTCGGGCACCCAGATGATGTCGGAGCGAACGAGATCCGGCAGCTGGCCGCCGGCGACCGCCGTCACCAGCTTCTGGTGCAGGCTGTCGTAGGGGATCGTGGTGTCCTTGACGACGATCCCCGGATGGGTCTTCTCGAACGCCGGGATGACGATCTTCTCCAAGTGCTGCACCTCGGCACCACCGGTCGAGTAGGCATCCCAAAACGTGATCGTCGTGGTCTTCTTCGCGCTCATCACCCGAGCGCCGGCCGTCGCGGCCGCGATCGAAACGATCACGCCGAGCACGACCACCACAAGCAACTTGACACGCATCTACCAGTTACCTCCCTGACGAAGACTTCGGAAGTCACCGGCCGCTGGGGGACGGACGGTGCATGCGGCACCCACTCGTCTCGCTCTCAGGCAACCACCCCCGTCGCCGGCGCGAACGACTCCAGGCGCGCTCGCACCGAAGACGTCGTCTCGCCGTCGAGCGGCGCAGCGAACGTCGCCCGCAGAACCAGCGTCGCGGCACCGACCGCCCACCTCGCGTCATCCCACGGATCGACTTCCACAGGCACCTGCTCGAGCGGCGGGAAGACGTGCTCGCGGTAGGCGCCGCTGAACGCCTCCGACATGTACGCCCACGCTTGTGTTCCCTCTCCCGAGACCAGCACGAGCGCCGGGCTGAGGACGTTGACGAGGCTGGCGACCGCACGACCCAACGTCGCGCCAGCCGCCGCGTAGACGTGCCGCGCGCCGACGTCGCCTGCGGCGGCGAGCTGCTCCAGCTTGCGCAGCCCCTGCCGTGGACCGAGCACGCCCTGCTTCCGAGCCGCGGCGACGAGCGCAGGATCGGCGACCACCGTCTCCAGGCAGCCGCGCTTGCCGCAGGTGCAGAGCACGCCGTTCTCCTCGGCGAAGGTGTGGCCGAACTCCCCCGCGCCGCCACCGAAGCCCCGGTAGATGTCCCCGCCGACCACGATGCCGAGACCGACGCCGCGGCCGATCGTGACCGTGACGAAGTTCTCGACGTCGTGACCGCGGCCGTAGAGCCGCTCCGCGACCGCCAGCGTGTTCACGTCGTTGTCGACGAACACCGGCAGGCCCAGCCGTCCACCGACGATTCGGCCGAGCTCGAGGTCGCGCCAGCCGAGCAGCGGCGAATCGAGCCTGCCGGTACTGCTGTCGTACACGCCGGCGACGCCGAGGCCGACCCCGAGCAACGGCGGGCCGTCGACGCCGTCCGCGATCCAGCCGCGCAGCTTCTCCACCAGACGGTCGAGCGACGCGTCCGCCGCCGCGTCATACGACGTCTCGAAGCGCTGCAAGACGTCCGCCTCAAGGTCGACGCGCACCCCGACCAGATGATCGGGCGCGATCTTCACCCCGAACGCCGTCGCCGCACCCCCCACCAACTCGAGCAACAATGCCGGCCGGCCACCCCGCGACGGCGCCCGCTGCGCGACGCGCACGAGCCCCTGATTGAGCAGCTCGCGCGTCACCGCCGTCACCGTCGCCGGGCTCAGCCCAAGCCGCTTCGCAATCTGGCTACGCGCGATCGGGCCTCCCGTCGAGATCATCCGGAAGATCGCCGACCGGTTGACGTCGCGAGCGTCGCCGGGCGCGGCGGTGCGGAAGCTCGTCATCGCTTCCACACCGCCCCGCTGTCCCCTAGCTGCCGCAGTGCCGTGCTCACTCAACGTTCCTCAGTTGCTGCCGCAGAGTGATGCTCACTTGTTGATCCAGACCATGTCCCAGTACTGCAGCGACGGCAGCGTGAACTGGACGTAGCTTCCGCCTCCATCGCTGCCGGTCGTGAAGGAGAGGCTCTGCGCGTCGCCGCCGTTCAGATCGGGCGAGGCGAGCTCGACCGCCGACGGTGAGCCGGTGCCGTAGTAGTACTTGACGGTCACATTCGTCTGGGTGGTCGGCGCGGCCTTGGTCGCGTTCGTGTCCATCCAGTCGGTGCCGGTGACGTTCAGCAGGTTGATGAAGTGGAGGACGTCCGTCCCCGTCTTCGAGCGGGCGAACGTCCAGACGGTGCCCGCGGAGCCGTTCGTCGACGTGCTCGGGCCGTTCGGCAACACGATCGAGTTCGCGTTGTCGGTCAGGCCGTCGCGGAGCAGGTTCTCGTAGGCGGTGATGAAGTTGTAGTCATTGGAGACGCCCTGCTGGAGCGGCCCCGGCATCAGCAGGTTGTTGTTGTTGTAGTTCGGCTGGTCGAGCATGTGGTCGACGTCGCCGAGCTCGATGTGAGAGCCGCCGGAGGCGAAGATCGCGGCGTCCTCGTAGAGCACACCGGCCGCGTCGAGGAAGCCCTGCGTCGTGTTCGAGTAGTTGTTCGAGTAGTTCTGGTCCGGGTAGGCGGCAAGCACCGTGTTCTTGCCGTTGCCCCAGGAGGCGTTGTTCTCGATCGTCGTGCGCAGGTCGTTGTACGACGTCTGCCCGTCGGACGGCCAGCATTCGGTGTAGAGGAACGGCAGGTTCGTGTTCGCGGCCACCTGCTGCTGGCTGTACTGGCCAGGGGCATTCCAGACGATCGTCTTGTGCAGCGCGTTCGCGGCGTTCGTGATGAAGCCGCTGAACGTATCCGTCGGCGTGACCTGCTGACCCGAGCACGTGTAGGTCGGGTTGCCGACAAGCGTGCCCAGCTGGTCCATGTGCCAGCCGTCGAACGCGTAGGCCGAGAAGACGTCGGACTCGCGGCCGTAGATGTAGTTCTGCCAGCCGGTGTCACCGGTGTTGAAGAAGTAGATGTAGGGCGTCGCGAAGCTGGCCGGCAGCGAGAAGTTGCCCTGGTTCGTGCAGTTGTTGTTCCACCAGAGGCCCCAGTGGTAGTCGACGCCGCTGCCGTCCTGCCCGTAGCCCGACCAGGCGCCGTAGATCAGGTTGTAGTTCATCGCCGACGCTGCGTGGCTGTGCACGTCGGTGATCAGATCCTGGACCGAGTGCCGGTAGTTCGTGATGTTGTCGATGTTGTTCCAGCTCGTCGCCGGGTTCGAGACCGTGCCGGCGAGTGGCACGTGGTGCTTCCACTCCCAGTCGTAGAACTGGACGCCGTCGAGGTGGTAGAGGTTGAGACGGTCGGTAATCTGCTTCTGCAGGTAGTTGTCGCCGAAGTTCGTGATGAAGCCGTAGCGCGGGAACTTCGTCCAGGTCGACGACACGTCGATCGCCGAGTGACTCGTGTCGAGCACGTTCCCGTTGGCGTCCGTGAGCGTCGCGTCGACGAGGTAGCCCTGGTAGTCCGTCGACGGCGGCGTCCAGTTGAACGTGTACGTCGCCTGCTGCCCCGAGGCCAGCGAGACCGTCGTCGTCTGGTCGCTGCCAACGGTCGAGCCGAGGTGTGTGTAGTGCAGCTTCAGCGTCGCCCCGCTCAAGGAGGTCACCTGCGGGTTGACGACGTTCACGTTCACGTGAACGGTGTCGGTGGTCACGTAGCGGGACTTGTCGGTCGTGACGCCGAGGATCTCGTGGCCGAGTGTGTTCCCGTACAGCCAGGCCGTCCCCGAGCCGAGCAGCTGGTAATGGATGCCGGCGAAGTCGTCGTCCGACCAGGTTCCGTTGTTCGGGTTCTGGTAGACGAGCCCGATGTCCATGTACGACCAGGAGCCGGTCGGTGCCGAGCCCCCGCTCGCGAACGCCGAGATCGGGATCTTCGCCTCGATCCTGCCGGTGGTCGTGTCCCACTGCGGCGCGATCGAGCTGTAGTTCTGATCCCAGTTCCAACCGGAGCTACCGGCGTTGAAGTGCGAGAAGGTCGAGCTGTCGCTCCAGCGGCCGACCATGTAGTTCATCGGGTGGTCGAGCGTGGCTCCGTACTCGGCGGTCGAGCGTGAGGTCAGCGAGCCGCTGTGGTTGAAGTCCTGCGCGTAGACGAGCAGCGCGAACTTCGGGGTGGTGTTGTAGCCCGAGAGCGACCCGGATGCGTTATCGACGCGGACGTAGATGTAGTTCGCGTCATTCGAGACGTAGACGCGCCGGATGTCGGTCATGCCCTGGCCGGAGCCGTTGTCGCCGGCCGGGTCGTCGTAGAAGGGGATTGCCCGCCACTGCGGCCAGTCCGTCGACGGCGAGGTCGTCACGTTCACGGTCGCGTACGCGCCGGCGTTCGCGTTCACCGGCGTGACCCGCGGGTCGTAGGTGCCGGAGTAGCCGAGGGCGGCGATCACGAAGCTGGCGGCGGTCAGCGGCTCCGACATCGTGCTGACGATCGGCGTCCCGGTCACCCAGGAGACCGCCTCGCCGGGCGGCATGTAGCCGACGCCCGAGCGGCTCGCATACCACTGCAGCTTCGTGAGCGCGTCCGACGAACGACCGGTGTAGACGTCGTAGAGCGCGTCGAACATCGTCACGTTCGGCCAGACCGGCTCGGCGGAGCCGGCCTCGTTGCCCGCCGGGCTGTACTGGCTCGTGTAGTAGTAGGTGTCGCCGCTGTAGCGGGCGAGCCCGGAAGTGTCGTGCGTCAGCGCCGACTCGACCGTGTCGATATGCGAGGCCGCGCGCGCCGAGGCAGCGTTGACGTCGCCGAAGACGATCAGGGCGTCGGAGGATGCGTCGACGAGCGTCCGCGGGTAGCCGCCGGTCGTGACGGCGCGGTTGTAGTAGCCGGTCGCGTCGTTCCAGAGACCCGACGGATTCCAGCTCTGGTCGCGCTGGATCCCCGAGAGGATCGTGCTCGCGGCGCCGTTCCAGCCGTCCGCGCTGCTCCCTGCAGACTCGGCGAGCGCCATGATCGCCGCCGCGCGCAGGCCGGCGACGTAGAACGACTGCGTAAACGCGTTGTACTCGGTCGACTCCTCCCAGATGCTCGCATCCGCCGGTCCCAGACCATTGGTGCCGATGTTGTTCTGGACGAAGTTCGCGGCGGCCTGCACCTGCGGCCAGACGCCGTTCAGGAACGACGTGCTGCCGGTGATCTTCCAGTGCTTGTAGACGCCGACGAGGAACTCGCCGATCGAGTCGTACTCCGGCTCGACAAACGAGATGTAGTTCCCCGACCAAAGGTCGTACTTCGTGTGCCAGGTGCCGTTCGTCTGCTGCAGGCCCGCCATCCAATTCCAGTACTGCGCCGCCTCGGTCGTGTGGCCGGAGGCATCGAGCGCCATCGCGTCGAATGACGAGTCGCGCATCCAGACGCCGTAGCCGTAGGAGCCGGGGTTCGTCGCCGCCGGGAAGCCGCCGATCGTCGGGTTCTGCGAGTTCTTGATCACGACAAGGTTGCGCTCGAAGGCGGTGTTCACGCCGGTGTCCGACGTGTTGATCGTGTGCCCGCCGCTGAGCCAGGTCGAGTAGCTGGAGGCGACCGAGTTGAACCAGTAGCCGCCGGTCTGTGCGCGGGCCGTGTCGGCGGCCGACTGCGCCGCGGACATCGACGAGCCGACGCCCAGGTAGTAGTAGAGGGTCGTCGAGCCGTTCGCCGGAACGCTCACCTGATTCTGGAAGGCCATGTCGGCGTCCGGCGTCGAGATGCTGTTGTTGTTGGCGAGCACGCCGTTCGCATCGAACTGGCACCAGCCCGCCGCGGTCGAGTCATTCGCGTTGCAGTCGGTGTCGTTGCCAACCTGATGTGAGGTCGCCGACTGGAAAGCGCCGAGCACGACGACGGCCTGCCCCGATGCGGTCATGTCGCCGAAAAGCGCATTCCGCGTCGAGTCGTAGCTCCCGGAGACGTTGAAGGAGTGGTTGGTGTTGTTGAGGTGCACCTGGTCGAGGACGTTCCAGGTGATCGCAGAGCTGTTCGGGTTTGTCAGCGTGTAGCGGACAACGAGGAACGGCTGGTTCGGCACCAGCACGTAGTCGCGGTTGACCTGAATCGGCAGGTTCGAGCCGTTGTAGGTGCCATAGCTCGAATGCAGAACGCCGCTCTCGTCGAGGTAGCCGGTCGAGGCGAAGTTGTGGATCTGGTCGTACTTGACGCTGTGCGTCTCGTCCCGGAAGAAGCCCGAGTAGTCGACGATCTGGTTCGTCGACCACTGGTTCGAGTAGTGGAGCTCACCGATCCGCGGCCCGTAGTTGCCGTTGTCGTTCTGGTTGAGCTTGCTGGCCATCCAGATTGCCATCACGTTCTGCCAGTTGGACAGATACAGCGCGGCAGCGGACGTGCTGCTCGGCTGCGTCGACGACGTCGCGTGCGCCTTCTGGACATGCCCTGCGACTCCGACCGTCAGCAGCGAGAGCGCGATTGCCGCCCCGGCCATCCAGCGAAGAACCTTCATGTCGTTTCCCCCGATTCGACGATGTAGCGCCGCGGTCGCAGGACGGCGTCCAAGATCGTTCGGAATCTAAATTTATGTCACAGCAAAAGTCAAGCGGGGTAAGTGCCCGATCTTGAGGGCGGCGGACCGCTTCAACAGTCGGGTGGGTTGACCCGCACTCTCGTGGAGCCGCGTCATCCGGTACGCCGCATGACGACCGAGGTCACGGACCTGCGCTAACGCCGCGTCTCGGCTGAACGCTTACGGTGAGCTGGCCGCGGGAGGGGACGAGTCAGGCTTTGTCCGTCTGCGCCGCCAGAACCACGCGACCGCGGGGACGAGGATCGCCGTGAACAGCCAGTGCCAGTTGCTGTCGAAGAACGACGAGACGCGTTCTCCCAAGGTCACCTTGATGACGAGAGTTCGCTCGAACGTCCTGATTGTGACTGCCTCGTGAGCGCCGCTGAGCAGCCCGGCCAGCGTCAGATGAACGTGGAGGCGCCCGGTTCTCGTCGGTTGAATCTGCCAGCGCCAGTCGGTTGTCTGCGTGACACCGACCGACTGGATCGTTGGGGTCTCAGCTTGAATCTGAAAGCCGAGGCCGGTGAGAAGCGCCTCCATGTTGTCGGCGAGCTGCACGCGTGCGTGAACCTTCACGCCCTCGGTCTGGCCGAGAGCCGAGGTAACGCTCGACACTGAGCCAAGCCCAACGGCCAATGCGATCTCCGCCGTCTCATTACGGTCGAGCGTCGTCGGTGTCGTGAACGCGAGATTGCCGCGAAAGAGTTCTCTGCGAAGCTTCTCGAACAGCTTCTCCTCTGGGCTGCGAGGCAAGCCGGGAATTGGCTTCCCGATGGGGAGTTCGCGCGGCTGTATGGCGATTGTCGTGGCGGCCGTCGATGTGCTCTCGGTAGAGGTCCCGATCGTGGTCGGCGGACTGGCGGTCGTCTTGATCGCCGCTGATCGACCGCCGCACCCGTCGGCGAACACGACGACTAGACATGCCAGAGTCAGATAGCCGAGGAGCCTCTGTGCTTCGCGCCGCCGCATCGAACCACCTTCTCCCCACCTGCCCCTCAAGGCCTTCGGCGCCCGGCTTCGCGTCAGTCGCAGTCGGGGTCGTCGGCGTCTGGGTTGAGAGCGTCGTTGTCGGTGCAGCTGCCGGTGATTGTCGGGGCAGTCGCTGCTTGCGTGCTCGTGAGGCCGCCGAAGTCGGCGGTCGTGGAGCCGGTCACGTTGCCGGTGATCGCATCGACGGCGTCGACCGAGAGGCTGCTGTAGTCGGTGCCCGGCACGGCGAGAGGGATGTAGACCTGATAGCCGCCACTCGGGTCGGCGAGGGTGTCGATTCCGAGGCTGGAGGCGCCGAAGCAGCAGTAGTCGATCGAGCTCTGGGCCGCTGCGACCCCTTGGCCGTTCGTGATATCTGCGGTGCCACTGACCTCCGCGAAGCCTTGTGTTGCGGACGTGAACGGCTTCGTGAGCTTGTCGGTCACGGCGTTGTTGTCGGTGTCGGCTCCTGTCGCTCCGGGCTGGACAAGCGCTGCCTCTTGATCCAGCAGCGTCAGCCCTTCCGGGCCTCCGGCGTTTGCCGGCGCCGCCGTGCTGTCAAGGTCACTGATGAAAGCCGTGATCGTCGAGCAGACCTCGCCGGCGGCTCTGGCAAGCGGCTTCGCCGCGAGCGAGAGCGTCTGGCAGCCAAGAGGCACGATCGCGCTGAGAAGCTCCGTGCGGTGCTTCTGCATGTCCGCGAGGTCCTGGGTTGCTGCGGTCGGGTTGCCGCCGTCTGTTGTGTCGCGAATGTAGTTCCCGAGGTCTGTGGCCTCGAGGAGCGTCAACCGGTAGACATCAAGCGCTCCGGCGACTGCTCCGAACTGGCCCGCGAGCTTCTTCGCGGCTTTGGTTCGGCTCCAGTCCTGCACAAGTCCTGCCGCTCCCTGCCCCATCGCGAGGATCGTGGTCGCAGTGCTGTTCTCATGCCTGTGCTGCCAGGCCTCGACGATCTGCTGGGCAGAGTCGTACGAGGTGATCAGAGTCCCGAGTCGGGCGATCGGCCCCGGCGCGGACGCGGCACCCTTGGCCACGCTCGTGTCGGCGGCGACGCTCGAGAACTGCTGGAGTAGGTAGCTCTCGAAGATCGAATCCATTGTCGCGACCGAGTTCTGATCGAACTGAATCGGCGAACCACTCGGCGAGGATCCCGCCGGGATCACCGTCGACGGGTCGACGAGCACGCGGTCGACATCGTTTCGGGCGAGCAGCGTCGCGCGAAGCTCATCGGTGAGCGCTGCTATCTGCTGCGACTCGTCCACTCCGAGCAGCGACTGCGCCGCCTCGAGCTGGTTGAGCCTGCGTCCGATCAGCAACGCCTCGAAGACCAGGAAGTCGTGGCTGACCTGGCCGACCGGCAGATTGTCCGCGCCAGCCGAAGGGATCGCTTGGATCGCCAGGGCCCGAGCGGCGGATGATCGTTTCGCCTGCGAGACGACGAGCGACACGCTCCCGCTACCGGTCGTCCCCGAAGCCGGATCAGCGTAGATCGGCACACCGACGACGACGCGCCGGCCGGCGGTGACGCTGATCGCAGACTCGGTGACGCTGAACCCCGAACGATTGAAGAAGCGAACCGAAACGGGGCCACTCGGCTGGAGGCCGCTGACCGTGACTGTCAACGGGGTCAGAGGATTCGCACTTACCGTCGAGACGGCGAGAATCTTCAGCGGCGCCGGCGGCGCACCCGCACCGCTGCGAGCTCCCCCGGCCGGCGCGGACGCCAATAGCGCCGCCGCCGCCAGAAATGCGCCGGCCCCTACGCCGAGTCGCAGATTCCGCATCGAGTTTCGTGGCAACTGCCCACCGCCTCCCGGGAAAGCCGGAACGTCACCAGCAGCCTCTGTGCAGACGCACCCCTCATCCCCACACGAGAGATCGTGACCTACGTCACGAACCGTACGACAGCTGTAACGATTGTGTCAATAGGCAGCGAGCACCTGCCAGTCGGGAACACTGGGTTGGGTCGAGCACCCCAGAGCAGCGTCAAGATGCCCGACGGCTGGAGGCGACACCCTGGAGGCGCCAGCGGCAACCGGGAGTGGCCCGGCGACGCTCTGCGAGGCGGGGCCGGCCAACCTTCGTGGTGGTCACTTGTGAAGTCCGATACGACCGATCAGACTCATCAGCCGATGATGCTCGCCTCCACCGCAGGAACAGTGGCTTTGAGCCTTCTAAGCGGGAGCCTGGCGGCGGCGCTCGTCACCGGCATCATCGGGCCGATCCTCGCCGACCGCCAAGGGCGCTACGAGACGTATCGCAAGTGGCAACTCGACCTTAGTAACGAGGTGCTAACCAAGGTGTCCGAGATTCGCCCGACGCTCGGATCGGGATCGGCCACCTCGACCGAGCTCATCGAGCACCTTGAGTTGCTGTCCGAACGCGTCGACCTCATCTTCAGACGCGATCGGGGGACTCCTCAAGCGGCGAGCGACTTGGTGGAAGCAGCGCGGAAAGACCCACCAGATCTGGAGGCCTTCGACGCGGCGCGAACGCAGTTCATTTCCTACGCGAGTGACGAGATTCGCGCGCGTAGCCGCTGGAACCTGACGAAGCACTGACGCGCGGCTCACCCAGTCAGCCCGCCTCTCGGACAACTCGCGCCGCAGAACGGCCGGCGGGCCTGGCGCGCCGGCCGTTCCTGGGAAGCTGATCAAGGCGATGGCGAGAATCGGATTGTCTTCAGAACAGTATTCGCCTCGTTGAGAAGCGATCCCGGAACCTTCCGACCGAACTGCACCCACAGCATGAAGCGTCGGCCTTGCACTGAGAACAGGCGGCGCGCGAACGCATGCGTCGGAGGGACGCCTTGGAAGAGTGCCAGGAAGTCGCCGCGCGAAATCGTGAGTGGCTTCGCGAGCTTCGGATAGCGAAAGCCGCTCTTGGTGCCGCTCCTCGGCGTCTCCAGGAGCACGATCAGGATGCTCGAGGCGCGCATGCGCGCCGTCGCATTCGTTCCGAAGTCATCGTCTTGTGACGGCAAGGTGAAGTTGCCGACATGGACAAACGCTGCGCGTGATGCTGACGATGGCTGTCTGTTGTAGATCACCCCGCTCCAGCCGGAGGGCAACTCGATCCGAATCCCGAGTTTCGACGTCAGTGCACCCTGAAGGACGGTTGCGCCGCTCGTGTTCGTCCTGATCCCGATACCTACCGCGACGCCTACGGCGATAAAAGCGGCGGCGATCGGCAGCAACGTGCGCCGTGGTCGCGCGACAGCTAGTCGCAAAGGCCACCGGCGGGACTCACTTGTGTCAGCGGCGATGAGCGCGCACAGCTGCTGCTTGCGGGCCCGGATTTGGCCAGGTGGTAGATCGCGAAGGGGTGGGATCGAGAGTTCGTGGTTCACGGCTGACCTGCCTCCTTGACAGTCGCGGTTCTATCCTCTTCATGTCCGGACGCCGCGACAAGCTCCCGGATACGTTTACGCGCGCGCGATAGTCGCGACCGGATCGTGCCGCCCGGCACACCGAGCGCCAGCGCAGCATCCTCGTAGGTCAGCTCCATCCAGGCGCAGAGCGCAAAGACCTCTTGCTCGCGTGCTGGGAGTTGTGCGAGCAGGTCGAGTGCGCCGAGCATTCGCTGCTCGTCATCGAGTCGCTCGTCCGACCGCTCAGTGAAGTTGGGTTCGAGCTGATGCTCCGGGACGCGTCGTAGGGCAGCAGCGAAGCGGCGTTCAGAACGCTGCCGATTGCGAACGACGTTCGTGGCGATCCCGTAGAGCCATGGAAGAAACTTTGTCGTCCGACAGGTACTTGTCGCGGCGGCGCCATGCCTCCAAGAAGACAAGCGAAAGCATGTCCTCGGCTGCCGCCCAATCGCCAAGCCTGCGGAAGCAGTAGTTGTAGATTGCTCTTGCGTGCCGCTCGAAGAGCAACCCAAAGGCATCGGCGTCACCCGCACGCGAACGCTCCCACAAGCTTACGTCCGAAGACTCCATCTGTTGCTTATGTCCGCAGACCGGCCTTGGGTTCCCAGCGATACCCATCGACTAGATCATCGCGCCGGCCCTAGAGGAACGCCGTTCCCGAGCGCATGCGGTCGCAGGATGCTCGCCACGCGGGGAACATGATCCGCGAGTTGCAGCGCAACCCGAGAGTTGACTATCGATGCGCGGCGAGAACTGCAGCGCTCGGCAAGGTCGGCGACTTCCCGGTAGACCGGTCCGGATGGCAGTGAGCCGTTGCGGGGGCCTGAAGAACGGGACGGGTATCCGTACCCCCGATCTTCACACCGTTGCGCAAGACCGACGCGACCTGGGTGAGAACGTCGTCTTCTGTACCGGCGAACGAACTTGCTTCGGTTCAGGCTGCTGTGCTGCCGACCGCGCGAACACGCGCGGCGAGGTTCCAGAGCTGCGCTCGGTTGATCCCGAGCCGTTCGGCAAGCGCGTCGCGTTCAACGTCTGTTGAGCACATCGGGAACTCGCGTGCGACGACAATCCTGATGTCGGTGCGTCTGATGACGCGTGTGCCCTGTTCGTTTAGGGTGCCCATGCCCTCGTTCTTAGACCGCGCACGGACGTTTTGCCTCATGCTCGAAGAACCCCAAGATCCATTCAACGAAGAGATCGCGGAGACGCTCCGCTTCTGTCTCCATCAGCACTGGAAGCAGGAGCACGTTGACCGGCTGATCGAGCTCGCGGCTGACTGCGCGCGTGTGGATCAGATGCACCTGCGTGTCGTGAGCAACGACCCTCGCGCGATTATGTTCGGCGGCGTCTGGGTGTACGAGGAAGACGGGGACGGCAGAGTTCTGCGTCGGACATGGGACGGCCAAGACGATCGGTTCTATGCCAGCGCCATCGAACTCGGCGCCTTCGGCGACATGAGCGACGCGGGGTACTGGGGTGGCGTCCCATCAAATGCTGACGAAGAAGCCCCGGACGAGTAGGACAGCGCCTGTCTTGGCGCGCTCCGAAGCCAGCCTCCGATCGGCGGAAGGTCGCCGAAGAGTCATGATGAGAATCCAGGAGCCGTTTCAACGGCTCACGAGGGTGATCTGGCATCAGCACTTCGCTTAGCTGGTGATCGTGATCGTCGTGACGAGCTGGTGAAGCTCCGCCGCGTCTGCCCAGGCCACGAGCACGTACGTGCCGGGCACAAGCCTCCGTGCCCCGAGTAGGCGGCTGAGCGTGAAGCTGCCGGTGCGTCGCAGCGGCGTCCGGTAGGTGCGCCCGATCTGCCAGCCGGTGTCGAGGCCGAAGAGCCGGAGCGTCAGCGCCTGCGCGGACGTGAGGCTGTAGGTGAAGCGAGCACCGGGTGCTTGCCGCGCGGTGAATGTGCGCACGTGGCCCATGGTGGATGCGGTGGCGGCGCCGGAGGGGGTCGCGGTCGCGGCGGGCTTGGGGCGCGACGCGTTCCCCGCGGACGTTCCCGCAGTCTGGCCGTTGGCGGCCTTCGGCCTCGCCAGGGTGAACGTGAGGCTGACGCTGGCGCGGTTGCCGGCGCGGTCGATGGCGACCAGGGTGAGCGTGTGGGCTCCCGGTGCGAGTCGTGTCGCCGGCGACCATCGTGTGGCGGTCGCCGGGAGCGCGACTGGGCTGCCGGCGTCGATCGTCAGTTGGTAGCCGGCGAGGCCGCTACCGCCGTCTGTCGCCCCTGACCAGTCGAACAGGGCCTCGGCTGTGGTCGATCCGGGCCGGAGGCGGACAACGGGCTCGGACGGTGGCTGCGTGTCCGTCCAGGCGAAAGCGACGGATGCGTTCCCCGCTCCGACGCCGGTGGGGCTGAGCGTGAAGACGCCCGGGTCGGTGAAGGTCATGCCGGAATCGAGCACCCAGCCGGTCGCGCCGAGATAGGGGCGGAGCAGAACGCTCTCGTCGTCCCAGTTCTTGCCGAGCGAGCCCTGGTGGACGAGCAGCCCGTCGAAGACTGACGGGTCAAGCGTCGCGTCTGGCCCGATCGGTTCGCGGTGCTCGAACCAGTAGACGCCGCCAGCTGTGGGCACGACGAGCGAGTTCTGGCTGCTCTGCTGTTCGAGCGGGGCGATCGTGTAGTCGCCGGAACCGGCGACGATCTGCGGCTGCAGCCAGCCGAGCTTGTATCGCTGGAAGGCGTTGAACTCGGAGCCGGTGCTGGTTCGCCAGTCGGCGCCTGAGCCCATCACGTCGTAGATGTCGCCGTACTCGACGCGCGGGCAGGTCGCGGAGGTGCCGGCGAGCGCACAATCGGTCGAGCGGGAGTGGTCGAGCCCGAGCGCGTGCCCGAGCTCGTGCTCCGCGATCCACTGGCTGATGTTGCCGTTCAGCCAGGCATCACCTCCGCCGCCGAGACCGGCGAAGTTGCACTCGGCGTCGTCGGGGGTGATCTCGAGTGTCAGGTTGTAGTCGCTCTCCTTGAGGCCGGCTGCGGCGAAGGCGGCGTCGGTCATGAAGCGGGACTGATCGCAGATCGGTGGCGAGATCGTGACCCAGTCGTGCAGGGCGACAACCTTGAGCGTGAGCTGACCGTAAGAGGTCTGGGCGTACCAAGCCTGAACGGTGTCGAGCATGGACTGAACCTGCTGAAGACTGAACGGTCGCGGGCCCCAAGTGGCGAGAACGACCGCGATCGTCTTCGTGCCGACGGCGTCCTGGCTGGCACGGCTCGCCGCCTGCACGGGCGAAGCGGCGAAGGCGAGTGATCCGACCGTAAGGCAGAGTGCAATCGCCCGTGCGACCGTCGGTCGCGGCTTCGCCGAGGAGTGGTCTCGCGGTGGCTCCTCGCAGGAGGTTGTCTGCGTGCGGGCACGGTCAAGCCGCGGGCGCGTACGTCCGGACATCTTGGTGCTCCTTTCGGGTGGGCTGCTAGTGGATGGCCACGCTGCGCTCAGTGCTGAGCGCCGGCAGGTAGGAGGCGCCGCTTGCGCGGACGCGAAGGAGGATTCGCCCGGTCACGTTCGCCGGGACCGCGAGATGGAAGACCGCCACACCGGCGTGTGGCGAGGCCGACGCGATGGTGCGCCAACCTGCGCGCCAGTTCGCTTCGAGCCGAAGCCGGAGCGCCGGAGCGGTCAGCGGCGTGCCGTCGGGTGCGTGCACGCCGACCCGAACGACGGCGCGGCGTCCGAGCGAGCTGAGCGCCGGCAGGAAGAGCCGCAGCTGGTGCTGCACGTAGACGACGAAGTCGTAAGAGCCGGGTGTCTCGGCCGAGATCGCGGAGCTGGCGAAGACGAGCGGCCAGGTTCCCGAGCCGGTCGCGGCGAAGACGAGCTCGTTCTTGCCGTTCGCGTCTGCCCCCTGCTCGAAGGTCGCGTAGGTGCTCCCCATCGTGTAGTCAGTCGTCGACGGCGGGTAGACGTAGAGGCGCACCTCGGTGCCTGTTGCCTCCTCCCAGTCGATCCGCACCCGGTCGCCGGCCCGCAAGGGAAGCTTCCAGAACTCCTTGCTGTAGCCGTACGAGTTCTGCGGCACCTTCGCGGTGTCACCGAACTCCTGCTGGCCGACCGGGACGACCGGCGCGGAGGCGATCGACGTGCCGCCACTCGCCAGGCCAGCCGCTGCGCAGGTCAATGCCGCCGCGGTCGCCGCCAACCCAGCCGCCGATCGGCGCGCTGGCAGCCAAACACGTGCCTTCAAGGCTCCCTCTCCTCTCAGACGATGTCTGACTGCCGACAGTAGCAGTACCGAAATGTTTTGTCTGTAGACGAACTGTCTTCATGGTCGAAGCATGGTCGGCGTGGAGCCGACTGCCCAGTTCGCCAAGAACCTCCGCCGGCTACGCGCCGCGCGCGGGCTCAGCCAGGAAGAGCTCGCCGACCTCTGCGACCCGCCCTTGCACCGAACCGAGGTCTCGCTGCTCGAACGAGCAGGACGCGAGCCCCGGCTCGGGACAATCGTCCGGCTCGCGCACGCCCTCGGCGCGAGTGTGGGTCAGCTGCTTCAGGGCGTGCGCTAAACAGCTCGCTAGGGCTGCGAACACAGCGACAGGCGAAGCATTCGTCGCTGGCAGCCCCTCCCCCAGAGTCGGGATCCGGAAGACGCCTAGCCGGGAAGGCCGTGCGGCGGCCGAGAGGCTACGCTCAGATCGGGTGAGCGTCGAGTTCTGAGAGGCAAACGGAAGCCGCAGCCGTCGCCTCCATCCTCACCCCAACTCAGGCGGGTCGCCTTCTCACACCTCGAGGGCGGCCCGCCGTCCGCTTGCTGCCCGCCGGGCCTTCGCGTGCTCACACGCCCGGCCTGTGTCGGTCGAACCGAAGGCACAGTGCAGAGCACAGCGCGCACCTCACGTGCGTGGTGCATCGCCGCGTCGGCGACCAGATCAGGGAATTCGCTGATGGCGGGCCAGGAATCGCACGGCACTTTCCGCGGATGTCGGTTCTGCTCGAGGGTGCGCGGTCATGCCCGGGCAGCCGCGCCCTGCCGAGCAACGTGGCCGACGAGAGCGGTGTCTGCCCGATCTGTGGCCGACGGGTCACGCTCGGCTACGCGAATCTGCTTCCGCTCCACGACCGCGCAGTGCCAGCTGTACACGAGGTGACTGCGCAGCCCGTTCGCGGCCGGGCCTCCTAAGAACGACGGCTGCGGAGGCCGACCGCGACCGGGGCACGGTGCGATCCGGCCGCGCCGCGACGCCCCTCCAAGACAGGTTCCGGATGCACTCACGAAGCCTTCGCAGTCGTGTGTGTCGCAACTGGCAGGCCGACAACCACTGCAAGCCTGCGACCCGTGTGCGAAGGGGCGGGAAGAGCGACCGGGCTGCCGACGCTCGCGACGCCTCGCCTTTCGTCGTCCAACTAATCGACGTCAGTGCAGTTCGTGTCAGTGAGAAGGTAGTGCGCGGGCTGCGGCGTACGTGTCGGTAGCTTTCGGATCGACTGCATCCGCAGCTGCTCTCGCCTTTGATGTTTCGTTCGCATGTCGCCGATCCCGAGACGCGCCGCCACGCGCGCGGCGCGCAGATCTCGTTCTCCGTCCAGTTGGCGGGTGTGGTGGTTTCGTACGGACTGCAGATCGTGCTCGCGCGTGGACTAGGGCCGAACGGCTTCGGCTCGTATCGGTACGTGCTCGCCTGGACGGGGCCGGCCGCGATGCTTGCGGGGCTGGGGCTGCCGACCGTCGCGCTCCGCTTCCTTCCGGTCTACAAGGCGGGGAACGATCGTGAGCGGCTCGCAGGCCTGATCCGCGCAAGCGAGCGGATAGCACTCGCCACGTCAGTCGGCGTCGCGCTGCTCGGCAGCCTGCTCGCCTTTCGCTTCGCCTCGGCGCCGGTGCCGCTCTCTGTCGGGCTTTGGACGATGCCTCTGGCTGTTCAGTTGAAGATTCAGTCCGAGCTCGCGCGATCTGCTGGCCGGTTCCGGATGGCGTTCGTGCTGCCACTCGCGCAGCAACTGCTGATGCTCGGAGCCGCTGCGGTGGCGATCAGGCTCGACGAGGCCGGCCTCAGCCCTGCCGAGGCGCTGCTCCTGCCCGCACTCGGGGCGATCGTCGTCATCCCATGGCAGCGAATCGGACTACGACGCGGCCTGCGCCGCGAACTTGGCGCTACGTCCCCGCCCATCCCGCACTATGAGACGCGAAGATGGCTGTCAAGCGGCATCGCCTTCCTGGCCGTCGACGCCTCCTACACGGTGCTCAACCAAGCGGACGCTCTCCTGCTCGGCGCGCTCGCTGGAGCGCGGTCGCTCGCGTTGTTCGCGGCGGCGACGAGCACAGGCAGCTTCGCGATGTTCGCAATGATCGCTGTCGGCGCCAGCGTCGCCCCGTCGTTCTCCCGACGTTGGCAGAGTGGCGATCTGAAAGGCCTAAACGAACTCGCTCAGCGGGCTGTCCGCTGGGCTTTCTGGCCCCAGATCGGGATCACAGTCGTCCTCACTCTCGTCGCAGGGCCGCTGCTCGGGCTCTTCGGCTCGAGCTTTACGTCGGCGCGGCTCGCTTTGCTCTTTATCTTCGCCGGCCAGCTTGCAAACACGGCGACCGGCTACATCGGCACGTTGATGCAGCTCACCGATAATGCCGGACGCACGGCACGTTCGATCTGGCTGGCCGCCGTTCTCAACGTCCTCTTCGTGTGTGTCGGCATCCGCACGGCAGGCGTCACCGGCGCGGCCGCGGGCACAGCGATCTCCACCATTGCGTGGAACCTCTGGCTCTACCGGCTTGTTCGCAGGCACGTCGGGATCTATCCCTCGATCGTCGACGCGCTCCTGCACCGAAACATCTAGCTCGGCGCGCATCCGACGCGACCGGTTGACCTCCTAGCTTCGTCGCTCGCTAGAGCGGCGCAGACGCTGCTCTTAGGCCGCGTCGCCTACGACAGACAGTTGGGTCGCGCCGAGGACTGCACGATGCCGTGAAATGAATCGAACGACGATGCCTCGGCACCCGCTACGTAGACGGCGCAGGCGTGGACTTCGGCGGCACTGCGGCGACGCAGCTGGTCGGCGCGTATTCCAGGCCGCAACGTCCACGCCGCCGGGTGCGCGTTCCGAAAGCATAAGGAGGTGGGCGCTGGCAGTCCGCACCACGATCGACAGGCTGTCGTGGTGAGCTAGCTATCTGTCGTCGGCTTCGAGGCAGAGCTTCCGTCACGGCCTAAACACGATGAGCGAAGGCAACTCCTGTCACGGTTCCATTACGGAAGGTCACGACGACGCCATCGACCGACGTACCAGCAACCCGCGCACGATACAGCCACCTGACAGGCCCACTGAGCCACGGAACTGGCCACCCAAACGTATTCGCCACGTAGCGATCGGTCATGCCGACCCGAATCCGCATAACGTCATGCGGCTCGGGACAGACGAGTCGTTCGTGTCGGTCGAATGCTGTGACGATCCGGGTGCCCTCCTTGAATCGCGGCAGCAGGTGAGCCCGAGCCACGACAGTCGCCGCACATGAATCGCGGCGTGTGAGACCGCCGCGGTAGTAGTCGCTGATCGTTGCCTGCCACGCTCGGGCCGAAACCGGGGGCGGCATTGGCTCGCTCGCGCCAGCCATGCGCGGAACGACTCCTGCTAACCCGGTCGCGAGAAGTAGAAGAAGGCGCAATCGGCTGGTCCTACGACTGAGGCATGCGCTGAAACAATCCTTACAGGAGGCCATAGTCATACGCGACCCTTATCGCATGTCGCCTGCTTGGTACGCCGAGTTTGACGAGGATCCGGTGAAGATGATTCTTGATCGTTGATTCCTCCAGTATCAAACACCGCGCGATCTCCTTGTTCGAAAGCCCCTGCTTCACAAGCCGCAGAACGTCTAGCTCCCGCTTGGTCAGAGCCTTCTCGTCGACAAGTCGCTCCTCCGGATCGATCACTCGGACCCAGGCCGCGTCGGCGAATAGGGCTGAACCGATCGTGACGGAGCAGTGAACGCGACCTGCGGCAACGTTCTTTGTCGCAGCCAGGAGCTCGCCCAGGGAGTCGTCTTCGGTCATACAACCCGACACGCCGAGACGCGACCACTCAAGAATCACCCTAACGTCCGGAGGAACTCCATAGGCAAGCAGTGGCACGGTCGGTTTCACGCCACGCAGCCTACGCACAAGATGTGAACCGACACCGAGGGGGACATAAAGAATCACCACCGACCTGCGTCTGCGGCTCAGTCCTACGACTGCTCGCGATGGAGGCTCGACAGTTGGCTCGAGCGTAGGCGCGGCGAGGCACGCCAGCCGGGACGCGAGGCTCGCGCCCAACGAATCCTCCTCGGCGACTACGAGCACGTCCAGAGGTGAAGCCATAAGCCCCCCTAACTCTAGACGGTCTCCCTCAACTTTAGTACCTATTTGAATCTCTCCGCGGGGGCTCAGTCAGTCACTTCGATACTACAGTCAGCTCAGTGCGGAGTGACACGACCGGGAGGAGAGCAAGAGGAATGATGATCAGAAGCAGTCTTAGGTGGGCCACGCGCGCACGCGGCATCCGCTACGTCGCCCTCGTGCTGGTCCTGAGCACTGTGGGTTGCGTCTACGCAGGGGTGGCTCAGGCTAACTACCACGGATACGTTCTCTACATCGGCGGCCAGGGTACGCGTGCGAGCATCATCTTGAACAACGCGTCCGAGACGAATAACTGTGTGGTGTTTTCTTCAGTCGTTGCTGACACAGGTTATTCCAGTCGACAGCTCCAAATCGGTGTCGCTCGTTGCAACAATGCTTACATAGATAGTACCGCATGCGGCGCTACCAATCCGTTCATGTTTGTTGAACGGATTGCGTACACCGGCTCGGCTACCTGCTATGCGCATGGATCGATCTCGATCGGTGTGAGTAACCTATACACTGTTGATGATTCAGGCGGTACCGGGACGTACTATACATACTTGAATGGAACTCAATACGAAGGCCAATCTGGATATAACAGCGTAGGCTCGTACAATTACGAATGGGGAGAATATACCCAGAGCACTTGTAGTGGTTGGAACGCCACTGCATATTTCTATACCTGGCAATACTGGACGGCCGGGCAGAGCTGGCTGACAATTACCGGATCTAACGGCGGATGGTCGAAGACCAGCGAGGGATGCTGGGGCGTAGGTAGCCCTGACGGCAGCGGCGACTTCACTATCTCGTACTGAGGGGAGACACTCGTGAAGAGAAGATTCGTTGTGCTAGCGATCACCTCGACTGCTGTCATCGTGTTCGCCGTCGTTCTGACTCGAGTGGGTTCGTCCTCGGCAACGCCTGCCCAGGGACAGCCAATGCAATACGCACCTCAGAGCTCGACGTCGCCTGTGCCAATCTCGCCCGAGGCGGCACTCTGGTCGGCGCTAGCGTCGCTCAACAGCAACGTCATCGTGCGTGCCTCACTCGGGGCCGCCCCGACCGGATCCACGGACAAAACGATCCCCTGGTTTTATGCAACAGTCGCAGCACCATCCCTGTCGGGTGGAGCGGACATCGAGCCGTTGTGGGAGGCGGACTTGGTCCAGGGGGCCATTGCTGAATTGAGCGGGAGTGGGAACGACCTGCGCGACAGCATTGGGGGCTCGACCCTTGATGTGTCATTGCCGACGGGAACTGTTGTAAACGACGTTAGCGGAGGAATGGGCGACGTTATCCGGGGCCAGATGTTCGAGGATCCAAGTAATGCTGAGCTTGCAAAGACGGTGAGATCCGTCCTTTCGCAGTACGGCCTGAACTTGGTCAGTCTCAAGACGCTGAAGGCGCCCACCAGTGCGCCGGAAATCGTCGCTTCTACCAGCGATCCCGCCGCAACCGCCGGCCAGTTGGGTGCGCTTGCGACAACGCTCTTTGGGGTGAACCCGACTCGATTCGTGGGTTACTACCTGATGATCCGAGACAGCGCGGGCGTAACGCGCATTGTTACTTCCAGTGAGTTTCGCACAGGTGCCGCGCGACTGTGGATCGATCCTGCGCTTACCTCCGATCTCGGCGGCGTGCGCGAGGGTGCGAGACCTAGTCGGACCCGTTGAATCAGAGTGATGGGCCGAGGTCTGCTCTGCTAGAGGGTTGATGTGAAACGGCGGGTTCCGACAGGGACCCGCCGTGTGTTCACGAAGAAGGGGCTTCCAGACTATGTGCCCCCTCGAGATTGGAGCTCGAGATGACGGATCTGGAAGCCCTTGTCGTTGCAGCGTACGTCTTCGCTGACGAGTATCGGGTCCCTTCGCGCGGCGGTCGACGGCCGCTGATCAGCGATGCGGAGCTGGTCGCATTGGCGGTTGCGCAACGTGGCCTGCCGCTCGGCTACACGATCGTGCCGGCCAACGAGAAGGAGTACGAGCCGCTCGCCGATCTGCTCACCGGCACCCCGGCCGAGGTCGTGATCGCCGACAAGGCTTCTGGGGCGCGACTACGCCCGCCGGCTCGCCGCGAGCGGGACGACGCTGCTCACACCCGACAGGGCACGCACCGCGGCCAACGGGCGACGCGAGCACGCGCTCGCTTCCACCCGCCTCGTGATCGAGAGCGTCTTCTCGAACCTGAAAGAACAGATGCGGCTCGAGCACCACCTCGCCCGCACACCGGCCGGCCTCGCCGTCCGGATCGCGCAACGCATCCTCACGCTCACCCTTGGCATCCTGCTCAACACCCTCAACGGCCGCCCCGCACGCGCCCTCGCCGCCTACGACGGCCGCTGAATCACCTCAAGCCTCTAGCGCCGGCGGGACGGACAGAAACCAGATCCTCGCTAGGCTTTGTGCTCGTACACATACCCAAGGGAAGGAAACTGCGGGTGCGTGTTCACACTCTGAAAGCCCTGCAATAGGGCTTGTTGAGCCCCCGTAGCTCAGTGGATAGAGCAGCGGTTTCCTAAACCGCGTGCCCAAGTTCGATTCTTGGCGGGGGCATCGTCGGCATTGGCGGCTCGAGAGGGGCACGACCGCGACAAGGAGCGGGAGCGGCGGTCTTACTGCGCGTCGAGCACCGGCAGCACGCTGACCGACACCAGCGTCTGCTCACCGTCCGGCGGCGCCGGCCGACGGCGGAGATCGTCGACGATCGCGAACAGTGCCCGGCCGAGCGCGTCCGCACCCTCCGGCGTCAGTGCGAGCAGCCAGTTGCCGACGAACGCCGACTCGTGCCACCGGCCGCTCGGGCTTCCCGCGGTGTAGCGCGCACGAACCTCCTCGTCGCGGGCGAAGAAGACGGCGAGCATCCGCTCGTCGATCGCGCGCCCCTCCGCGTCAGAGCCCGGCACGATCACGATGCGCTCCTCGGGCCGGCGCCACCAGCGCTCGCGGCGGGTGCCGAGCGAGTCGTCCTCGACGATCGCCCCGGCCCGGCCGAGCACGCGGAGGTGGTAGCTCGCGGAGCCCCGCGACTCGCCGAGCCGGCGCGCGAGCTGGGACGCAGTGGCGGGACCTTCGCGAAGGAGCTCCCAGATCCTGAAGCGCAACGGGTGGGCGAGCGCCCAGTGGGCGCCGCGCGTGAGGGGTTCGGACGGCAATGGAAAAAACCTTTGCAAACGATTGTCGCAGCCGGCGCGTCCCACCGGGGGATGAAGCGTCTCGTCGCCGCGATCTGCCTCGTGCTCGCCGTGCCGGCCGGTGCGACCGCGCGGTCGCCGCTCCCGCTCGAGGAGCCGACCGGCATCGCCGCCGCCGCGGACGGGCAGTTGCTCGTCGTCGAGTCCGGCAGGCACCGGCTCGTCCGGATCGACCCGTCGACCGGCCGCGAGCGGCAGATCGCGACGTTCGGCCAGCCCTGGGGCGTGGCCGCGTTCGGCGGCGCCGCGTACGTCGGCGACGGCCCCGCGGTCGTGCGCGTCGATCCGAGCGGGGCGAAGTCGACGCTCGCAACGGTCGCGGGCGAGCAGGTCGGCGCGATCGCGATCGCCGCGAACGGCGACGTCTTCTTCACGACCGGCGCCGCGCTCTACCGGCTGCCCGGCGGCGTCGCAGGGCGGCCGCAGCGGCTGGACGTCGGAACGGCGCTCGCCGTCCCGCACGGGTTGGCGGTCCGGCCCGACGGGACGCTGCTCGTCTCCGACACGAACCACAACCGCCTGCTCGTCGTCGACCCCGGGAACGGCGCCGTGACGACGTTCGCGCAGCTCGGGCATCCGCGCGGCGTCGCCGTCGCCGCCGACGGCACCGTGACCGTCGTCGCAGCGGACGCGCACCGTGTGGTGCGCATCGACGGTCGCGGCCGGCAACTCGGGCCCGCGGGGCCGCGCTTCGACGACCCGTACGCGCTCGCGCAGGCGCGCGACGGGACCGTGTACGCCCTCGAGGCAGGCCCCGTCGGCTTCATCCGGCGGATCGTTCCCGACGGATCGGCGTCGGTCGTCGGACTGAGCCCGTGGACCACCGCCCCGCCGCTGCCCTCGCCGCGCTCGGCGCACGCCGTCGTCGTCGCCGGCGGCGCGATCCACGTGCTCGGCGGTCCCGCCACCGGCCGCGTCGACCGGTTCGACGGACGCACCTGGACGACCGAGTCGCGGCTTCCCGGCGGGATCCTGAACGCGCCGGCAGCCGTGGCGCTCGGCCCGAAGATCTACGTCATCGGCGGCTTCCGCGGCGTGACGGATCTGCCGACCGCCGCCGTCCGGGTCTTCGACACCAGAACGCGCGTGTGGTCCGCCGCTCCGCCGCTGCCGGCGCCGAGGGGTGGAGCGGCGGCGGTCGTCCTCGACGGCAGGATCCACGTCCTCGGCGGCGGAAACGAGTTCTCGACGATCGCCGACCACTCGGTGTTCGACCCCACGACCGGACGGTGGACGTCCGCGGCTCCGTTGCCGCGCGCGGAGGGAAGCCCGGCCGCGGTCGTGCTCGGCGGGAAGATCGTCGCGATCGGCGGCCGCAGCGGACCCTCGGACTTCGGCGCGACGTACGTCTACGACCCGAGCACGAACCGGTGGACGCGCGGGCCGGGCATCCCGCCCCGCGGCACCGAGGGGGCGGCGACCTGGCAGGGGGCGATCTACCTCTTCGGCGGCGAGTCGCAGCGGACCGGGACGGTGCTCGGCGACGTGCTCCGGCTCGCGCCCGGTGCGACGGCCTGGCGTCGGGTGGCGAGCCTGCTGGTCCCGCGGAACTACGCGCGCAGCGTCGTCTACCGGGGACGCATCTACGTCGTCGGCGGCAGCACGACCGCGGGCGATCCCCACTCGGCGGCCGGGAGCCGGATCGTCGAGTCGTTCGACCCGCGCCGCTTGTGAGTCGCGACCGTCGCGCCGCGCACGTGGTGCGGCCGCCCAGCATCCCCGAGGCGGTGCGACGTCTCGCCGTGCACCCCCTCCTCGAACTGCCCGTCGCGCCGGGGATGGAGCGGTTCGAGCAGGAGGGCGTCGCGATGGTGGTGACCCGGCACCCCGGCGCGCAGATCGTCGAGCCCGTCGACCTGGTGCCCGCCGGCGTCGAGGCGGCGGCGACGGCGATGCGCGCGATCGCCCGTGCGCACGGCAAGTCGATCCTCGGCTGGTGGATCACGCCGGAGCACGACCGGCTCGCGCCGCGACTCGAGGCGCTCGGCCTTCGCAACCGCGACGGCGGCGGGTACGAGTCGCTCTACCACGCGATGGCGACGGTCACGCCGCCGGCCACCCCGGGCGGCGCCGACGTCGAGGTGCGGCAGGTCGAGACGTTCGAGGAGTTCGCCGGCGCGGCCCGCGTCGCGATGGAGGCGTTCGCCATGCCAGCCCGCGTTCGCGACGAGCTCGAGTCGGGTCTCCTCGACCGATTCGAGGAGACCCGGGATCCGCGGACCCCCAGCCGGGAGTTCGTCGCGCTCGTCGAAGGACGGATCGTCGGGAGCGCGTCCCTCACGGTCGCGGACGCGGGCGTCGGCCTGTTCGGCGGCTGCGTCCTGCCCGAGCTGCGCGGTCGAGGCGTCTATCGGGCGCTGCTCCGCGCACGCTGGGACTTCGCCGTCGAGCGCGGCACGCCGGCGCTGACCGTGCAAGCCGGCCGGCTGTCGATGCCGACGCTCGAGCGGCTCGGCTTCGTCCACCTCGCTGGCGCTCGCGTCTTCATCGACGCGCTTCCGTAGCGGGCGACTGATCAGCGCCGCTGCGTGCGACCAGCCCGCACGTCGCCCGCATTGCGATACGGGATTCCTTCGGATCTGGAGCCGCCGCGGCGGGTGGAGAATCGAAGGCGGGAGGAGAGACAGATGAACCGCTTGCTGGTTTCGCTCGTGCTCGTGTCGCTCGCGCCATGGGTCGGAGGCAGCGGCAGCCGCATCGTCGGCGGGTGGCCCTTCCGCGACCGGTTCGGCCGCGAGCTCGCGCGCGGACGGATGGCCGCCCCGCCGCAGGCAGGGCAGCAGCACCATCGGCTCCCGCACGTGCAGCAGCGCGGGCGCCACGGCGCCGGCGCCAAGCGCTGACCCGGGCACGATGGAGACGCACTACACGCACACGACCTGGTACGTGAAGGACGGGAGCGAGGACGAGTTCGTCCGCGTCTGGACCGACTGGGCGGAGTGGACCCATCGCGAGGGGCTCGCCGAGGTCGCGCTCCTGCTGCGCGACGCGGAGGACCCGCGGCGGTTCGTCAGCTTCGCCCCCTGGGAGAGCATCGCCGCGATCGCCGGCTGGCGCGCGCTCTCCGGCTACCAGCAGCGCGTCGAACGCCTGCGCCAGGTCGTCGACCGCTTCGAGCCCCACACGCTGGAGGTCGTCGCGCGCCGCTGACGCGATCCGAATTCGCCCCGGTCGCGTACCCCTCCCACCGGAACGAATCGACGGAGGAGGCAACGTGACCCGCAGACTGATCCCCAGCACGCTCGCACTCGGAGCGGTCCTGACGGTCGTCGCGACCGCAGCCGCCGGCGGCGGCGGCCTGCCGCTCGGCCCCGTCGGGCACGCCTCCGAGGCGACGTACCTCGGCTACTACGACGGCCACAAGGACACGTTCCTCGCGACCGACAGCTCGAACAAGGCGCAGGCGGGCGCGATGCACATCAACTACTCGGCCGCGCTCGCAAGCGTGAAAGGCGCGCCGCGCCAGTTCTTCATCGAGGGCAAGGCGGCGGCGGGACAGCTCTCCGTGTTCGGCTCGCAGCCGGGCGAGAAGGACTACAACCCGCTCTGGGAGGAGATCGCCGTCACCTGGAAGCCGGGCGCGACGCCCGTGCTGCTCGTCAGGGACAACCAGATCGACGCGCTCGCCAAGCAGGGGAAGCTGACCGAGCGCGACCTCCACATCGTCCTCAACGCACCCATCACCAAGGTCGGCGCGTAGGAGCCGGCCTTTTCAGAGACGGGCGCCGCGCCGACGTGCCCCGGCGCGGCGCCCGTACGAGCGTCTGGCTCAGCTGAACGGGACGCCGCGCAGCTCGTCCGCGTCCGCCCAGACCTGGTCGAGCAGGAGCAGCGGGTCGAACGCGGGCCGGTCCGCGCCACTCGCGTCGCAGAACGGGCAGTCGCCCGGCTCGCGGTCGTGCTCGCAGTGAAGGAGCTGAGCCGGGTCGAGCATGCGTGGATGCTGGCGGCCGCCACCCCGGCGGGCATCCGTGGATCTCCACATACCGCGGATCAGCGATCTCGCGGAGGCACCACTCCACCCGCGCCGGGAAGCTCGCGGCGTGGGCACGCCCGTCCGCCTCGAAGCAGAGCTGACACCGCCGCTCTCCCGCTGGCTGTGGCTCGTCAAGTGGCTGCTGCTGATCCCGCACTGGGTCTGCCTCGTCTTCCTCTGGATCGCGTTCCTGCTCTCGACGATCGCCGTCTTCTTCGTGCTCCTGTTCACCGGCCGCTACCCGCGCGGGCTCTTCGGGTTCAACGTCGGCGTGCTGCGCTGGACGTGGCGCGTCGCCTTCTACGGCTACAGCGCCCTCGGCACCGACCGCTACCCGCCCTTCACGCTCGACGACGTGCCCGACTACCCCGCGCGGCTCGAGCTCGCCTACCCCGAGCGGCAGCGGCGCGGGCTGCCGCTGATCGGCTGGTGGCTGCTCGGGATCCCGCAGTACGCGATCGGCGGGCTGCTCGCCGGCGGCGGGCTCGGCTGGAGCCGCGCCGGCTGCGGCGTCACCGGCATCCTCGTCTTCGTCGTCGCGATGCTGCTGCTCTTCAAGGACCGCTACCCGCGCGACGTGTTCGACGTCCTGATGGGGCTGAACCGCTGGTTCTTCCGGGTCGGCGCCTACGCTGCGCTGATGACCCCCGACTACCCGCCGTTCCGGCTCGACCCCGGCCCGCGCGAGCCGCTGTGAGCCAGGGAGCCCGGCTCCTGCTCCGCGTCGCCGGGATCGGCGGCCTCGTGATCGGCGGCGTCGCCGTCGCGGTCGCGGCGGTCGTCGCCCTGGCGCTGCTCGCACCGCTCGTCTTCTGGGTCGCCTGGAACGTCCTCGGCTTCGCGCACACCGTCGGCCTGCCGGAGCTCGGCTTCTGGGGGATCCTGCTCGCGACCCTCTTCCTCGTCGCCGGCTGGTTCCCGAAGGTCGTGATCGCCGGCGTCGTCTTCCTCGCCGACCCCCGGCTGGTTCCACGGCGCGGCGCAGGTGCACTGGCCCGCGCCGACGTTCAGGAACTTCGTCGCCGTCGTGCTGCTCGCGCTGCTCGCCTCGCGGCCCCACACGCAGGCACAGAAGC
Organism: uncultured Gaiellales bacterium; assembly: GCA_964496175.1. GTDB lineage: Bacteria > Actinomycetota > Thermoleophilia > Gaiellales > Gaiellaceae > PALSA-600. The sequence goes on along the minus strand of CAZBYA010000022.1, from coordinate 8,592 downwards.
GCGAACGCCGCTGAAACCTACGGGTTTTCGACCGACGACCAGCGAGCATGAATGCGCTACTACTTGTGGACGCAATGAAGCGTGGGTCGATCCTCTTCGGGGCCGCAGCCAGCGTGGCAGCCGTCGCCGCCGTCCTCGCCGTCGCCTCGCGGGCGTCCGACCCGCCGGCCGGCGTCCACGAGCAATCCGTCCGCTCGCGCGCGCTCGAGGGCGCCCTCCACTTCGCCGTCTGGCTGCCGCGCGGCTACGCCGCGCACCCGCGGCGCCGCTACCCGGTCGTCACCATGCTCCACGGCCTCCCCGGCGACGCGAGCTCGTACCGCTCCCTCTACTTCGTCGTGCCGACGCTCGAGCGCATGAACGCGCAGGCGATCGTCGTCTTCGCACAGGGTGCGAGGTCCGACGACAGCGACGCCGAGTACCGCGACCTCGGACCGGGCCACGCCTGGGCGACCGCCTTGACACAGGAGCTGCCCGCGGCGGTCGCCGCCCGCTACCGCACCCTTCGCACCCGCGCCGGCAACGCGCTCGTCGGTGTCTCCGCCGGCGGGTACGGCGCCGTCATCCTCGGCCTGCACAACCTCGACCGGTACGCCGCGATCGAGTCGTGGTCGGGCTACTTCCACGCGACGACGCCCGACGGCACCGGGCCGATGCAGTTCCGGCAGAGGTCGGCGGCGGTCGCGGCGGACGCGCACAGCCTCGTGCCGCTCGTCGCACCGACCCTGCGCCACCGGCGGACGCTGCTCGCGTTCTACACGGGCGACGCCGACCCCTACCCGGGCTTCACGGCCGAGAACCGGCAGTTCGACCGCGAGCTGACGGCGGCGGGCGTGCCCCACCGCTTCGCCGTCTACCACGGCGGCCACGACGACGGGTTCTGGCTCGCGCACGCCCAGGGCTGGCTCGAGATGGCGCTGCACGCGCTCGCCCCCGCCCGGAGCTGAGCCTCACCCGCGCCGCGCCCTTCGCAACGGCGGGCTCGCGCCCGCGGCCGCCGCGCTCCTCTGACCGCCGAGGGGGCCGCACGCACGGCCCCCTCGGACGATCGCAACGCCTACCCGTGCAGCGAGACCGGGATCGAGATCAGGCGGCGGGTCGAGATGCCCGCGAGCACGCTCGCGTCGCTCGGCTTCCGCGCCCGCACGAAGAACACGAGCAGCTGCTGGTTCCGGCTCGCGGGGAAGCCCCGCTCGCGATCGAACGTCAGCGTGACGTAGCCGTTCGCATCCGTCGCCTGCTCGGGCGGGATCGTCACCTGCGCGTACGGCACCGCCGTGGCGTAGACGAGCGCCCCGCGCACCGGCTGGCCGCACGTGTCCGTGACGTGGATCCGCATCGTGAACACCGACGTGCTGCGGGTGATCACGTTCGGGGTCGGCGAGAACGCGTCGACCTGAAGGCGGGCGGGCGGTGCGACGTCGGCGACGTCGACAGCCTGCGCGCCGGCGGTCGTCTTCGGGCAGCCGGTCGGGGCCGGCGTCGGCGTCGAACCGACCACCGCGGACGGCACGCTCGTCGCCGTGGACGACCCGCCGGAGTTCTTCGCCGTCACGGCGACGCGGAGCGTGTTGCCCGCGTCCGCCGAGGTGAGCGTGTACGTGCTGCTCGTCGCTCCGTTGATCGCCGCGCAGCTGCCGCCGTTCGAGTCGCAACGGCTCCACTGGTAGGCGAACGTCATCGGCGTCGTGCCGCTCCACGTCCCGTTCGACGCCGTCAGCTTCTGGCCGACCGTCGGCGTCCCGGAGATCGTCGGCGGCGCCGTGTTCCTCGGGGCCGACGCGCTCGTCGTGGTGGTCGTGCCTGTCGTCGTCGTCGTGCCTGTGGTCGTCTTCGCGCCGGTCGTCGTGGCGCTCGTCGTCGTCGCTGTCGTCGCGGCCGAGCCGACGCCGATCGACGCCGAGAGACCCGCGCCGAGGATGATCGCCGTCGCCACGGCCAGCAGCACGCGCTGCCGCACTGGTGTGCGCATTGTCTTCCTCCCTTCGAGAGAAGCCTTCGAGGATCGAATCTCCCGTTACAACGGAATGCGAACCAATCCGCGGGCGCTCTTACAGAATCCGAACAGCGGGACGAACTACGGATGCGGACGGCGCGGGACCGGAGTGAGGTTGGCCCCATGGCCGAACGCCTCACGCCTCGCGAGCGGCAGGTCGCGATGCTGCTCGCCTACGGGCATACGAACGTCGAGATCGCGACGCAGCTGACGATCTCGATCCGCACGGTCGAGATGCACCGCGCGAACGCGATGCGCAAGCTCCAGGCCGGCTCGCGCGCGGACGTCGTCCGCTGGGCGCTCGACCACAAGCTCCTCCGGTAGCCGCTGCGGGAGGTGCGGGGGATTCCCCTCGTTTACCGCCCGTGCCCGCTCGGGGACAATGCCCGCGAGCGCACGCAACCGAGAAGGGAGCGAAGCGAGGGTGAGCGATCGCGGCGACCTGTCGCCGGAGCAGCAGGAGCTGGCAGAGCGCGTGCTCGAGGAGCTCGCCGACACGGCGCGCGCGTGGCAGCGCCTGGAGCAGGAGGCGGACGCCCTGAGCGAGCGCCACGACGAGCTGGTCGCGGCCGCGCGTCTGCTCGGGCTGCTCGCGACGAGCGACGCCTAACGGCGCCTGAAGAGGCGGCCGCGCAACCGCGCCACGGGCTCGGGCTCCGGCACGGGCGGCGGCGCGGGCCGCGCGGGCGGCTCCGGGACCGGCGCGTGGCGCTTCTCGCGGGCCCGCTCGATGTCTCCGCGCAGGAGCGCGCTCATCTCCTCCTTCAGGCTCTCGCCGTCCGCAGGCACGGGAGAAGGTTCGGCGCGGATCAGGGGGACTCCTGCGGCCGCGCCGCGAGATCCGCGATCGCGCGGATGCCCGCACGGCGACCCGTCCACGATCGTCGTCGCGTACCTCGGAAGGAGGCTGGCAGATGAGAACCCACGCAACAGCGCCGGCGGCGCTCGCGCTCGTCGCCGTGCTCGCGGGCGGGTGCGGCGGCTCCGGCACGAAGTCGTCGGCGCCGCCGAGCACGCCCACGACGACCGCCGCGGTGACGACCACCACGGTGGGCACGACGACGACGGCCGCGACCTCGTCGTTCGCCGGCACGAAGGACTGCGCCAAGCTGACGGCGCTCGGGGAGCAGGTCGCGAAGGCGATCCAGCCCGGCGCGAACCTCGAGTCGCTCGTCGCGAGCGAGCGGACCGCGCTGGCGGCGATGGGGAAGGCCGTCCCGGCCGAGATCCGCAGCGACTTCCAGACGTTCACCGAAGCCTTCGACACGTACGCACAGGCGATCGTGAAGCTGCACCTGAAGCCCGGGACGACGCCGAGCGCCGCGCAGCTCTCCGAGCTCGCGCAGGCGGCGAAGGAGTTCGGCACGCCGAAGCTCCAGCAGGCGGAGCAGCATCTCGCCGCGTGGGCGCAGCAGAACTGCGGGGTGGGGCCGACGACGACGGGCTGACGGCTACTCGACCGGCTCGAAGCGCGCCGTGAAGTGGCGCAGGGCCGGCGGCTCGTACGTCATCCGCAGGCCCCGGAGCTCGGACCGCCGCTCGGCGACGGCCGCACACACCTCGGCCACGTAGTCGATGTGGCTCTGCGTGTACGTGCGCCGCGGGATCGCGAGGCGCACGAGGTCGAGCGGCGCGGGCTGCTCGCTGCCGTCGGGACGGCGGCCGAACATGACGGTGCCGATCTCGCAGCCGCGCACGCCGCCCGCCTCGTAGAGCGCGACGGCGAGGGCCTGGCCGGGGTACTGGAGCGGCGGGATGTGCGGGAGCAGCGCGCGGGCGTCGAGGTAGACCGCGTGGCCGCCCGTCGGCCGCACGATCGGGACCCCTGCGCGGGCGAGCGCCTCGCCCAGGTACTCCGTCGAGCGGATGCGGTAGCGCAGGTACTCGTGGTCGACGACCTCGCGCAGGCCCTGGGCGATCGCCTCGAGGTCGCGGCCGGCGAGGCCGCCGTACGTCGGGAAGCCCTCGGTCAGGACGAGCAGGTTGCGGCAGCGCTCCGCGAGCCCGTCGTCGTTCAGCGCGAGCCAGCCGCCGATGTTCGCGATCGCGTCCTTCTTCGCGCTCATCGTCATCCCGTCGGCCAGCGAGGCCAGCTCCCGGACGATGTCGGAGACGCTCCGCTCCGACTGGCCCGGCTCGCGCAGCCGGATGAACCACGCGTTCTCGGCGAAGCGGCAGGCGTCGAGGTAGAGCGGGACGCCGTGGGCGTCGCAGACGGCGCGCACGTCCCGCAGGTTCGCGAGCGACACGGGCTGGCCGCCGCCCGAGTTGTTCGTCACCGTCACGAACACGGCCGGCACCGCCTCCGCGCCGCGCTCGGCGAGCAGACGATCGAGCGCGTCGACGTCCATGTTCCCCTTGAACGGGTGCTCGCGGCCGGGCTCCAGCGCCTCCGGGATCGGCAGGTCGACCGCCTCCGCGCCCGTGAACTCGACGTTCGCGCACGTCGTGTCGAAGTGCGTGTTGTTCGGGACGACCTTCCCGGGACCGCCGATCGCGGCGAAGAGGATCTTCTCCGCCGCGCGGCCCTGGTGCGTCGGGATCACGTGCCGGAACGGGAAGAGCTCCCGCACCGCGTCGCGGAAGACGAACCAGGAGGGCGAGCCGGCGTAGCTCTCGTCGCCGTGCTGGACGGCCGCCCACTGGTCGCGCGACATGGCGCCGGTGCCGGAGTCGGTCAGGAGGTCGATCAGCACGTCGGCCGCGTGCAGGCCGAACAGGTTGAGGCCGGCCTCGCGGACCGCCGCGCGCCGCTCCGCCTCCGTCGTCAGCCGCAGCGGCTCGACCGAGTGGATCCGGAACGGCTCGATGATGGTGCGAAATGGTGACAGTCTGGCTGCGACCCTACTGCGCCCGGCCTCCGTACTTGACACGGATGTCACAAGCTTCGTAAGGTCGCGCCGCGGGGCGAACGTCGGTCCCGCAGTCCGGGGGGAGAGGACGACAGGGAGGGCACGATGGCAAGAGGCACACCAGGCGCGCGCGTTCTGCGCCGCCTGTTCGCGGTTGCGCTGGTCGCAGCCGCTGCGGCCATCTTCACAGCCGGGACGGCCTGGGCCGGCCCGCCGAAGGCGCTGATCGACGGGTCGACCGTCTCGGGCGGCCTGTCCAGCGAGGAGGCGTACTTCGCCACACAGGCGGGGTACGCGGTGACGGTCGTCGACGACTCGACCTGGGCGTCGATGTCGCAGAGCGACTTCGCCCAGTACAACCTGCTGATCGCAGGCGACCCGTTCTGCAGCACCCTGCCGCCGGGGCTCGTCGCGAGCGCACCGGTGTGGGGACCGGTCGTGCTCGGCGAGGCAGGCGGCCGGACGTTCGCCGGCAACCGCGTCGTGGTCGGCACCGACCCGGTGCTGCACTCGGGCGGCAACACAGGGTCCGTGAGGTCGATCGTGATCAAGGACGGCATCGCCTACGCCGGCAGCCAGCCGGACACGACGGGCATGTACCTCGACACGACGTGCGCGGCCAACTACTACGGCCAGTCGGCGGAGACGCTGACCGTGCTGAACGCGATCACCACCAGCCCGGGGAGCTGGACGCTCGATGCAGGCCCGCCGTGCGGCGGCAACGTCTCGCTGATCGCGTCGAACCCGGCGTTCAGCGACCTGACCACGGCCGACCTCGAAGGGTGGGGCTGCTCGGTGCACGAGTCGTTCCCGACCTTCCCGACGGACTTCAGCGCGCTGGCGGTCGCGACGGACACGGCCAGTCACCCCACGTGCGGGGAGGACCCGAGCAACGGGAACGCCAGCGCCTGCGGTGAGGCCTACGTCCTCGTCGCGGGCTCGGGCATCGTCGTCAAGTCGGGCAGCATCTCGCTCGACCCGACCGACGCGACGAACCCCGTCGGCACCGACCACACCGTCACCGCCACGGTGACGAGCGGCGGCAGCCCGCTCTCCGGTCAGACCGTGACGTTCACCGTCACCGGCATCAACGCCGGCGCGAGCGGCACCTGCGTCCCCGCCGGGTGCGTCACCGACGCCAACGGCAACGTGTCGTTCACGTACCACGACGCGAACGGCGCAGGCGACGACACGATCAAGGCGAGCTTCACAGACGCACGCGGCTCGCTCCAGTCGGCGACGGCGCAGAAGCACTGGGTCGGCGTCGTCGAGCAGCCGATCACCGCGACCGGGACCACCATCTCGGCCACGGAAGGCGGGTCGTTCTCCGGCGCGGTCGCGACGTTCAGCGACCCCGACGCTGCGGCAACCGCGTCCGAGTACACGGCCACGATCGACTGGGGCGACGGCAGCACCTCGACCGGCACGATCTCCGGCAGCGGCGGCAGCTTCGTCGTCAGCGGCGATCACACGTACGCGGACGAGGGAAGCAACGCCGTCACCGTCACGATCGCGGATGCCGACACGCCGACGAACGGCGCGACGGCGACCTCGTCGGCGAACGTCTCCGACGCGGCGCTCTCCGCAGGCTCGCTCTCGCTGAGCGGTGCGACCGAGGGTGCCGGCGCGACCAACGCGTCGTTCACCTTCACCGACGCCAACACGTCCGCGCCGGCGAGCGACTTCGCCGCCACGATCACGTGGGGCGACGGCGTCACCTCGACCGGCACGGTCAGCGGCAGCGGCGGCTCGTACACCGTCAGCGGCAGCCACGCCTACGCCGACGAGGGCTCCTACCCGGTCAGCGTCTCCGTCACCGACGACGGCGGCTCGACCGCCGGCGGCAACGGCACGGCGCTCGTGTCGGATGCGTCCCTGACCGCCGGCTCGCTCTCGCTGAGCGGTGCGACCGAGGGTGCCGGCGCGACCAACGCGTCGTTCACCTTCACCGACGCCAACACGTCCGCGCCGGCGAGCGACTTCGCCGCCACGATCACGTGGGGCGACGGCGTCACCTCGACCGGCACGGTCAGCGGCAGCGGCGGCTCGTACACCGTCAGCGGCAGCCACGCCTACGCCGACGAGGGCTCCTACCCGGTCAGCGTCTCCGTCACCGACGACGGCGGCTCGACCGCCGGCGGCAACGGCACCGCGCTCGTCGCGGATGCCGCCCTGCACGCCACCGGCAGCAGCGCGAGCACCGGGCAGTCGTACAGCGGCACCGTCGCGAGCTTCACCGACGCGTTCACCGGCTCGACCGCCGCCGACTTCACGGCGACGATCAACTGGGGCGACTCGTCGAGCTCGACCGGGACCGTCGCCGGCTCCGGCGGCTCGTACACCGTCTCGGGCTCGCACACGTACAGCGGCACCGGCTACTACACGGTGACCGTGCACGTGCTCGACGACGGCGGCAGCACCGCCACCGCGACCTCGACGCTGCTGATCTACGCCGGCGCGCCCGGCGGCGGCAGCTTCGTGATCGGGAACCAGGAGGCGGCGGCCGGCACGGCCGTCACCTTCTGGGGCGCCCAGTGGTGGAAGCTCAACCCGATGAGCGGCGGCTCGGGCCCTGCCAGCTTCAAGGGCTTCGAGAACTCCGGCGCCGCCGTCTGCGGCGCCGGCTGGACCGCCCGCACCGGCAACAGCACCCCGCCGCCGGCGGGCCCGCTGCCGGCCTACATGGCGGTGATCGTCGCGAGCACGGCCTCCCAGTCCGGCTCGACGATCTCCGGCAACGCAGTGCACGTCGTGATCGTGCGCACCAACGCCGGCTACGGGCCCGACCCGGGCCACGCCGGCACCGGCACGGTCGTCGCGACCATCTGCTAGCCACATCCGGCTACGGGGGCCCCGCCGCGCGGCGGGGCCCCCGTAGGCCGTTCGGCCCATTGACCTACCTGTGGGTAGGTCCTAGGCTGCCCCGCGGGAGCGGGGCGTCCGCTCCCACCTGAGAGAGGAGAGGGGCACACATGAAGAGGGGCTCACCAGGCGCGCGCGCCATGCGCCGCCTGCTTACGGTTGCGCTCGTCGCAGCCGCTGCGGCAACCTTCCTGGCGGGGACCGCGTACGCGGACGCGCCGAAGGCGCTGATCGACGCGTCCAGCCTCGGCTGGACGGGCTCGTCGAGCGAGGAGGTCCACTGGGCCGAGGCCGCGGGCTACAACGTCAACATCGTCAGCGACTCGACCTGGGCGTCGATGTCGGCCAGCGACTTCGCGCAGTACAACGTGCTGATCGTCGGCGACCCGACGTGCGGCGCGGTCCCGGACGGCGTGCTCTCGAGCGCCTCCGTGTGGGGGCCGGTCGTGCTCGGCGAGGCCGGCGGCCGCACGTACGCAGGCAACCGGATCGTGATCGGCACCGACCCCGCGTACCACAGCGGCGAGGACGCGTACGCCTCCGAGGCCGTCGTCGTCAAGGACGGGATCGCCTTCGCGGGCAGCCAGCCCGACACGACCGGCATGTACTTCGACGCGAGCTGCGGCGGCTACTACAACCCCGGCGGCATCACCGCGGCGCTCGGGGCGATGAGCACCGGCACCGGCTCGTGGTCGATCGACACGGGCCCGCCGTGCGGCGGCAACGTGTCCCTGATCGCCTCCAACCCGGCGTTCTCCGACCTGTCGACGGGAGACCTCGAGGGCTGGGGCTGCTCGGTGCACGAGTCGTTCCCGACCTTCCCGTCGGACTGGAGCGCGCTCGCCGTGGCGACAGACACGGCCAGCCATCCGACCTGCGGCG
>CAZBYA010000021.1:0-36598 GCA_964496175.1 uncultured Gaiellales bacterium | reverse complement strand
GATGCGCCCGGCAGGAATCGAACCTGCGACCTCGTGCTCCGGAGGCACGCGCTCTATCCCCTGAGCTACGGGCGCCGGGGAAGGCTCAGTCTACCCGGCGTCCGCGGTCGCCTCGACGAGGCGGTCGGCGAGCTCCCGCAGCGCGCCCGGCCGGTCGAGGCTGCCGATCCAGAGCTCCGGCAGGCCGACGCGCTCGAGCAGCAGCTGGCCCCGCTCGAGCACGACGCGGGCGATCTCCGCGAAGGCGACGCGCTCGGGCGCCGCCGGCGGCGCGCTCGACTCGAGCTCGAGCGAGCTCGAGCCGACCTCGACGCGCCCCGCGTAGCGGGGGCCGTCGTCGTAGCGCCAGAACATCGCGTAGCTCGCGGGTGCCATGCGCGGATGCTGCCCGGGGTCCGATGCAACCACATCGGGAGAAAGCCGTAGCTGTGACTCGGTACGGTTTCCCCGTGGACGCGGGCTCTCACGTATTCGGGGTCGACGCCGCCAGGCGGCGCCTCCAGGCGGCAGGCGGCGGCTACGAGGTCGTGCACGAGAGCCCCGGCCTCGAGCTCGGCGTCTACGTCCTCGTCGCGCCGGAGCCCGACCGCCAGCAGCCGCACGAAGACGACGAGGTGTACGTCGTGCTCCAGGGCAGCGGCGTGCTCGAGGTGGAGGACGAGAGCTTCCCGCTGGGCGAGGGCGAGGCGATGTTCGTGCCGGCGGGCGCCGACCACCGCTTCACCGCCTACGAGCACCTCGCGCTGCTCGTGGCGTTCGCCCGCCGCGGCGCCTCCTAGCCCGAGCTCTCGCCGTCGTCGTCGAGCAGGCCGTGCGCGATCGCGTAGCGCACGAGCTCGGCCCGTGTCGACAGGTTGAGCTTCTGCATGATGTGCGCGCGGTGCGTCTCCGCCGTGCGCACCGAGATGTACAGCTGCTTCGCGATCTCCTGATTCGTGTGCCCGAGCGCCAGCAGCCGCAGCACCTCCCGCTCGCGATCGGAGAGCGGGTCCGCGGCGGCGGCGGCGCGCGCCTCTGCCTCGGCCGCGACCATGCGCGCGCCGAGCACCGGGTGCACGTAGCTGCCCCCGGCCGCGATCTCGCGTACCGCCTGCACGACCTCGGCGTCAGCTGCCTCCTTCAGCACGTAGCCGTTCGCGCCCTGGGCGAACGCCTCGCGCACGTAGCGCGGGTCGTCCTGCATCGAGAGGACAAGCACCTTCGCGTCGGGCGCCTCCTTCTTCAGCCGGGGCAGCACGTCGATGCCGCTCTCACCCGGCATGACGACGTCGAGCAGGATCACGTCGGGCTTCAGCGCCCGCGCCTCGAACACGGCGTCGCGGGCGCTGCCGGCCTCCGCGACGACATCGAGGTCCTCCTCCGCGTCGAGCAGCATGCGCAGCCCGGAGCGGACGACAGCGTGGTCGTCGACCACGAGCAGCCGGGTCTTCTTCCTCGGGGTCACGTGACGGGCACCTCCACGGCGAGAGTCGTACCTGTTCCCTCGGACGACTCGACGGTGAACCGCCCGCCCAGCAGGCCGACGCGCTCGCGCATCCCCACCAGCCCGAGGCCGTCCTCTCGCGCCGTGTCGGGCTGGAAGCCCCGTCCGTCGTCCTCGATCAGCGCCGAGACCGCGCCGTTGCGAGGCACGAGCAGGACGCTGACGGTCCGCGCGTGCGCGTGCTTGACGATGTTCGTCAGCGCCTCCTGGACGAGCCGGTAGAGCGTGGTCTCGACCTCTTCGGGCAGCCGCTGCGCGTCGAGCCGCGCCTCCAGCTGGACCTCGATCCCCGTCTGCTCGTGGAACGTCTCCACGAGCCGCTCGAGCGCGGGCACGAGCCCGAAGTCGTCGAGCGCCTTCGGCCGCAGCTCGACCGCGAGCCGGCGAACGTCCTGGAGCGTCGACACCACCAGCTCACGCAGGTGCGAGGACGCCGCGCGCAGCGCGGCCGGGTCGGCCGCGTCCTCGACCGCCTTCAGCCCGAGCAGGATCGACGTCAGCGCCTGTCCGGTCTCGTCGTGGAGCTCGCGCGCGAGCCGCCGCCGCTCCAGCTCCTGACCGTGCACGACGCGCCGCAGGGAGTCGCGTGCGACCCGCTCCGACAGGTCGAGCGCCACGGCCGCGCGCACGGCGAACTGCTCCGCGAGCCGCAGGTCGTCGTCGCGGAAGCGGAGGTCCTCGCCGTGCTTGTCGTGGGCGACGATCGCGCCCACCGGCCGGTCGCGGATGGCGAGCGGCACGAACAGCCCGGTGCGGGCCGCGAAGGCGCGCGCCGCCTCGTGGTGCACCTCCGGGTCGTCGATCAGGTCGTCGACACGCTCGCTGCGGCCGCGCGCGAGCACGCGGCCGGCCTTCGACGCGGAGCGCGGGAACCTCAGGTCGCGCAGGGCGTCGGCGTTCTCGCCGTCGACCGCGGCGACGCGCAGCTCGTCCTCGCCCGCCGGCAGCGCGATCATCACGACCCGCGCGTCGATCAGCTCGCGCAGCCGCGCCGCGATCAGCGCGAGCAGGCGATCGAGCTGGAGCTCCTCGACGAGGGCGTAGCCGATCTCGTTCAGCGACTCGAGCTGCCGCGACCAGCGCGTGGCCGACTCGTACAGGCGCGCGTTCTCGACCGCGACGGCGGCCTGCGAGGCAAGCAGCGTCACGAGCTCCTCGTCCTCCTCGGTGAACCCGCCGTCCTTCTCCGTCAGGTACAGGTTCCCGTACGCGACGCCGCGCAGCAGGATCGGGACGCCGAGGAACGAGTGCATCGGCGGGTGGTTCTCGGGGAAGCCGACGGAGCGCGGGTCGCTCGACAGGTCGTCGAGTCGGAGCGGCTTCGCGTCGCGCAGCAGGACGCCGAGGATGCCGCGGCCGCGGGGGAACGCGCCGATCGCCTCGTGCTCCTCGGTCGGGATGCCGTGCGTCACGAACCGCTCGAGCTCGTGGCCACTGCGGTCGATCACGCCGAGCGCCGCGTAGCGCGCGCCGGTGATCTCCGCCGCCGCCTCGACGATGCGCTGGAGGACCGTCTCGAGCGAGAGCTCGGCGGTGACCGCGATCCCTGCCTCGATCAGGCCCCTGAGGCGGCGTGAGCGCTCGGGCACGACCGTCATTATCGCGATGACCGCCACTCGTCCCGCGTCGGCAGCTCGCCGCGCCGGCGGGCGGCGAGCACGCACTCCATGTGCGCGTGGCGGCGCTTCGAGACGTCGCCCTCCGGCGCGATCAGCGCGTGCTCGCTCGTCGCGTGCAACATCCCGTCGCAGAGCGGACAGACGTAGCTCGACGGCTTCAGGCTCTGCGCGGGTCGCATCTCCCACCAGCGGGCCGACACGACGCCGAGGGTACCCTCGCCGCGGTGCGTGCGTACCTGCGCTCCCTCGACCCGGGGCTGTCGCGGCAGCTCTGGACGCTGCTCTCGGGCAGCTTCGCGAACGCCGCCGGGAACGGCGTCGTCTTCCCGTTCCTGCTGATCTACCTGCACAACGTGCGCGGGATCGCGCTCGGCACCGCGGGCCTCGTGCTGGCCGCGTCGTCGGTCGCCGGCCTCGCCTCGGGCCTCGCCACCGGCTCGCTGATCGACCTGGCCGGGCCGCGCCGGATCCTCGCCGGCTCGATGGTCGTCTCCGCGGCCGGCTACGGCGGCTTCGCGCTCGTCCACTCCCCAGGCCCCGCCTTCCTTGCCGCTTCCCTGGCGGGGGTCGGCAACGGCTCGTTCTGGCCCGCCCACGCGACGCTCGTCGCGGCGCTGACCGAGCGGGAGGAGCGGCACAGCGCGTACGCGATGCAACGCGTGCTCAACAACGTCGGCATCGGCGTGGGCGGCGTCGTCGGCGGCTTGATCGCGACGACGGCGCATCCCCGCTCCTACGAGCTGCTGTTCCTGCTCGACGCGCTCACGTTCGGCACCTACCTCGTCGCGCTGCGCTTCGTGCCGTCGCCGCCGCGCGCGCCGCGCGAGACGCGCGAGTCGGGCGGGTACCGGCAGGTGCTGCGCCACAGGACGTTCCTCGCGTACGTGCTCCTGAACGCGTCGGTGATCGCCGTCGGCTTCTCGCTGCTCGCCGACATCTTCCCCGCGTTCGCGAAGAACGTCGCACACGTGAACGAGCGAGGGATCGGCTTCGCGTTCCTCGCCAACACGCTCGTGATCGGCGTCATGCAGATGCCCGTCGCGAAGTGGCTCGAGGGCAGGCGGCGGATGGCCGCCTATGCCGTCGAGGGGACGATCTGGGCGGGCGCCTGGCTGATCGTGCTCGGGGGCGGCTGGTGGCTGACGGGCTCCGCCGCCGCGGCCGTCTTCGCGTTCGCGCTCGGCGTCTTCGGCGTCGGCGAGTGCTTCCACGGGACGGTGCAGAACGCGCTCATCTCCGACCTCGCGAAGCCCGGGATGCTCGGCCGCTACCTGGCGCTGAACGGGTTCACGTTCCAGCTCGGCGGCGCCGCCGGGCGCGCCGCGGGCGGCTTCGCGCTGGCGACGATCCCGCACGGCCTCTGGCTCGTCGCGGCGGCCGCCGCGCTGGTGGGCGGCGGCAGCGCGCTCGTGCTCGAGCGGTTCATCCCGCCGGCGCTGCGGCGGACGCCGCGCCGCGAGGCGCCGCTGCCCGCCGCGGCCACAGGTTGACGTTAGGCTCGCTCGCACCATGTCGAAGCCGCTCTGGGCGCCGTGGCGCCTCGCCTACGTCCAGCACGCGGACGAGCTCGACCGCTGCATCTTCTGCGAGCCCGAGCCGGAGCTCCTCGTCGCCGGCGGCGAGCAGGCGCTCGTCGTCATGAACAGGTACCCGTACGCGTCCGGGCACCTGCTCGTCGCTCCGAGGCGGCACGTCGGCGACTTCGTCGAGCTCTCGGCGGACGAGGCTCTCGAGGTGCACCGGCTCGCCGCCGCCGGCATCGAGGCGCTGCGCGCCGAGTACGCGCCGCAGGGCTTCAACCTCGGCTGGAACCTCGGCCGCGTCGCCGGCGCCGGCATCGAGGATCACGTGCACCTGCACGTCGTGCCGCGCTGGAACGGCGACACGAGCTTCATGCCGGTGCTCGGCGACGTGAAGGTGATCCCGGAGCACCTGCTCGAGACGGCGCACCGCCTGCGCGCACGCTTCTAGAACACGACGTCGGCGGCCGGGAGCACCTCGATCGTGCGTCCCGGGTGGCGCAGCGTCGAGACGCGCGCGTTGACCAGGTCGCGCAGCTCGCCCGCGCCGAGCGCCGGGTCGGCCGGGTACGCGGTGTGGCCGTCGGCGACGAGGACGAGGTCGAAGCCGCGCACGACCGCGGAGAGCGCGGTCATCTGCACGCAGTAGTCGGAATGCGCCCCGGTGACGACGACGCGCTCGACCCCGAGCGATCCGAGCAGCTCCTCGAGCCCGGTCTCCGCGAAGGCGTCCCGGAAGCGCTTCGCGACCAGGTACGAGCCCGCCTGCCGGTCGAGCCCCTCGGCCAGCTCCCAGCCTGGGTCCCCCCGCTCGGGCTCGCCGTTCCCCTCGTGCTGCACGTAGACGACCGGCGCGCCCGCCCCCTCGGCCCGCGCCGCCAGCTCGTTGATCCGCGCGACGACCTCGTCGGCGTCGGTGCAGCCGTCGAGCGCCTCGCGCTGTACGTCGATCACCAGAAGCGCTGACGCCGCCACCGTCGAAAGCGGGCGACGGGATTCGAACCCGCGACCCTCAGCTTGGGAAGCTGATGCTCTACCAACTGAGCTACACCCGCGTGCCGCGGATTCTAGCCGCGCAAGATTCCCGCCAGCGCGGCGTCTCTCTCAGCGGAGGGTCGCCGCAAGCACCAGGCAGGAGCCGCGATGAGCGCGCTGTGGGGGACGACGAGGCGAGGCGGGGGGTCGGGCTCGAAGTGAGCCGAAAGGGCGGGGAGCGCGCGCCGCATCGCGCATCCCCGCCCGTCTCGCCCTACCCGCTCTACGCCACAGTGATCTCGGACGCGAGGTACACGTCCTGGATCGCGTTCAGCAGGTCGACGCCCTCGGCGGTCGGCCGCTGGAAGGCCTTGCGACCCGAGATCAGGCCGACGCCGCCGGCGCGCTTGTTGATCACCGCGGTGCGGACAGCCTGGCCAAGGTCGCCCTCGCCGGCGGAGGCACCGCCCGAGTTGATCAGCGGCGCGCGGCCCATGTAGCAGTTCGCCACCTGGTAGCGCGTCAGGTCGATCGGGTGGTCGGTCGTCAGCTCCGAGTACACCTTCGCGTTCGTCTGCCCGTACTTCGTGCCGTTCGCCGAGAGCGCGCCGTACCCGTTGTTCACCTCGGGCTGCTTCTGCTTGATGATGTCCGCCTCGATCGTCACGCCGATGTGGTTCGCCTGACCGGTGAGGTCGGCGGCGACGCTGTAGTCCACCCCGTCCTGCTTGAACGCCGAGTTACGGAGGTAGCACCAGAGCACGGTGAACATGCCGAGCCGGTGCGCCTCCTCGAAGGCCTCGCTGACCTCGACGAGCTGCCGCGCCGACTCCTCGCTGCCGAAGTAGATCGTCGCGCCGATGCCGGCCGCGCCCAGCTCCCACGCCTTCTGGGCCGTGCCGTACATCGTCTGGTCGTACCGGTTCGGGTACGTCAGCAGCTCGTTGTGGTTGAGCTTGACGATGAACGGGATCCGGTGCGCCCAGCGCCGCGAGACCGAGCCGAGCACGCCGATCGTCGACGCGACCGCGTTGCAGCCGCCCTCGACCGCGAGCTCCACGATCTTCTCCGGGTCGAAGTACGCGGGGTTCGGCGCGAAGCTGGCGCCCGCCGAGTGCTCGATCCCCTGGTCGACCGGCAGGATGCTCAGGTAGCCGGTGCCGCCGAGCCGGCCGTGGTCGAACATCCACTGGAGGTTCTTGAGGACGCGGTTCGTGCGGTCGGTCAGCGCGTAGATCCGGTCGACGAAGTCCGGGCCCGGCAGGTGCAGGAGCGAGCGGTCGATCGTCTCGCAGGTGTGGCGCAGGAGCGAATCCGCCTCGTCGCCGAGGAGCTCCTCGATCCGCTCGATTCCGTGTGTCGCGACAGCCATCGTTCATCCCCTTCTTCGTCTCAGCGTGTGACGGCCAGTGTAGGCCAGGTCAGCGGTACTCCCGGCCGGTGAAGTGGCTGAGCTTCTCGAGGTTGTGGCGGCCCTCGATCCGGCGCACGGTGCCCGAGCGGGAGCGCATCACGATCGAGTCGGTGACCGCTCCCGTCGCGGCGTAGCGGACACCGCGCAGGAGCGCCCCGGTGGTGACGCCGGTCGCGGCGACGAAGACGTTGTCGGAGCGCACGAGGTCGTCGGTCAGCAGGACGCGGCCGACGTCGTAGCCGGCGTCGACCAGCCGCTGCCGCTCCTCGGCGTCCCGCGGCCACAGCCTCGCCTGGATGCCGCCGCCGACGCACTTCAGCGCGGCTGCGGAGATCACGCCCTCAGGAGTGCCACCGATGCCGTAGAGCAGGTCGACACCCGTCTCCGGCCGCGCCGCCGCGATCGCGGGAGCGACGTCGCCGTCGCGGATCAGCAGCACTCGCGCGCCTGCCTGCCGGAGCTCGCCGATCAGCTCGTCGTGACGGTCGCGCTCGAGCACGACCACGCGGAGGTCGGTCGCCTTGACGCCCTTGGCCTTCGCGACCGCCCGCACGTTCTCGGTCGGCGACGCCTCGATGTCGATCGCGTGCACGGCGTTCGCGCCGGCGGCGATCTTCTCCATGTACACAGCCGCCCCCGGGAAGAACAGCGAGCCCCGGTCGGCGGCGGCGATCACGGCGATCGCGTTCGGCTGGCCGAGCGCGGTCAGCCGGGTGCCCTCGAGCGGGTCGACGGCGACGTCGACCTCCGGGCCGGCCCCGTCGCCGACGTGCTCGCCGTTGAAGAGCATCGGCGCCTCGTCCTTCTCCCCCTCGCCGATCACCACGACGCCGTCCATGTGAACGGTGTCGAGCATCGCCCGCATCCCGTCCACGGCAGCCTGGTCGGCCGCGTTCTTGTCGCCGCGCCCGATCCACCTGCCGGCGCCCATCGCCGCCGCCTCGGTGACCCGCACGAGCTCGAGCGCGAGGTTGCGGTCGGGACGCTGGTGGGAGCCCATCGGGATCGGATCCTAGAGTGGCGGAGTGCGCCTCGACTGGGAGATCGCCAAGCGCGGCTGGCGCCGCTACGCCGCCTACCCCTGGGCAACCGCGGCCGGGATCTTCACCAACTCGATCTTCGGCTTCCTCCAGGCCTACATCCTGCTGGCCGTCTACCGGCACCGCAGCGACGTCGGCGGCTTCGACGCCGCCGACGCGGTCACGTACGTCTGGCTCGCGCAGTCGATGATCATGACCGTCTACGTCTTCAGCTGGTGGGAGCTCGCCTGGCGGATCCGCGACGGGTCGATCGCGACCGACCTGCTCCGCCCGCTCGACCCGCAGCGGTACTGGCTCGCGTACGACCTGGGGCGCGCGCCGTACCACTTCCTCTTCCGCGGCCTGCCGCCGTTCGTGCTCGGCGCGCTCGTCTTCCGGCTCCACTACCCGTCGCCGCTCGACGCGCTCGCGTTCGTCGTCAGCCTCGCCCTCGCGGTCGTCGTCAGCTTCGGCTTCCGGTTCATCTACAACGCCGTCGCGTTCTGGCTGCTCGACTTCCGCGGCGTCGTCACGCTCGCGACGACGATCGTCGTCTTCTTCTCGGGGATGGCGATCCCGCTCCGCTTCCTCCCGCACGCGCTGCGCGAGCTCTGCTACGCGCTGCCGTTCGGCTCGATCATCCAGACGCCGGTCGACGTCTACCTCGGCAAGCGGTCGGGGCTCGCGCTCCTCGGCGTGCTCGCGCTCCAGGCGTTCTGGGCCATCGTGCTGCTCGCGCTCGGCCGGCTGCTGCTCCTGCGGGCGACCCGGAAGGTCGTGATCCAGGGTGGTTGACTCGCTGCTCGTCTGGCGCCGCCTCGTCGGCGCCCAGGTGCGGTCGCAGCTCCAGTATCGCCTGTCCTTCGCGCTCGACCTCGTCGGCACGTTCTGGATCTCGTTCATCGACTTCCTCGTCGTGCTGGTGATCTTCCGGAACGTGCCGCGCCTCGCGAGCTGGAGCGTCCACGAGGTCGCGTTCCTCTACGCGCTGTCGTCGATCACGTTCGCGGTCACCGACATGGTGATCGGGCACCTCGACCAGTTCCCGCAGAAGATCCGGGACGGCAACTTCGACATCCTGCTGATCCGTCCGCGCGGGACGCTCTTCCAGGTGACCGCGTCGGACTTCACGCTCCGCCGCGTCGCGCGCGTGCTCCAGGGGGCGATCGTGCTCGCGTACGCGCTCGGGACGCTGACGATCCACTGGACGCCGCTGCGCGCGCTCGTCCTGGCCGTCTCGCTGCCGAGCGCCGCCGTCATCTTCTCGTCGATCTGGGTCGTCGGCGCGTGCCTCTCGTTCTGGACGACGGACGGCGGCGAGTTCACGAACGCGTTCACCTACGGCGGGACGGCGATGGCGCAGTACCCGTTCGAGCTCTACGGCGCGTGGCTGCGTCGGCTGCTCGGGTTCGTCGTCCCGCTCACGTTCGTCTGCTACTTCCCCGCGCTGTACGTCCTCGGCAAGCCGGACCCGCTCGGGCTGCCGCGCTTCCTCGACTTCTGCTCGCCCGCGGTCGCGGCCGCGGCGGCGGGCGTCGCCGGCTTCGTCTGGCGGTTCGCGGTGCGCCACTACCGGAGCGCGGGCGGATGATCGAGGTCGCGGGCCTGTCGAAGCGCTTCGTCGTCCGGCGAGGGCGCTTCCGGCGCGAGCGGCACGTCGTCGACGCGGTGCGCGACCTGTCCTTCGGAGTCGAGCGCGGCGAACTGCTCGGGTACCTGGGGCCGAACGGCGCCGGCAAGTCGACGACGATCAAGATGCTGACCGGGATCCTCGTCCCCACCGCCGGCCGCGTCTCGGTGGCGGGGCTCGACCCGTCCCGCCGACGGATCGAGCTCGCCCGCCGCATCGGCGCGATGTTCGGGCAGCGGGTGCAGCTCTGGTGGGACCTGCCGCTCGTCGACTCGTTCGAGCTCCTCCGCCACATCTACCGCGTCGCGCCCGGGGACTACCGCGCCCGGCTCGAGCGCCTGCGCGGCGTGCTCGAGCTCGACCCGTTCCTGGCGACGCCGGTCCGCCAGCTCTCGCTCGGGCAGCGGATCCGCGGCGAGCTCGCCGCGTCGATGCTGCACGGACCGGAGCTGCTGTTCCTCGACGAGCCGACGATCGGCCTCGACGTGGTCGCGAAGCAGCGCGTGCGCGAGTTCCTGGTCGAGATCAACCGCGCCGACGGGGTCACGGTCATGCTGACCACCCACGACCTCGGCGACATCGAGCGGCTCTGCAGCCGCCTGCTCGTGATCGACCACGGCAGCCTGATCTGGGACGGCGCGATCGACAACCTGCGTGCGCGCTACGGCGAGGAGCGGACGCTCGTCGTCGACCTGGAGGAGCCCGCACCGCCGCTCCGGATCGAGGGCGCGCGCGTCGAGCGCGTCGACGGCGTCCGCCAGTGGCTCCGCTTCCGCGGCTCGGCGGCGGAGCTGACGGCGCGGGTCGCCGCGGCGGCGCGGCTCGTCGACCTCCAGCTCGCCGAGCCCGACATCGAGGAGATCGTCCGGCGCATCTACCGCGACGGCGTCGCCTAGCTACATCCGCTCGGGAGCCTCGACGCCGACCAGGTCGAGGCAGCGGCCGATCACCTGCTGCGTCGCACGGCAGAGGCCGAGCCGGAACCCCTCGGCAGGCTCGCCGAGCACGCGGCACTCGTGGTAGAAGCGGTGGAAGTCGTCGGCCAGCCGGATCGCATACGCCGGCAGCAGCTGCGGGCCCCGCCGCACCGTCGCCTCGTGCACCGTCGCCGGGAAATCGGTGAGCCGCTTGACGAGCTCCTTCTCCTCGCGCGCGAGCGGGCCGGGCGGCGCGCCGCCGACCTGCGCCCCCTCCGCGTTGCGCAGGATCCCCGCGATCCGAGCGTGCGCGTACTGCACGTAGTAGACGGGGTTCTTCTGCGAGCGCTCGGCCGCCAGGTCGAGGTCGATCTCGATCACCTGGTCGGGGCCGCGGTTGACGAGGTACCAGCGCGCGGCGTCGACACCGACCTCGTCCATGAAGTCGTCGAGGAAGACGACGTTGCCGGCGCGCTTCGAGGCCTTCGCAGCCTCGCCGCCGCGCACGAGGTGCACGAATTGGTACAGCAGCACCTCGACCCGTGACGCGTCGTAGCCGAGCATCCGCGCGATCGCCGCGTACCACTTGGAGGTCGCGTGGTGGTCGGCGCCGAGCACGTAGATCGCGCGGTCGAAGCCGCGGTCCAGCTTGTCCACCAGGTACACGATGTCCGCGGCGCGGTACGTCGGCGTCCCGCCCTTCTCGGGCGAGCGAACGATCACCCAGTCGGCATCGTCGCCGTACGCGGACGAGCGCGCCCAGAGCGCGCCGTCCCGCTCGTACGTGTCGAGCCGCGGCAGGAACTCCGGCAGGCGGCGCTCGAGCTCGCTCTGCAGCGCCCAGCTGTCGTATCGGATGCGGAACCGCGCGAGCGACCGCTCGATCGACGCCAGCATCCGCGGCAGCGGGTCCCCCTCCTCGCGCGCGAGCTCCTCGACGTACGCGCCGCGGTACCCGTCCTCCGGCACCGGCTCGCCGCGCCGCACCGCCTCGACCGAGGCGCGGAAGCGGTCGATCTGGGTGCCGGCGTCGTTGTAGTAGTACTCGCGCTCGACGCGGTGGCCCGCGAACTCGAGCAGCCGCGCGACGCAGTCGCCGTAGGCGCCGTTCCGCGCATGCGACACGAGCAGCGGGCCGGTCGGGTTGGCGGAGACGAGCTCGACCTGGACGCGTTCGACCGGGTCGGCGAAGCCGCCGCCGTACCCCTCGCCCACCTCGGCGAGCGCCTCGACGAAGAACGAGTCGGCGAGGCGGAGGTTGAGGAAGCCCGGGCCGGCGACGTCGGCCGACGCGACCTCGTCGAGCGCCGCTGCCCGCTCCGCGAGCTCCTGCGCGAGCTCGCGCGGCGGCCGGCCGGCCGCCTTCGCGGTGCGCAGCGCGACGTTGGTGGCGAAGTCCCCGTGTTCGGGGTTCGACGGCCGCTCCAGCTCGACCTCCGCGCCGGCGAGCTCGCCGAGCCGGGCCTCGAGGCGCTGCAGGGCCTCAGCCCGCAACGGCTTCCCGCGGCGCGAACATGCGCTCGAGCTTGGAGATCTCCTCGGGGGAGCCGATGCCGACGATCACGTCCCCGGCCGCGACGAGCGTCTCCTTCGACGGCCTCAGCTCGAGCGTCCCGTCGACGCGGCGCAGGGCGACGATGTACGCGCCCGTCCGCCGGGCGACGTCGAGCTCCCCGATCGACCGGCCGGCGGCATCGCACGACGGCGTCACCTCGATCTCCTCGAAGCTGAGGTTCGGCTCGGCGGCCGACGTGAGGACGTTCACGAACGACGTCACGTGCGGCTTCGTCATCAGGTTCGCCATCACGCGCCCGGCCGTCGTGTACGGCGTGACGACCCGATCGGCGCCCGCCAGGCGCAGCTTCCGCTCCGCCTCCTCGCTGGACGCGCGTGCGATCACGGTCAGGCCCGGGCGGCGCGCCTTCGCCGAGAGGGTGATGTAGAGGTTGTCGCCGTCGTCGTCGGAGGCCACCAGCATCCCGCGCGCCCGGTCGATGCCCGCGCGCTCCAGGTCCTCGTCCTCGGCGCCGCTGCCGACGACGAAGAGGTCGCCGCGCGCCTCCGCGGCCGCGATCGCGTCCTCGCTGAAGTCGAGCACGACGTACGGGACGCCCGCCAGGCGCAGCTCCTCGGCGGCGCGGCGTCCGACGCGCCCGTAGCCGCAGACGATGATGTGGTCGCGGAGCTGGTCGATCATCTTCCGGCGCCTCTTCTCCCTCCAGGCCCCGCCGAGGATCCGGTGCGCGATCGAGTCGAACACCTGGACGGCGAGGTAGCCAAAGATAGCCACCCCCGCGAGCACCACCCCGACCGTCAGCGCCTCGGCGCCCACGCCGCGCGGCCGGGTGTCGAGGCCGGTCAGCGACGCCGTCATCACGGTCCGGTAGAGCGCGTCGTGCCAGCTCTCGTGGAGGATCGCCATGAAGCCCGCCGTCCCGCCGCCGAAGACGGCCGCGACGGCCGTCACGAGCATCAGCGTCCGTCTGCGATCGAAGGCGTCCACCGCTCTAGTATCGTCCGGGCAGATGGACGACGGCTCCCACGAGCGCCAGCTGAACATCCACATGGATCCCCAGCTGCTCGCGGGCGTCTACGCGAACTTCGCGAACATCACCTTCTCCGACTACGAGTTCACGCTCACCTTCGCCCGCATCGACCACGAGGTCGAGGAGGGGGACGTGCCGGGCGTCGTCGTCGCGCGGGTCAACATGTCGCAGCAGTTCATGAAGGAGCTGCTCGCGGCGATGCAGGACGCCTACTCGAAGTACACGACGGTCAAGGGCATCCACGACCTGCCCGAGACCGAGGACCGCTAGCGCCTCGACGCTCCCCGCCAGCGCTCGGTCATCGCGATCCGCTGCATCAGCGTCGGGTGGTTCTCGATCATCAGGTAGTCCCAGAGCGGCGGCGTCGGCTCCTCCAGGCTCGTCCGCTCGAAGCCGACGAAGAGCCGCCGCGCCGACGCCGGGTCGCGCGTCGCGTTCAGCGCGCGCCAGTCGGCCTCCGCCTCGTAGCGGCGCGAGACGGCGTTCTGCACCGGCAGCGTCACGAGCGACAGCACGGTCAGGAGCAGGAGCACGAGCGGCAGGTTCGCCGGGTCGCCGACACCACCGCGCCGCCGCGTCGCGACCGCGAGCATCCACAGCGTCGGCAACACGAGCAGGGCCGTCCAGCCAATCGTCTTCACGATGTGGCCGCTGCGCACGTGCCCCAGCTCGTGCGCGATCACGACGTCGACCTCGCCGCGCGAGAAGCGCCCGTCGAGCAGCGTGTTCCAGAGGACGACGTGCGTCGACGGGCCGAAGCCGACGGTGAAGGCGTTCGCCTGGCTCGTCCAGGCCGACACGTCCTGCACGCGCACCGGCGTCCCCGTGACGCCCTCGGCACGCTCGAGCCGGCGCACGTCCGCGCGCAGGACCGGGTCGTGCAGCGCATGCGACGCGCCGGCGGCCGCCCAGCCCTGCACGAGGGCGAGCGCGGCGGCGATCGCGACGAAGAGCGTGGCGGCGGGCAGCCACCACCAGCGGAAGCGGCCGGCGAGCCCCACGAGCACGACGATCGTCAGCATCGCCGACGCGACCTCCGGCGCGAGCACCGACCATTGCCCGCTGAGCCACGCCGCGACGTCGAACGGCCCAAGCCCGTAGTGGTGCTGCCACCAGAGGTCGGCGAAGGCGAACGGCAGCGACGTGAACCAGAGCGCGACGAGCACGACCATGCCGGCGACGATCGCGCTGCCGATCCGGCCGAGCCCCATGCCGCGAACGCTGCGGGGGAGTCGCCACGCGAGGAGCCCGAGCACGGCCAGCGTCGCCGCCGTTCCAGCGAGCCACAGCCCCTGCTCCCCCAGCGAGTAGTCGTGGGCGCGCTGCAACGACCGCGCGCTGAAGAACCGGCGCTCGTCGAACCCGGAGAGGTGGAGCGTGGGCACGCTCGTCCGCGCGAGCAGCCACGCTGCCGCCGCCCAGCCACAGGCGGCGACGGCTACGGTCAGGCCCGTGGCCACACGCGTCGCGGTGCTCTCGGACATCCACGCCAATCTTCACGCACTCGAGGCGGTGCTGACGGACGTCGAGCGCGAACGCGTCGACGAGCTCTGGTGCCTCGGCGACGTCGTCGGCTACGGGCCGCGGCCGAACGAGTGCGTCGCGGCGGTGCGCGACCGGGTAGAGCTCGCCCTCTGCGGCAACCACGACCTCGCCGTGCTCGGCGTGCTCGACCTCGCCGAGTTCAGCGCCGACGCGGCGGTCGCGGCGCGCTGGACGCAGGGGGTGCTCGACGACGACGGCCGCGAGTGGCTGGGCCGGCTCGAGCCGGCGGCGACGCGGCCGGAGGCCGAGCTCTACCACGGCAGCCCGCGCGACCCGGTGTGGGACTACGTGATTAGCGAGCAGATCGCCCTGCAGAGCCTGGAGCTGACATCCGCGCCGCTCGTGCTCGTCGGGCACAGCCACGTCGCCGTCGCCGTCGCCTGCGACGGGGACGGCGTCGCCGGCGGGCTCGCGCCGGCCGAGACGACGGTCGACCTCGCCGCCGGCCGCTGGCTGCTCAACCCCGGCTCGGTCGGCCAGCCGCGGGACGGCGACCCGCGCGCCGCCTGGCTCCTGATTGACTTCGGCGCCGGGCGGGCAGCTTTCCGGCGAGTCCCGTACCCGATCGCCGAGACCCAGGCCGAGCTCGCAGGGCGCGGCCTCCCGCCCGCCCTCGCAGCCCGCCTGCAGCACGGCGTCTAGTCACCGGATGCGCCGCAGCCACCTCATCGCCGTCGCGTGCACCGCGACCTGCCTCGCCGGGTGCGGCGCGACCGCCGGGCCGTACCTCCGGCGTGCCGACACCGCGCCGCTGATCCAGCTGGCCCAGCGCATCGCGCACGAGGGCGCGTGCGCGCAGGCACGCGACATTCCGCGGCTCCAGTCGGCGGCGATCCGGCTGGTCGACCGCCGACGCGTGCCGGCCCGGCTCCAGGAGCCGCTGCTCTCGGGCGTGAACGCGCTCGCCGGCGAGTCGCCGGTGTGCCTGCCGCCGGCCCCGGCGGTGACCGCGCCGGCGCCGCCGCTCGTCCCGTTCGAGCCCGGCCCGCCCGGCCACGACCACGGCCCCGGCCACGATCATCACGGCGGCGGGGACGGCGGGCACGGCGGCGGCGGGGACTGATGAGCGGCTACCGGATCGTGCGCGAGCTCGGTCGCGGCGGCATGGCCGTCGTCTACGAGGGACGGCAGGACGACCTCGACCGGCCCGTGGCGCTGAAGGTGCTCTCGACGCACCTGGCCGACGACCCCGAGTTCCGGCTGCGCTTCCTGCGCGAGGCGCGCATCGCGGCACGGCTCCAGCACCCGAACCTCGTCCGCACGTACGACGTCTCGGAGGTCGACGGGCTGCCGTGCATCGTCATGGAGCTCCTCGACGGGCGGACCCTCGCCGGCGCCCGGCTGAGCCGCGCGGACGCCGCGGGGATCGCGTCCGCCCTCGCGTACGCGCACGCCCAGGGCGTCGTGCACCGCGACCTGAAGCCCGCGAACCTGATGCGCGCCCCCGACGGCGCCGTCAAGGTGGCGGACTTCGGGATCGCCCGGGCGCTCGAGGAGACGATGCTGACGCTGACGGGCACGGTCCTGGGGACGCTCCGCTACCTCTCGCCCGAGCAGGCGGAGGGGCGGCCGGCGGGGCCGGAGGCCGACGTCTACTCGCTCGGCGTGGTGCTCGACGAGCTGCTCGAGGAGCCGACCCGCGCCGACCGGCGGCTGATCGAGCGGATGCGTGCGCGCGACCCCGCCCGCAGGCCGACCGCCGCGGAGGTGGCGGCCGCGCTCGGGGACGAGGCGGAGACGGTGATGCTGCGGCGCCCGCGGCAGGTGCCGGGCACCCGGACCTGGCTCGCCGGGGCAGGCGCAGCGGCCGTCGTCGCGGCGGTCGCGGTCGCCGTGGCGAACGGCAGCGGCGGTCGCCCGCCGGCGGTCCGCCCGGTGGAGCACGCGGCGAGCCCGGCGGCGCAGGCGCACGACCTCGCGCGCTGGCTGTCGACCTACTCGCGGTGAGTCGAGGCTTGATGTGGCTCTACGCGAGCTCGACGCTCGGGACGACGACGTCGTCGTTCGTGCCGAACGTGATCCCCTGACGGGCGAGCGTCACCTGCACGTCCTCGCGCGCCTTGAAGATGCGCCACTTGACCGTCGCCAGCGTCACCTCGAGCGAGTCGGCGATCTCGTTGTAGGAGAGGCCGACGATGTCGCGCAGGAGCAGCGCCATCTTCAGGTCGACGGGGAGTGCGTCGATGGCGCGCCAGAGCGCGTCGATCGCCTCCACGCGCTCGACCGGCTGGTCGAGCACCTCGAGCTGTGGCGCGTGCTCGAGATCGACGGGCGCGAGCGGCCGGCGCTCGCGCGCCCGCAGCTCGTCCAGCACCCGGTTCTTCGCCACCTGGAACAGCCAGGTCGTGAACTTGCACCGCAGCGAGAACCGCGACAGCCCCTGGAAGACGCGGAGGAAGACCTCCTGCGTCAGATCCTCGGCGAGCGCCTTGTCGCCGTTGCAGAGCCGGAGGACGTAGTTGTAGACCGGCGTCTCGTACGCGCGCACGATGATCGCGAACGCACGCTCGTCGCCGTGCTGAGCCTTCCGCAGGATCGCCAGGTCGGGCTGGGGCAGCGCCACAGGGAGCCGGAGTATAGCGCCGTCTTTCGACGGCGCCAGGCGATTTACCGGGGGTTTACGAGGGAATGACCGGTCAGCTCGGGCGGCTGTTCGAGCCCGAGCAGCGCGAGCGCGGTCGGGGCCAGATCGGCCAGCTCGCCGTCGGCGAGCTCCGCCCCCTCGACGGTCGCGATCAACGGCACGCGGTTGGTCGTGTGAGCCGTGTGCGGGCTGACGCCGTCGTCCTCGAGCAGCTTCTCGGCGTTGCCGTGGTCGGCGGTGATCAGACACGCCCCGCCGAGCTCCGAGACGCGGTCGACGACCCGCCCGAGGCATCGATCGGTCGTCTCGACCGCCTGCACCACCGCCGGGATGACGCCGGTGTGCCCCACCATGTCCGGGTTCGCGAAGTTGACGACGATGAAGCCGTAGCCGCCGTCGAGCTCCTCGACCACCTGGCGCGCGACCTCGTCGGCGGACATCTCCGGCTTGTGGTCGTAGCTCGGGACGTCGCGCGGGCTCGGCACGAGGATGCGCGACTCGCCCGGCCACGGCTCCTCGCGGCCGCCGTTGAAGAAGTAGGTGACGTGCGCGTACTTCTCGGTCTCCGCCGCGTGCAGCTGGCGCACGGCGCCCGCCGACAGCACCTGGGCGATCGTGTTCTCGACCTCCTGCTCCGCGAAGGCGACCGGCGTGGCGAGGTCGGCGGCGTAGCGCGTCATGGTGGTGACGTCGAAGCCGTGGTCGAGCAGCATCCGCGTGAGCTGCCGGCCTCGGTCGGGGCGGAAGTTGAAGAAGATCGCGGCGTCGCCGTGCTCCAGCCGCGGGCGTCCCTCGAGCACGATCGGCTCGATGAACTCGTCGGTGACGCCCGCGTCGTAGCTCGCCTGCACGGCCGCGACCGGGTCGTCGGCCTTCGTTCCCTCGCCCGCGGTGATCGCGTCGAACGCCTGCTGGGTGCGGTCCCAGCGCTGGTCGCGGTCCATCGCGTAGTAGCGCCCGACGACGGTGGCGATGCGGTCGCGGGGCAGCTCGGCCAGGTCGTGCACCGCCGAGGTCGGGGAGACGTCGCGGCCGTCCGTGAACGCGTGGATCCACGTCTTCTCCGGCGCGAACCGGAGCAGCGCGTGCAGGTGGTCGATGTGCGAGTGGACGCCGCCGTGCGAGACGAGACCGAGCAGGTGCACGCGCCTTCCGCGCTCGAAGGCGGCGCGCAGCACCGGGTTCTCGAGGAGCTCGCCAGACTCGATCGCGCGGTTGACCCGCATCAGGTCCTGGTAGAGGCGCCGGCCCGAGCCGATCGTCAGGTGCCCGACCTCGCTGTTGCCCATCTGCCCGGGCGGCAGCCCCGCGGCCTCGCCGGAGGCCTCGAGCGTCGCGTGCGGGTAGGTCTCCCAGAGCCGGTCGAACACCGGCGTCTGCGCGAGCGCGACGGCGTTGCCGGGGCCTGGCGGGGCGCAGCCCCACCCGTCCAGGATGACGAGCGCTACGAGGGGATAGCTGCGCGACATATCGCCACGAAGGAGTCGACGTCGAGCGAGGCGCCGCCGACGAGGGCGCCGTCGATCGCCGGCTGCGCGAGCAGCTCCGCCGCGTTGTCCGGCTTCACGGAGCCGCCGTACAGCACGGGCAGGTCGAGCAGCGACTTGATCGTCTCGTGCGCCTCCTGGGCGAGCTGCGGCGTGGCGGTCTTGCCGGTTCCGATCGCCCAGACGGGCTCGTAGGCGATCACGAGGTTCTCGTCGGGCTCGAGCACGGACACCTGGCGCCGCAGGACGGCCTCGGTGTCGCCCGTCTCGCGCTCGGCCTCGGTCTCGCCGACGCACGCGATCACGTGCAGGCCCGCCTCGAGGGCGGCGGCGACGCGCCGCTGCACCGTCTCGTCCGTCTCGCCGAAGAGCTGCCGGCGCTCCGAGTGGCCGACGAGCGTCCCGTAGACGCCGAGCTCGAGCAGCATCGGCGCCGACACCTCGCCCGTGAACGCGCCCTCCGCCGCCCAGTGGCAGTTCTGCGCGAAGACGCCGATCTCCGTGCCGGCGAGGCAGCGGACGGCGTCGAAGAGCGAGACGTACGGCGGGCAGACGACGACGTCGACGCCCTCGGGGAGCCCGGCGTCGCGCAGGGCCGCCGCGAACGCCTGCGTCTCCGCCGGTCCCTTGTACATCTTCCAGTTGCCGGCGATCAGCGTCATGCGGGAATCGCGGCCACGCCGGGCAGCTCCTTGCCCTCGAGCAGCTCGAGCGAGGCGCCGCCGCCGGTCGAGATCCACGAGATGCGGTTGGCGACGCCCGCCTCGTGCACCGCGCGCACCGAGTCGCCGCCGCCGACGACGGTGAAGCCGTCGCTCTCGGCGAGCGCGCGCGCGACCGCGATCGTCCCGGCGGCGAACGCCGGCCACTCGAACACGCCCATCGGGCCGTTCCAGAAGACAGTGCGCGCCCGTGCGATCCGCGCCGCGAAGTCCGCTCGCGTCGCGGGGCCGATGTCGAGCCCGAGCCACCCGCCGGGCAGCGCGTCGAACGCCGTCACCTGCGTCTCGGCGTCGGCCTCGAACGCCGCGGCCGCGACGACGTCCTGCGGCAGCACGGCGTCGAACGCGAACGGGCTCTCGGCACGGACGTCCTCGGCCATCTTGCCGCCGATCAGCACCTCGTCCGCGCGCGCGCCGAGGTTCTGGAGCACACCGATCTTGTCCTCGACCTTCGCGCCGCCCGAGACGATCACGAAGGGGCGCTCGACCTCGCCGAGCAGCCTGCCCAGGTGCGTCAGCTCGTCGAGCAGCAGCAGGCCGGCGTACGCGGGCAGCAGCTCGGTGACGCCGACGGTCGAGGAGTGCGCGCGGTGGGCCGACCCGAAGGCGTCGTCGACGTAGAGGTCGCATCCGTCGGCGAGCTCGCGGGCGAAGCCCGGGTCGTTCTTCGTCTCGCCGGGGTTGAAGCGCGTGTTCTCGAGCACGGTCACGCGGTCGTCGCCGACGAGCTCGGCGACACGCTCCCGCACCGGCGCCATCGCGTACTTGGCGCGGTCCTCGTCGGTCTTCGGGCGGCCGAGGTGCGAGCACACGCGCACCTCCCTCGCGCCGCGCTCGAGCAGCAGCTCGATCGTCGGCAGCGACGCGCGGATCCGCGTGTCGTCGGCGACGCGGCCGCCCTCGAGCGGCACGTTCAGGTCGCTGCGGACGAGGACGACGCGGCCCTCGATCGCCGCCGTCTCGACTGACCGTGGGAGTTGCATCGCCCTAGAGCAGCTTCGAGACGAGATCGACGAGCCGGCACGAGTAGCCCCACTCGTTGTCGTACCAGCCGAAGACCTTCGCCGACGTCCCGTTCGCCATCGTCAGGTCGCTGTCGAACGTGCACGACGCCGGCGAGTTGACGATGTCCGTGGAGACGAGCGGGTCGCTCGAGTAGTCGAGGTAGGGCGCGAGCGGGCCCTCGCTCGCGGCGGCGCGGAACGCGTCGTTGACGGTGTCGACCGTCGCCTCGCGGCGCAGCTCGACGACCAGGTCGGTGATCGAGCCGGTCGGCACCGGCGCCCGCATCGACATGCCGTCGACCTTGCCCTTCAGGTGCGGCAGCACCAGGCCGATCGCGCGCGCGGCGCCGGTCGACGTCGGCACGAGGTTGATCGCGGCGGCGCGCGCGCGGCGCGGGTCTTTGTGCGGGCCGTCCTGCAGGTTCTGGTCCTGCGTGTAGGCGTGGATCGTGGTCATGAACCCGCGCTCGATCCCGAACGCGTCGTCGAGCACCTTCGCCATCGGCGCCACGCAGTTGGTCGTGCACGACGCGTTCGAGATGATCGAATGGCGCTCGGGGTCGTACTGGTCGTCGTTGACGCCGAGCACGAGCGTGATGTCCGGATCCGTCGCCGGCGCCGAGATGACGACCTTCTTCGCGCCCGCGTCGAGGTGCTTCTGCGCACCCTCGCGGCTGGTGAAGAACCCGGTGGACTCGATCACGACGTCGACCTCGAGGTCGCGCCACGGCATGTTCGCCGGGTCGCGCTCTGCGAGCCCGGTCAGCTCCCGGCCCCCCACCTTCAGCGACCCGCCCGAGACCTCGACCTTCTCGCCGAGCGTGCCGCCGACGGAGTCGTGCTTCAGCAGGTGCGCCATCGTCGCGACGTCGCCGAGGTCGTTGAACGCGACCACCTCGAAGTCGCCGCCGCGCTCGATCGCCGCACGCAGGAAGTTGCGGCCGATGCGACCGAAGCCGTTGATTCCAACCCGTGTCTTCGCCATGGCGAGGACTCTAGCGAGGGCCTCCCGCGCCGGACTCGGTACCCGTCACCGGCGAACTGCGTAGAGAGCCGCACGCCGGTCGGCGCCGATCCGGTGCAGGCGCGGGTCGCGCGCAGCCTCCCGGCCGGCCACGCTCGAGCGCAGGACGAGCACGAGCGAGACCCGCTCCACCGCCGCGCGCCCGCGTGGGTCACCCGCGAGCCAGTCGAGGTAGAGCGCCTGGTCGCGGCGGCGGAACGCGTCCATCGGGTTCGCCACCCAGACGCGGCCGCCGTCGAGCTCGACCTGCTCCGCGAGCACCTGCTCCGCCAGCACCGGCTCGCCGGTCGCGGCGGCGACGGCCGCGAGCGGGCGGTCGCCGGTGTCGAGCGGCGTCCGGACCAGGTTCACGACCGCGATCGCCGCGAGCGGCACGACGACCAGCAGCGCAGGCACGGACACGGTGCGCCGGCCGGCGAGCGCGCGAGCGGCCGGGTAGGCGAGCAGGAAGAGGAGCGCCTCGCCGAGCCGCTCCGCACGGATCGTCGCGAGCGCGAGCCCCGCCGCGGCCAGCAGCTCGAAGGGCCGCCACGCGGTGCGGCGCCGCGCGAGGACGACCAGGACCAGCGCGCAGGCGACGAGCAACGCGTCCCAGCCGTTCGCCTGGAGCGGCGCCCACAACCCGACGCCGCGGCGCGCCGCCTCGTTCTCGGCGACGGCGACGTAGTAGGCGGGTGTGTGCCAGAGCTCGGGCGTCGCGCACAGCGCCACGGCGCCGGCCGCCGCGACCGGGAGCGCGCGCGGCCGCTCGACCAGCGCGTACGCGCCGAGGAGCCCCAGCCCGACGAGCGCGGCGCCGTGCAGGTTCGACCAGAGCGCCAGCAGCGGCACCGCCAGCCAGATGCGACGGGAGGGCCGCACCGCCTCCGCCTCGAGCAGCCAGAGCAGGAGCGGCAGGAGGACCAGCGTGAAGACGCCGTTCCGCACCACGACGACGTTCGGGATCGCGCCGACGACGACGAGGGCCGAGACACCGGCGATCGGGCCGGAGCCGGCGCCCTGCCGCCGCAGGCCGACGGCGAGCGCCGAGAACGCGGCTGTCGCGGCCACGACCTGCGCCCCGATCAGGCCCCGGTCGCCGAAGGCCGCCTCCAGCCCGTGGAAGACGAGCTCGGCGAGCGCCGGCACGTCGTGCCACCCGGCTGTCGGCGCGCTCGCGAACGGCAGCGCGTGCGGGATCGTCCCGCGTGCGACGTACCTGCCGACCGCGGCGAGCCACAGCGAGTCCGCCCCGATCAGCGCGAACGACGCGAGCGCTCCCGCGACGAGCGGAACGACGAGGTGCGCCGGAAGGCTACGGCGGGCGGTCACCGCCGACCAGGCTACGCCGTGGCCGCGATCCCGTAGATCGCCGACAGCTTCTCGCGCAGGTACCGGACGTACGGCTCCGGGTCGATCTCCGGCGTCCCGACGACGCGCTCGAGCGTCTCGGCCGGCGTGAACTTCCGCCCGTGCCGGTGCAGGTGCTCGCGCAGCCAGTCGCGCAGGCCGCCGAACTCGCCCCGCTCGAAGTCGTCGTGGAGCGACGGCAGGTCCGCCGTCACCTTCTCCCAGATCTGCGCGGAGATCAGGTTGCCGAGCGCGTAGGTCGGGAAGTAGCCGATCGAGCCGCCCGACCAGTGCACGTCCTGGAGGACGCCGCGCGTGTCGTCGGGCACCTCGATGCCGAGGTACTCCCACATCCGGCGGTTCCACTCCTCCGGCAGCTGCTCGAGCGGGAACTCGTCCGCGAGCATCGCCTGCTCGAGCTCGAAGCGGAGGATGATGTGCAGGTTGTACGTCGCCTCGTCGGCCTCGACGCGAATCAGCGTCGGCTCGACGGCGTTCACCTCGCGGTACCAGCGCTCGACGTCGTAGCCGGCGACCGTCTCGCCGAAGAGCTCCTGGAGGCGCGGGAAGAAGTGGCGCCAGAACGGCAGCGAGCGCCCGACGAGGTTCTCCCACATGCGGCTCTGCGACTCGTGCACGCCGAGCGAGACGCCGCGCGCGAGCGGCGTCCGCTCGAGCGCCGGGTCGACCTGGTGCTCGTACAGGCCGTGCCCGAACTCGTGCATCGACCCGAAGAGCCCGCCGAGGTGGTCGTCGAAGTAGCGCGTGGTGATGCGGATGTCCCCCATCCCCGTGCCCGAGGCGAACGGGTGCACGGTCGGGTCGAGCCGCCAGGCGGAGTCGTCGAAGCCGAAGGCGCGCACCACCTCGAGCTCGAAGGTCTTCTGCGCCTCGAGGTCGTAGCGGTGCGCGGAGGGCTTGTTCCCGCCGCGGGCGGCGACCTCCTTGACGAGCGGCGCCTGGTGCACCTTCAGGTAGTCGAAGATCCGGCGCACTTCCTTGGTGCGCATGCCGCGCTCGTAGTCGTCGAGCACGATGTCGTACGGCTCGTCGTCGACGTCGAAGCACTCGATGTACCGCTTGCGCAGATCGAGGTTCGTCCGCAGCACCGGCAGGAACGCGCCGAAGTCGTTCCGCTGCCGGGCGTCGACCCAGACGGGCTGCGCGAGCGCCGCCGAGCGCGACATCTCCGCGCGCAGGTCCGGCGGGACGCGGCGCGCCTTCTCCCAGTCGCGGGTGACGGTGCGCACGAGGCTCGCCTCGAGCGAGTCGTACTCGTGCTGCTCCGCCCAGCCGCGGACGTCGTCGAGCAGGCGCCCGATCTCGGGGGCGATGAACTTCTCGTGGGCGATCCGCCCGACCGTCGCCATCTGCTCCGCGCGGATCGCCGCGCCGCGCGGCGGCATCATCACGTGCTGGTCCCACGAGAGGAGCGCCATCGTCTTGCCGAGGTCGGTGATCTCGGCCAGACGGGCCCGCAACTCGTCGAAGGCGGCCGCGCTCATACCAGTCGAGAAACCTATACGAGCGCCCCGAACGGCGCGGAAGGGCGGCCGGAGGGGAAGCTCCGAGGACGACCTTCCCCTCCGGATTCACCGTGCTCGCATCGTTGGCGACGGACGGGGTCTGTATCCGTCAGCCGGTGGAGCACGGACCGCCGAGTCCAGTATGCGGACACGCGCGACGGCTCCGCTAGAGCAGTTGCAAACGAGGCAACATCAGTTTTCAACGAGGGCGACGATCTGCCGCAACCGCCGCTGCACGGCGGAGCGCGTCAGCGGCGGACGCGCCTTCGCGGCGAGCTCGCGGAGCGACGCGGACGGGTGGCGGAGCCGCAGCTCGGCCACCTCGACGAGGTGCGGCGGCAGCGCGTCGACGCCCAGCGAGCGGATCGCCTCGAGCTGCCGGTGTGCCGCTCTCGCCGAGCGGACGAGGTTCGCGCCGTCGGCGTTCGCCAGCCGGTTCGCCTGCGCCCGCAGCTCGGCCACGACGGCGTGCTCCTCGAGCCGCAGCGCCGTGTCCCCCGCCCCGGCGAGCGCGAGCGCGCCGGCGATCGCCTCGTGCCCCTTCGCGTACGCGACGGCGTGACTGCGCCGCTCCGCGACGCGCAGCGCGATCTCCTCGCGCCCCGCGACCTCGGCGAGGAAGCGTGCGCCGTCCGCCGTCGCCGCGCGCACCTCCAGATGCGGACCGCGAGGCCCGGAGAGCGAGCCGGCGCCCAGAAGGGCGCCGCGGACGTACGCGGCCCGGCAGCACGACCGCCCGACGACGCGCTTCGGCGGCAGCTCGAGCGGGGCGCCGCCGGGCGCGAGCACGCCCGCCTCCTGCAGCACGCCGAGCGCGTGCTGGTCGACCGAGACGTGCAGCTGGTAGCGCGTCGCGCCGTCGAACGCCCGGCGCCGGTACGTCCGGATCTCCGAGCGCACGCCGAGGTCGCGCAGGAGCGCGAACGCGCGTCGGGCGGCGGCGGACGCGGCGAGGTCGAGGTGGAGCGCGACGTCGCCGCCGCGCAGATGCCAGGCCCCCGAGGTGTGGAAGAGCGAGGAGAGCTCGGCCAGCCGGCAGCAGCGCCGCTGCGGTGCGATCGTCGCGAGCTCCTCGCGCAGCTCCTCGGAGAGCGTCACAGCCGGACGCCCTCGAGCGCGAGCAGGCGCCGCTTCGTCTCGACCCCCTCGGGGCCCCAGCTCCCGATCCCGCCCGCGCTGACGACGCGGTGCACCGGCAGGAAGGGCGCGAGGGCGCAGCGGGCGCAGAACGTGCCGGCGGCGCGCGCGGCGCGCGGCCGGCCGGCGAGCGCGGCGAGCTCGCCGTAGGTGACCACCTCGCCGCGCCCCACCGTGCGCAGCGCGCGCGCGCAGTCGCCGTGGAACCCCTCGGGCAGCACGAGCTCGACGTCGAGGAAGTCGTCCGGGGCGCCCGCGAACCAGGCCGCGAGCCGTCTCCCCAGGACGTGTCCTGGCTCAGAGCGCTGACAGGTCCGGTTCGGACGAGGGAGCTCGCTGTGGAAGACGCGGCCCTGCTCGTCGAGCCACACCTCCCCCACGCCCCAGCCGGGCGCGTCGTACTGCACGAGGGTCGGCCTCATCCAGCGGATGTTGTAGCTTCGCGCCCGTGACCCGGGCACGGCTGGCGGGATTCGGCTACGCGTACGTCGGCCTCGCGCTGGCCGCGTTCGCGATCGACAAGAACCACCCGCACGTCGCCTCGCCCGTCTTCACCGGCGCGGCTTTCGCGTACCTCTGGTTCCTCGCGAGCCTGCGCGCGCGCCTCGTCCGCTTCGACCCCGACGGCTTCTTCGCCAGCGTCGTCGTCCTCGGCGGTGCGGCGCTGATCGCGCTCCAGGCGATCTCGCTGCTCGTCGCGAAGCCGGAGTTCGCGGGCCCGGCCTCGGCCTGCGCGGCGACGGTGATCGTCGGCTCCTCGCTCGCCGCGCTGCGGGCGCGCAAGGTGTCGAGGCCGTTCGGCGTCGCCGGCGTGCTCGGCGGGCTCGCGGTGCTCGCGGTGGGCATGGTCGAGGGCGCGACCGGCTGGGTGCTCTCCGGCACCGAGATCTACGCGTCGCTGCTCGGCTTCATGGTCTGGGTCGTCGTCACGTCGGCGTACCTGCTTCGCCGCTAGCGGCGAGCCATTCGCGGTAGAGGCGGACCTGCGTCTCGCGCACCTCGTCCTCGTGCGCGCGCACTGCCGCAAGGTCGCCGCCGCGCGGCAACCGCTCGACGACCGGTGCGAAGTGCTCGCCCGCGAGCTCGACCACCTCGTCGAGCGGGCGGTCGACACGCAGCGTCGGCAGCCGCAGCTCGCGCGCCTCGCGCTCGAACATCTTCGCGATCAGGAGGTCGCGCGCGACCGCGTTCTCGCGCGCGCGGACGCCGTCGGAGGTCGCACGCAACGGCCCGCGCGCGCGAAGCCGCGCGGCCAGCTCGTCGAGGTCGGGCTGGAGGAAGAGCGCCTGCTCGGGTGCGCCGAACACCGCCGAGACGTTCGTCGGGAAGAGCTGCGGCCCCTCGACGATCGCCGCCGGCTCGTCCGGCAGCGCACGCAGGTCCTCGAGCACGAGCCGGAAGCGGTGACGCGAGTGGTTGACGAACCACCCGAGCATCCGCTCCGGCGTCGCGTGCACCCACCGCTCGTCCATCGACAGCGAGCTGAACTCAGTCGGCGGCAGGCGCGCCTCGTGCACCCAGACGCGATGGTCGACGTGGTAGAGCTGGAGCCCGAAGCGTGCGGCGAGCGCCGCCGCAAGCGAGCTCTTGCCGCTCGCCTGTGGCCCGCCGATCCACAGCGCGTCTGCGGGGTCCACCGCCGTAAGGTACGCGGCATGAGCACCCACGCGATCTTCCGTCCCCCGCCCGCCCGCAACGAGCCGATCCACGACTTCGAGCCCGGCAGCGCCGCCCGCGCGCGCCTCCGCGTCCGCCTCGAGCAGATGCGCAACGAGCGCGCCGACGTCCCGCTCGTGATCGGCGGCAAGGACGTCCGCACCGGCACGACGCGGCCGGCCGTCATGCCGCACGACAAGGAGCACGTGCTCGCCGACGTGCACCAGGGGTCGGCGGAGGAGGTGCAGCAGGCGATCGACGCGGCGGCCGCGGCGTGGCAGGACTGGTCGCGCCGGCCGTGGGAGGACCGCGCGGCGGTCTTCCTCCGCGCGGCCGAGCTCCTCTCGGGCCCGTGGCGCGAGACGCTGCTCGCGGCGACGATGCTCGGCCAGTCGAAGACGCCGCACCAGGCCGAGATCGACGCGGCCGCCGAAGCGATCGACTTCTTCCGCTTCAACGTCGAGTTCATGACGCGCATCTACGCCGAGCAGCCGGTGTCGTCGCCCGGGATCTGGAACCGGATGGAGTACCGGCCGCTCGAGGGCTTCGTCTTCGCCGTCTCGCCGTTCAACTTCACGGCGATCGCGGCGAACCTGACGAGCTCGCCGGCGCTGATGGGCAACACCGTCGTCTGGAAGCCCGCGTCGACCGCGATGCTGTCGGCTTTCCACCTGATGCGCCTCTTCCAGGAAGCCGGGCTGCCGGACGGCGTGATCAACCTCGTCTACGGCTCCGGCTCGCAGGTCGGCGACGCCGCGCTCGCGAGCCCGCACCTCGCCGGCATCCACTTCACCGGCTCGACGCCGGTCTTCAACGGGATGTGGCGCTCGGTCGCCGCGAACATGGAGCGCTACCGCAACTACCCGCGCATCGTCGGCGAGACGGGCGGCAAGGACTTCATCGTCGCGCATCCGTCCGCCGACCTCGAGTCGCTCGCGACGGCGAT
This sequence comes from uncultured Gaiellales bacterium, assembly GCA_964496175.1. Classification (GTDB taxonomy): domain Bacteria; phylum Actinomycetota; class Thermoleophilia; order Gaiellales; family Gaiellaceae; genus PALSA-600. Next base: position 8,515 of record CAZBYA010000021.1, on the reverse strand, counting down.
CGTGCGCGGCTCATTCGAGTACCAGGGCCAGAAGTGCTCCGCCTCCTCGCGCGTCTACGCGCCGTCGAACCTCTGGCCGAAGCTGCGCGAGCGCCTTCAGGAGGAGATCTCGACGATCAAGGTCGGCGACGTGACCGACTTCCGGAACTTCATGGGTGCCGTGATCGACGAGTCATCGTTCAAGACGCAGGCGCAGGCGATCGAGGACGCGAAGGAGCACCCGGAGACGGAGATCGTCGTCGGCGGCGGCTACGACTCGAGCCGCGGCTACTTCGTCGACCCGACGGTGATCGAGACGCGCGACGCCGATTTCCGCCTGCTGCGCGAGGAGATCTTCGGGCCGGTCGTGACGACGTACGTCTACGACGAGCGCCGCTGGGACGAGACGCTCGAGCTGATCGACCGCACGGCGCCCTACGCCCTCACCGGCGCGGTCTTCTCGGAGGACCGCGCGGCGATCGACCACGCGCAGGAGAAGCTGCGTTACGCGGCGGGGAACTTCTACGTGAACGACAAGCCCACGGGCGCGGTCGTCGGACAGCAGCCGTTCGGGGGCGCGCGCGCGTCCGGGACGAACGACAAGGCCGGCTCGATGTGGAACCTGATCCGCTGGGTCAGCCCCCGCGCGATCAAGGAGACGTTCGCGCCGCCGCGCAGCTACCGCTACCCGTTCATGGACGCGGAGCCGGACTCCGCGGGCACGTAGGAACGAGAGCGGCCGCCGGGGGAGAGAGCCCTTGCCGGCGGCCGCCTCGTTCCTGACCCGCGCTCGGTCCTCGCGAACAAGGGTCGACCGGGCCCGGTCCTCGCGGTGGGGGTAGGCCAGGGTGCCGGGCCGCTCCTCGATTTCAGCTGACGCGGATGTCAGCGGTCAAGCCGCGGCGGCGACTCATACGCTCACACGCGGAACGCCCACGCGACCGCGCTGGCGTGCGTGGCCGTGCGCGCATACGCGACGGCGACGTGCCGGCCGGGCCGGAGCGGCGCGGTGGGCGAGCCGTACACGGTGCCCTGCCGCGGGTCGAGCCCGCCGCCCTTGCCGGGCACCTCGACCCCGTCCACCCAGAGCGCCGTGTCGGCGAGGTCGGTGCGACCGGTCGCCTGGAAGGCGATCTGCGGCGTGCGGGCCGCCCGCGCGCCCGGCTGCGGCCCGAGGATCGCGATCCGCGGCTCGCCGCTCCGGTCCGCGCGCCAGACGCCGCGGACGAGGCGGTAGGCGGTCGCGGTCGGGCCCGAGACGGCCACGGCCCACTGCGCTCCCTGGTAGAGCACGTGGCCGGGCGGGATGGGGACGGTCGAGGAGCGGCTGCCCGACGACCCGCAGCCGGCGAGCGCGAGCACCGCCAGGGTCAGCAGGGATCGCCGCATCGGGCGAAGCGTAGTCACCGTCGCCGCAGCAGCCTCGACGCGACCAGCGCGCCGAGCAGCGCCGGCGCGGCGAGCGCGACGCCCGCAACTCGGACGCCGAACGCGCCGGCGAGGGCGCCGTCGACGATACTCGCCAGGGGGCGCAGCCCGAGGAACGCCACCGACCAGAGCGCCATGATGCGGCCGCGCTGGCTCGGCGCGACGCCGAGCTGGAGCCGCGTCGTCGCGGCGGTGTTCGAGGCGAGGTAGCCGAAGCCGCCGACGGCGACGAAGAGGAACGCGAGCGGCAACCACGGCGTCACCGCGAACAGCGCGACGCCGATCCCGAGCGCCGCGAGGGTCACCGCCATCCGCCGCCGCGAGCCCGTGACCCGGCCGGCGACGAGCAACGCCGCGAACACGGCGCCGAGGCCGAAGAACCCGACGATCACGCCCGCCCACGTCGGCGCGTAGCCGAACGCGTGCGCGAAGGCGGGCGACTCGGTGTTGATCGGGTCCGAGCCGAAGCCCGCGACCATCACCACCCCGAGCGCGATCAGCAGCCGCGGGTCGTCGCGCAGCAACCTGAAGCTCTCCCAGAGCGACGCGCGGGCGGCCCGCTCCTCCGACCGCGGCGTCACCAGCAGCAGGCCGGCGACGAGCAGCAGGTACGAGAACGAGTTGAGCGCGAACGCCCACGGGATCCCCAGCCACGCGATCACGCCCGCAGCGCTCGCAGGCCCGATCGCGCGCGCGAGGTTGAACGTCATCGAGTTGAGCGCGACCGCCTGCGGCACGTCCTCCTCGGAGACGAGCGCCGCGATCAGCGATTGCTGCGAAGGAGACGAGAACGCGCTCGTGACGCCGAGGCCGCCGGCGAACGCGACCACGGTCCACTGGTTCGCAGAGCCCGCCCACGCGATCCCGGCCAGCGTGCCGCTCAGCGCCGCCGCCACGAGCTGCGTCGCGAAGAGCAGCCGGCGCCGGTCGAAGCGGTCGGCGACGCTGCCGGCCCACGGCGCGAGCAGCAGCACCGGCGCGAACTGCGAGAAGTTGAGGACGCCGAGCAGGAACGGGGAGTGCGTCAGCCGGAAGACGAGGATCGCGCCCGCCAGGTTCTGGAACCAGGTGCCGCTCGCCGAAGCGGCGTTGCCGACGAAGTACGGCCCGAAGTTCCGCGAGCGGATCACCCGCCACGCGGCCGCAGGCCCGACCTCGACGGCTATGCCCGTCCCGCCTTGTGCAGCTGCGCGTAGATCGAGCGCGCCGTCTTCGCGGGCAGGCCGGGAACGCCCTCCAGCTCCTCGCGGGTCGCCTCGGCGACGCGCTCGGCCGACCCGAAGTGGCGCAGCAGCGCCCGCCGCCGGGCTGGGCCGACGCCCTGGAGCTGGTCGAACATCGACTCGCGCGCCGCTACGTCGCGGCGCTGCCGGTGGAAGGTGATCGCGAAGCGGTGCGCCTCGTCGCGGATCCGCTGGAGGAGCTGGAGCCCCGGCGTGTGCGGCGGCAGCACGATCGGGTCGGCCCGGCCCGGCACGAACACCTCCTCGATCCGTTTCGCGAGCGCGATCACCGCCACGCGGGGCAGGTCGAGCTCCTGCATCGCGGCGAGCGCCGCCGAGAGCTGGCCCTTGCCGCCGTCGATCACGACGAGGTTCGGCGCGGCGGCGAACGACTCGTTCCACTCCTCGGAGCCGGGGTCGGCGGCGAGCCGCGAGAAGCGGCGCGTGATCACTTCGCGCATCGCCGCGAAGTCGTCCTGGCCGTCGAGGCCGCGCACCGCGAACTTGCGGTAGTGCGACTTCTTCGCGACCGCATCCTCGAACACGACCATCGAGCCGACGATCTCCTGGCCCTGGATGTTCGAGATGTCGAAGCACTCGATCCGGATCGGCAGCGACTCGAGGTTCAGCGCCTCGCGCAGCTCCTCGAGCGCCTCGACGCGCCGTGCGCGCTTCGTCTCCGTCACGAACGTCTCCGACTCGAGCGCCAGCGCCGCGTTCTGCTGCGCGAGCTCCTGGAGCCGCCGCTTCTCGCCGCGCTCCGGCGCGCGCACCTCGACATGCGCCCCGCGCCGCTCGGTCAGGAACTCCTCGAGCGCGGTCGTGTCGCCCGACCCGCGCGGCACCAGGATCTGCGGCGGGATCGACGGCGCCGAGCCGTAGTACTCGAGGCAGAACTGCTCGAGCACCTCCGAGAGCTCCTCGCCGGCGGCGTTTTCGAGGTGGAACGAGTAGCGGTCGACCATGCGCCCCTCCCGGAGCGGGAACACCTGCACGGCGGCCCGCTCCGGCGAGACGGCGACGCCGATCACGTCGACCGAGCCGATCTCGCGCCGCTCGACCGCCTGCCGCTCCGAGAGCCGCTCGATCGCGCGCAGCCGGTTGCGGTAGCGCGCCGCATCCTCGAAGCGCTCGTCGGCGGCTGCCGCGCGCATCTGCTGCTCGAGGCTGCGGCGGATCGGCCGGTCGTCGCCGGAGAGGAACTCGATCACCTGGTCGATCAGGTCGCGGTACTCCTCCTTCGAGATGTAGCCGACGCACGGCGCGTAGCAGCGCTCGATGTGGTAGTCCAGGCACGGGATGCCGCTGTGCCGCCCGGGCTGCGGCCCCTCGCACGGCCGGTAGCGGAAGACGCGGTTCAGCACGTCGAGCGTCTCGCGCACCTTCTTCGCGTTCGCGTACGGCCCGAAGTACACGACGCCGCGCCGGTGGCGTTCACGCGTGAACATGACGCGTGGGTAGTCGTCCTCGACGGTGACGGCGATGTACGGGAACGACTTGTCGTCGCGCAGGCGGACGTTGAACGGCGGGCGGTGACGCTTGACCAGGTTCTGCTCGAGGTGGAGCGCCTCGACCTCGGTGCCCGTGACGATCGTCTCGATCGTCGCCACGCGCCCGGTCATCTGCCGGATGCCCGGCCGCGTGTCGCTCGATCCGGCCTGGAAGTAGGAGCGCACGCGCGGGCGCAGCGACTTCGCCTTGCCGACGTAGAGGACGTCGGCGCGCGCGTCGCGGAAGAGGTAGACGCCCGGCTTCGTCGGGACGCGCTTCAGCTGGCTCTCGATCGTCTCCGCCGCCAATGGATGGCCAGCGTACCCAGCGGCTACCCTGCGGGCGTGCGGGGTCTCGTGCTCGTTTTGCTGGTCTTTTTCGCCTGGACCACGCCGGCGTTCGCCGGTGGCCCGTACATGCTCGTCGGCGCCGCCGACGACGTGGCGAAGACGCCGGACTACGCGTTCGCGAAGGTGGAGATGGACAAGGCGAAGCTCGTCGGCTTCAACGCGATCCGCCTGACGGAGACGTGGACGACCGGGCAGCGCTCGCTCGGGCCGCAGGACCAGCTCACGCTCGGCAACGCGATCCAGGCCGCGCAGTTCTCCGGGATCCGCGTGATCCTCTCGATCTATCCCTACGGCTCGAGCGTGACGCCGCTGACGGACCAGGCCCGCGCCGACTTCGCCGCGTTCGTCGTCGACGTCGCGACGCGCTACCCGCTCGTCCACGACTTCATCATCGGCAACGAGCCGAACCTGAACCGCTTCTGGCTGCCGCAGTTCAACCCCGACGGCTCGGACGCCGCGGCGCCGGCGTACGAGCAGCTGCTCGCGACCGCCTACGACGCACTGAAGGCGCTGCGCCCGCACTCGACGATCTACGGCGGCGCGCTCGCGCCGCGGGGGATCGACCGCCCGGGCAGCGGCCGCGACACGCACTCGCCGACCGCGTTCATCGCCGACCTCGGGGCCGCCTACCGCGCGAGCGGCCGCCAGGGGCCGATCATGGACGCGTTCGCGTTCCACCCGTACCCCGAGAGCTCGTCGATCGGCCCCAACTTCCCGCATCCGAACTCGACGTCGATCGGGCTCGCCGACTACCCGAAGCTCGTGTCCCTGCTGGGCGCCGCCTTCGACGGCACCGCGCAGCACGGCTCGTCGTTGCCGATCCTCTACGACGAGTTCGGGATCGAATCGCAGATCCCGCCGGCGAAGGCGGCGCTCTACACCGGCACCGAGCCGGCGACGACCAAGCCGGTCGACGAGGCGACGCAGGGGGCGATGTACACGCAGGCGCTGCAGATGACGTTCTGCCAGCCGACCGTGCTCGGCGTGCTCCTCTTCCACGTGCAGGACGAGCCGGCGCTCGCCGCGTGGCAGTCGGGCGAGTTCTACGTCGACGGGACGCCGAAGACGTCGCTCCCGGTCGTGCGCGCGGCCGTCTCGACCGTGCACCGCGGCGTCGCGGCCGCGTGCCCCGGGCTCCAGCTGACCCCGAAGGTCGTTCTCAAAGCGGGGAAGCCGGACAAGAAGGGGCTGAAGGTGACCCTGACGTGCTCACTCGACTGCGCCTACACCGTCTCGCTCGACTCGCGCCGGCTCGCCGGCACGGCGACGGGCGCCGTGCCGGCGACGGTCGCCTTCGCGGGGGCGCTGAAGAAGGGCCGGCACACGCTGGCGGCGCGCGCGACGGCCGCCCTCAACGCCGGGCCGCCCGGCGCGGCGGCGCTCTCCTTCTCGGTGCGCTGACGCTCGCCGCCGCCGGCTGCGGCGGCCATGCCCAGATCCGGCGTGGTGCACCGCCGCCGGCCCCGAGGCTGGAGGTCGGCGCCGTCGACGACGCAGCCAAGTGGGCGCCCGACCCGAGCGTGCCGATGGGGCTCGCGCGCTCCGCCGGCTTCCGCGCGATCGTGCTCAGCGCCGTCTGGTCGCGCGGCCGAGCGGCCGAAGCCGACCTGCCGGCGCTCCGGCGGGCGGTCGCTGCTGCGACCGCGGCCGGGATCGAGCCCGTCCTCGCCGTGTACCAGCTCAGCTCCTCCACCCCGCTCGACGACGCCGACCGAGCCGCGTTCGCCGCCTACGCGGCGGCCCTCGCGCGCGCACTGCCCGCCGTCCGCGACGTGATCGTCGGCAACGAGCCGAACCTCAACCTCTTCTGGCAGCCGCAGTTCCAGGGCGCGGCCGACGCGGCCGCACCCGCGTACGAGCGCCTGCTCGCGCAGACCTACGACGCGCTGAAGGCGGGCGACCCGAAGCTGACGGTGATGGGCGGCGCGCTCGCCCCGCACGGCGGCGACGACCCGACGTCGTCGCGCCCCACCCACTCGCCGACGGCGTTCATCCGCGACCTCGCCGTCGCGTACCGGGCGAGCGGCAGGCGCACGCCGCTGATGGACGCGTTCTCGATCCACGTCTACGGCGAGTCGCCGAAGGTGCCGCCGACGCTCGCGCACCCGCGCACGACCTCGATCGGGATCGCGGACTACCGGAAGCTCGTCGGGCTGCTCGCCACGTTCGACGGCACCGCCCAGCCCGGCTCGACGCTCCCCATCGTGTACGGGGAGTACGGCGTCGAGACGCAGGTGCCGGCGGCGAAGCGGTCGCTCTACACCGGCCACGAGGTGGTGGCGGCGGTCGACGAGGCGACGCAGGCGCGGGACTACGAGGAGGCGATCCGGCTGGCGGCGTGCCAGCCGACCGTGCGGATGCTCTTCTTCTTCAAGGTCGCCGACGAGTCGCAGCTCCAGGGATTCCAGAGCGGCCTCGACTACGCCGACGGCTCGCCGAAGACGAGCCTCGCGCAGGTGAAGCCGCTGATCGAGCACCCCGTGTGTGGCTAGCCTGTACCCCCGTGACCGGCCAGTACGTCGCCTACACGTTCTTCCACGTCGACCCCGCCTGGCGGCGCCTCCCCGTCGAGGAGCGCGCGGCCGCCAAGGAGGCGTTCGCCGAGGTGGTCGACGAGTTCGCGCCGCGCTTCGAGCACCTCCGCACGTACTCCACCACCGGCGTCCGGCCGGAGACGGACTTCTTCCTCTGGAAGATCACCGAGCGCTACGAGGACCTGGGTGAGCTCGGCGCGGCGCTGAACGCGACGCCGCTCGCCGGCTGGCTGCAGACGCCGTACTCGTACCTCGCGACGACGCGCGCGTCCCAGTACACCTCGGCGCGCAAGGCGCGGAAGATCACGCCCCATGGCCTCGCGTACCTCGTCGTCTACCCGTTCGTGAAGGTGCGTCCCTGGTACGCGCTGCCGGAGGAGCAGCGCCAGCGGGCGATGGACGAGCACATCCGGATCGGCCGCGAGGAGTTCCCGGGGATCAAGAACCACACGACGTACTCGTTCGGCATCGACGACGAGGAGTTCATGACCGCGTTCGAGTGCGAGGAGCCGGCGGACTTCATGCACCTGATGCTCCGGCTGCGCGACACCGAGGCCTCGTCGTACACCGAGCGCGACACGCCGATCTTCGTCGGCCAGCTGATGGAGCTGCGAGAGGCGCTCGACCGGCTGGACGGGATCTCCGCCGCTCAGAGCAGCGAGCGCCGCTCGCGCCACGTGCGCACCGCGACGTAGACGCAGATCCCCGCGACCACGAAGAAGGCGAGGGCGTTCAGGCCGCTGACGCCCTTCAGGAACAGCCAGCCGAGGTCGACGACGAAGAGCGCGATCGCGCCGTAGAAGACCCACTGCGCGCGCCCGGGCCAGAGCCCGATCTCGTGGCGGCCGATGTCGCGCCACATGAAGTACGCGACGATCGCGATCGCGAGCACGAAGGCGACGCGGACGAGCACGCCGACGGTGGCGAGCGCCACCTCGAGGTTCAGCAGCACGATCGCGAGGGCGATCGCCGCGAGGATCAGGAGGTTGCGGAGGAACGGGCTCATGCGGTCATGTAGGCGCGGACGCCGAGGGCGGCGGCGACGAGCGTCGCCACGGCCCACCAGAGGAGCCGCGCGCGGGGGTCGGCCGGGGCGTAGAGCCACGGCGAGAGCACCGCGAGCAGCGCGAAGGTGCCGTAGGCGTAGTGGAGGTGGTCGTGGGCGCGCCGGTGGCCGGAGAGGAGCAGCAGCCCGAGCGCCGCCTGCGCGACCAGCAGCGTCTGCGCGAGCGCGAGCAGCTGCGTCACCAGCGAGCCCGCCCGCCGGCGCCGCGCCCAGAACGCGGCGGCGGACGCGGCGGCGCAGACGCCGATCAGGAGGAATGCGTTGAGGTGGTGCGCCGTTAGCATCGCGACACCCGAACGCTACTCAGGGAGGGAGACGATGGTCGAGGAAGGCAAGGCCGCCCCGGACTTCGAGCTGAGGTCCGACACCGGCGACACGGTCAGGCTCTCCGAGCTGCGCGGGAAGCCGGTCGTCCTCTACTTCTACCCGAAGGACGACACGCCC
>CAZBYA010000020.1:0-36682 GCA_964496175.1 uncultured Gaiellales bacterium | reverse complement strand
ACCGCGAGCACGCGGGTCAGGCTCTCGATGCCGGCCTTGGCGGCGCTGTAGGACAGGCGCTTCGGGATCGCGATCCTCGCTGCGACGGAGGAGATGCTGACGATCGCAGCCGTGGCCGACTCGGCGAGCGCCGGGTAGGCCGCCCGGCAGCAGCGGAAGGTGCCGTCGAGATGGACGCCGATCAGGTCCTCCCAGTCCTTGTCCGTCACGTCCTGCGAGGGCTGCGGATTGACGGTGCCCGCGACGTTGATCAGCGCGTCGAGGCGGCCGTACCGCTCGAGGGCGGCCGCGACCGCGGCGTCGACCGACTGCGAGCTCGTGACGTCGAGCTCGACGGCGAGCGTCTGCGCGCCGGACGACTCGAGGCGTGAGGCGACCTCGGTCGCCTCGTCGACGGCGAGGTCGCCGACGACGACCGCGCACCCATTCGCGGCGAACGTCTCGGCGATCGCCAGGCCGATGCCGCGGGCGCCGCCGCTCACGAAGGCGACCCTGGGTTCCTCAGACATGCGCGGCCTCCTTCGCACTCGGCCCGCGTTCCTCGCCCGCAAGCGTCTTCGACGTCTCGATGAGCTCGACGCGGATGCCGTCCGGATCGATCATGTACACGGCCTTCCCGCCTCGGTTGGGCCCGACATCGGGGCTCTTGACGGGTGAGACGAAGCGGACTCCCTCCGCGCTCAGCCGTGCGTAGAGCCCGTCGAGGTCCTGCACGTAGAGGCAGAAGTGGGCGGTGCCTGGATTGGCGGTCGACGGATCGACGGGCGTCCGCTCGACGTTGCGGTACTCGAGGATCTCGAGGAAGGCATCCGACCGGGGGAGCCGGAAGACGGCCACGTGCAGCTCGACGCCGGGGTAGCCGACGAGCTCGCGGATGTACTCCTGGTCGCGCACCCAGCGCGTGACGGGCTCGAGCCCGAGCAGGTCGCCGTAGAAGTGCACCGACCGCTCCAGGTCGGCCACCTGGATGCCGAAGTGGCTGACGCCGTCGAGGGACGGCTCTCTCGCGTCGCTCATAGGTCTCCAATCAGTCCGTCGGGATCGTCCGGGTCCTGCGCGCGGAGCCACTCCGCGTCGATCGTCATGCCGAAGCCGGGGTCGCCGGGCAGGGGCTCCATCCAGCCGTCGTCGAGGCGGGGCCGGGAGAAGGTGTCGCTGACCTGGTCGACGCCGTTGCCGAGGATCCCCCATTCGATCGGGATCCCCTCCATGCCGAGGCCGCCGAGCAGGCGCGAGTGCACGTGCGGGAACATGTGGAGCGAGAACGGCCGGTCCCCGACCTCCTGCAGGGCGCGGCGCAGCCCGGTGACGCCGCCGTTCGTGGACGCGTCGAGGCGGATCACGTCGACGGCGTCCGCGAGCAGGAGCGCTTCCGGGTGGTAGGCGCCGCCCTGCTCGTCGCCCATCGCGATCGGGACGTCGACGGCCGCACGCACGGCGGCGACCTGCTGCGCGTGGCCCGGCGGCATGATGTCCTCGACCCAGCCGAGGCCGAGCGGCTCGAGCGAGCGGATGTGCTCGACGGCGTCGTCGACCGTCTTGAACACCCAGTTGGCGTCCAGGCCGACCCACAGGTGGTCGCCGAGCGCTCGCACGGCCCGGAGCCGTGCCAGCGTCGCGTCCCAGGTCGGTGCGATCGGGAGCTTGAAGCGGCGCCAGCCCTCGTCGAGCAGGCGCGTCACCTGCGCCTCGAGCTCCTCGAGCGGCATGCTCGGCGGGTAGCCGACGATCGCCGTCGCGAGCTGGCGCCGCGGCGCGCCGCCGAGCAGCTCCTCGATCGTCGACCGGCGCGCCTTCGCGGCGAGGTCCCAGGTGGCGACGTCCACCAGCGAGAGGGCCCGGTGGCCTGCGCCGGCCGCCAGCACCGCGTTGTTGCTCCACGCTGCGGCGTCGAGCAGCTCCTCCGGGGACGAGCCGTCCTGCCCGGCGTACTGCGGTGCGACCAGCCGCTGGACGAGCTCCCGGATCGGTGCGTCGCGGGTGTAGCAGAAGGAAACGCCGAGGTTGCCGTCGTCGTCGGAGACGCCGCAGATCGCGAACTCCCGGTGGCGCATCACCCAGTTCCCGAAGACGACCGGGACCGGGAGGGGCGCCCGGAGCGTCGCCACCTTCACGCCGGCGATGCGCATGCGGGCGAGGTTACTACCGCAGTAGTCGAAGAGTCAATCGGGGCACAATTGACAGACTACGTCCCAGGTAGTAGCGTCGCCGCAATCTCCGGTGAGCGCGCATGCGAGCAAGACAGGTCAAGGACGCAGGCTGCATGCGTCACCCCAGGATTCGGAGCAAACGGCGACAGCGCCTCGATCAATGGAGGGCACTAGCGTGACACTCAAGAAGCCGATCGCCGCCGCTGTGGCAGCGCTCGGCATCCTTGCAATCGCCGCCGGCGCGGGAGTTGCAGGCGGCGCGACGAAGGCACACCAGGCGAGCAAGGGCCCCTGGGTGATCGGCCTCAGCAACGGGTACTACGGCAACACCGCCCGCGTCCAGCTCGAGGCCGAGGTGAAGGCGCTCGCGGCTCAGGCCGCGTACAAGCCTCTGATCAAGAAGATCATCATCAACAACGCCGGGACGAGCGTCGCGGCGCAGGTGTCCGCGGTCGACCAGATGATCGCCCAGCACGTGAACGCGATCATCCTCGACTCGAACTCGCTGACGGCTCTCAACCCGGCGATCGCCGCCGCGCACAAGGCCGGCATCCCGGTGGTCGCGTCGAACGACAAGGTCTCGTCGAAGCTCGCCTACCAGGTCGAGACCGTGGGAACGAAGTTCGGGGCGACGATGATGCAGAACTTCGCCCAGGTGCTCCACGGCAAGGGCAACATCGTCATCCTCCGCGGCCTTCCCGGCAACGCCGTCGACGCGGCCGAGGCGGCGGGCTTCCACTCCGTCCTCGCGAAGTACCCGAACATCCACGTGCTGAAGGAGACGTACGGGCAGTGGGCGGACAGCGAGGCCCAGAAGGTGATGGCCGACCTGCTCTCGCGCTACCAGAACATCGACGGCGTCTTCACCGAGGGCGGGATGCAGCAGGGCGTCGTCCGCGCGTTCGTCGCGGCGCATCGCCACCTCGTGCCGGTCTCCGGGACGGACGAGAACGGGTTCGCCTGCCAGGTGAAGCAGTACCACTCGCAGGGGCTCGAGGGCGTGCAGGTGAGCACCGCGATGTGGGCGGATGCAGTCGCGTTGAAGGCGGCGGTCAACATCCTCCAGGGGAAGACCGTTCCGCACTTCATCCCCGGCCAGTTCGTCGTCTGGAACACGCAGCAGTCGATCAAGAACTGCAATCCGTCTCTCTCGCCGAGCCTCTTCCTGCAGGTGTCGGCGCCGTTCTACGGCGTGACCCTGACGCCGCAGGAGGTCCTCAAGTACATGCACTGATCTGGGGGTTGCGGGGGTGGGCGACGCCCACCCCCGCCATCTCTCGAAGCGCGACCGCGTCCGGCAGATGCCGGGCGTCCAGGGGGGTTGACGAGGAGCAAGGTGCTCGCGGAAGCTGACGTCTCGCAGCCGGCGCTCGCCGCGCACGGTATTCGCAAGCAGTACGGCGGCGTCCATGCCCTCGACGGCGCGACGATCGAGATCGGGCGCGCCGAGGTCCACGCGATCCTGGGCGAGAACGGCGCCGGCAAGAGCACGCTCGTCAAGGTGATCGCCGGTGTGGTGCGTCCCGACGCCGGCGAGGTCCGCGTCGACGGGCAACCGCTGGGTCTCGGATCGCCGAACGACTCGCGTGCCGCCGGGATCGCCGTCGTCTACCAGGAGCTCTCCCTGGTGCCACAGCTCTCCGTCGTGCACAACCTCGTGCTCGGCGACCTGCCGCTGCGGGCCGGGCTCTTCTCCCTCGACCGTGCCGAGCGGATCGCCGAGGAGGCGCTTGCGGGGCTCGGCCTGGTGGACATCGACCCACGCGCACCGGTCTCGAGCCTCTCGCTCGATCAGCGCCAGATGGTCGAGATCGCGAAGGCGACGCTGACCCGGTCGCGCATCCTCATCCTCGACGAGGCGACGTCGTCGCTCGCCGACGCCGAGGTCGAGCGCCTGTTCGAGCTCGTCCGCGGGCTGCGCGACCAGGGCACGACCGTCGTCGTGATCACGCACCGGATGCACGAGGTGTGGGCGCTCGCGGACACGATGACGATCCTCCGCGACGGCCGCACGGTCGGCCGCTACGACGTCGGCGACATCGACCAGCACGACGCGGTCAGCCTGATGGCCGGACGCGACATCAGCGCAGTCTTCCCGCCGAAGCGGAAGGACGCCGCGGGAGAGCCGATCCTGGAGCTCCGCGACGTGCGCCTGCACCGCCGGCAGAAGCCCTGGAACCTGACGCTTCGCCGCGGCGAGATCCTCGGCCTAGGCGGCCTGCAGGGCCAGGGCCAGCGCCACTTCCTCCATTGGCTGTACGGCGCCGGAGCCGGCTCCGGGACGATCCTGCGGAACGGCTCGCGCGTGCGCATCCGCCGGCCGGCCGACGCGCTCAGGCACGGCATCGTGCTGATCCCCGAGGATCGCGCGTTCGAGGGCCTGCACCTGAACTTGCCCGTCCGCTGGAACCTGGGCATGGCCACGCTCGGACGGCGCTCGAGACTCGGCGTGATCGAGATGCGAAGCGAGCGCCGCCTCGCCGCGGAACGGATCGCGGAGCTGTCGATCAAGGTCGAGTCGCCGTTCCAGCCGGCCGCGGCGCTCAGCGGCGGGACGCAGCAGAAGGTCGTGATCGGCAAGTTCATGGAGGCCGAGCCGGAGGTCATCCTGTTCGTCGACTCCACCCGCGGCATCGACGTCCAGACGAAGTTCGAGTTCTACGGCATGCTGCGGCGCTTCGCGGAGAGGGGCTTCGGGTGCATCCTCTACTCGTCGGACACCGAGGAGCTCGTCGGCCTCTGCGACCGAGTCGCCGTCTTCCACGACGGCGTGCCCGCCAGCATCCTCGAGGGGGACGAGATCACGCAGGATGCGGTGGTCGCGGCCTCGTTCGCCGTCCTGCGGGAGGAGACGGAGTGACGGTGCACCGCGATCCGTGGCGGCGGCGCGCGCCGCGCTGGGCCGCGCGGCTCGCCTGGCAGCGCGCCTACACCGCGGGCGCGCTCGCGCTCGGCCTGTTCGTCGTCTACTTCATCAAGAACCACGGCTTCGGCGCGATCGAGGCGCTGGGCATCACCAACGCCGCGCTGCCGCTCGCGCTGGCCGCCGCCGGCGAGACCTTCGTCATCCTCACCAACGGCATCGACCTGTCGATCGGGAGCGTGATCACGCTCTCGAACGTCATCTGCGCCGTGGTCGCGAGCCACGGCCACGGCTCCCTCGCGGTTCCCGCCGCGTTGGCGGCGGGGATCGGAGCGGGCGTCGCCAACGGCCTCGTCGTCTCCTACCTTCGGATCGCGCCGCTGATCGCGACACTCGCGACGAGCTCGATCTACATCGGGTTCGCGCTGATCGTCCTGCCGAACCCGGGCGGCTCCGTCCCCGGCTGGCTCTCGCGCTGGACGGCGGGCGACATCGGCTCCGTACCGGTGGCGTCGATCTGGCTCGCGGTCTCGCTGGTCGTCGCCTGGGTCGTGCTGCGTCGGACGCCGTTCGGCATCAACCTGCAGGCGCTCGGAGGGAGCGAGAGCAGCGCGTGGTCGGCGGGCATCGCGGTCACCAGGACGCGGATCGGGGTCTACGCCGCGTCGGGATTCGCCTCGGCGCTCGCCGGTGTGGTGCTGGCGGGGCTGACGCAGAGCGGCGACCCGACGATCGGCGCCGTCTACCTGCTCGACGCGATCGCAGCCGTCGTCGTCGGCGGCACCAGCCTCGCGGGCGGCGTGGGGACGGTTGCGGGGTCGATCCTCGGCGCGATCGCGCTCTCCCTCGTGTCGTCCGTCCTGCTCGTGAGCGGCATCTCGACGAACTACCAGTACATCGTCACGGGTTTGATCGTGATCGGCGCCCTGCTCGCGCATTCGCTGCAAGGGAAGCTGAACCTGCCCGGCCTGCGGCGTGAGCGGCCGCTCGTCTCCGACCCGGCGAGCAGCTGACGATGGCGCGGCAACCGCGCAGCTACGTGCGCCCCGTCGAGGTCGCAGTCCCGTTCGTTCTCGTCGCGGTGTCCCTCGTCGCGGGTGCAGTGGCAGCCCCCGGGTTCCTGTCCGCGAACCACTTGAGCTCGATGGGCCAGACGGCGGGCTACCTCGGCATCATCGCGATCGGCGAGACGCTCGTGATCCTGCTCGGCGGCATCGACCTCTCGGTGCCGTACACGGTCAACCTCGCCGCGATCCTCCTGGCGGGCTTCCAGGCGAACGGGATGTCGTCCACCTACGACGTCCTGCTCGTGTTGCTCATCGGCCTCGGCATCGGCCTCGTCAACGGCATCGGCGTCGCACGCCTCGACATCAACCCGCTCGTGATGACGCTCGGGATGAACAGCATCCTGCAGGGGGTCTCGCTGATCTACTCGAACGGCAGCCCGATCGGACAGGCGCCGCAGTTCGTCACCAACGTCTCGACCGGCTGGTGGCACAACGCGCTCCCCTGGACGGACGTGCTCTGGATCGTGCTCACGATCGGCGTCTCGCTGATGCTCGCGTTCACGACCTTCGGCCGAGGCATCTACGCTGTCGGCTCGAACCGCCGCGCCTCGGAGCTCGGCGGCATGCCCGTCCGTCGGACGATCGTGCTCGCGTACGTCCTGAGCGCCCTCGCCGCGACGGTCGGCGGCATCCTGCTCGTCGGCTACTCGGGTCAGGCGTACCTCGGCATGGGCGACGACTACCTGCTGCCGGCGATCGCCGTCGTCGTCATCGGCGGCACCTCGATCTTCGGCGGCAAGGGCTCGTACCTGCAGACCGCCGCCGGCGTGCTCCTGATCACGGCGATCACGAGCATCCTCGTCACCGTCAACGTCGACCAGGCGGGGCAGGACATCATGTACGGCGCGGTCATCCTGGCGATGGCCTGGGCCGGTCAGCTCGCGGTGTCCGGCGGTGGCGCCCGCATCGGCTCCGTCGCCCAGCGGCTCGGTCCGCTGGGCGGATGGCTGCGCCCGGTGCCTTCACGCGAGGAGCTCGCGGCGCCGCCCCCCGAGGTCCCGGACGGGCCGTCCGACACCGTCATCCCCTGAAGAGGAGCGTACGAATGAGCGACGAGCGCGTGTCCTTCGTGACCGGCGGTGCCGGCGGCATCGGTCGTTCGACCTGCCAGGCATTCCACGACGCCGGCTACCGCGTCGTCCTCACCGATCTCGACGCAGCGGCGTCCGAGACGGCGGCGCGCGAGCTCGATCCCACCGGGGAGCACGTTCTGGGGCTGGCCTGCGACGTCTCGTCGACCGCGTCCGTCGACGAGGCGGTCGCGGCGGCCGTCGAGCGGTTCGGGCGGCTCGACGCGCTGGCGAACATCGCGGGCGTCGTCGGTCCCGGCCCGTCCGAGGAGCTGTCGGACGAGAGCTGGGACCGCCTGATCTCGATTCACCTGGGCGGCGCCTTCCGCTGCTCACGGGCGGCCTTCCCGCACCTCTCAGCGACCGGCTCGGGGTCGATCGTCAGCATCTCCTCGATCGCAGGTCGCACCGGCTTCTCCTTCCGCGCGTCGTACTGTGCGGCGAAGGCGGGCATCGAGGGGCTGACGCGCGCGCTCGCGGTGGAGTGGGGGAAGCGCGGAGTTCGCGTCAACGCCATCGCTCCAGGGCACGTGCGGACGCCGATGCTCGACCATTCGATCGCAATCGGCAGCGTCACGCAGGAGATCGTCGATGCGCGGACGCACCGGATCCCCCTCGGCAGGTACGCGCAGCCGGAGGAGATCGCGGCCGTGGTGGTGTTCCTCTCCTCGCCGGGGGCGAGCTACATCACCGGCGAGACGATCTGCGTCGACGGCGCGATCACCGTCAACGCAGACGCGCCCTGAGCCGCGAGCGGCTCGCCGTCACGCCGCGAGCTCGCGCACGAGGCCGTCCGGGTCGTCGACGTCCTGCTCGGCGAGCCAGGGCCCGTTGACGAGCGGGCCGAAGCCCGGGCCGTCGTGGAGCGGCTCCATCAGCCCGCCCGAGAGGATCGTCGGCTGTGCGAGCGAGTCCGCGAACTGGTCGACGCCCGTGCCCGGGACGCCCCACTCGATCGGGACGTCGTGGCCGAGGGCCCCGAAGACCTGGGAGTGGACGTGGGCGAACATGTGCGGTGCGAACGCGGTGCCGGCGCGGCGGCACGCGTCGATCAGGGGGCGCGCGCGGGTGATGCCGCCCATGCACGTGAGGTCGATGCGGACGACGTCCACCGCCTGGCGGAGCAGCAGCGCCTCGGGGTAGTAGCTGCCTCCCTGCTCGTCGCCCATCGCGATCGGCGTCCCGCCGGAGCGTGCGCGCAGCCCGGCCACGATCTCGGCGTCGCCCGGCGGGAAGACGTCCTCGAACCACGCCAGGCGCGCCTCGCGCACCCCGTCGAGGAACGCGACGGCGTCGTCGACGGTGCGGAACACCCAGGCCGCGTCCATGCCGAGCCACGCGTCGTCGCCCGCCGCCGCACGGGCGGCGAGCAGCCGGTCGCGGCCGTACTCGAGCGGCAGCGCGATCGGGATCTTGAAGCGGCGCCAGCCAGCGTCGCGCAGGCTGCGCACCTGCTCCGCGACGGCGTCCGGGGGCATCGCGCCCGGCGGGTAGCCGATGATCGCCGTCGCCGGGAGCGGTCGCGGCTCGCCGCCGAGGTACCGCGCGATCGAGACGCCCGCGCTGCGGGCGAGCAGGTCGTGCACCGCGAGGTCGACGATCGAGAGCGCGCGGAGGCCGATCCCGGCGCTCAGGCCGGCGAGGTTCGAGCCCTGGCACCGGTAGAAGACACTCGCGGCGTCGTCGGAGCCGGCGAAGGCGGAGCCGACGTAATGGTGCGCGATCGCCTGCTTGATCGTCGCGGCGACCGGGCCCTCGCGCGTGAGCGTGAACGCGAAGCCCTCGACGCCGCTGCGCGCGCGGACGCGGACGAGCGCGAACTCGCGGTGCTTCATCACCCAGTCGCCGAAGCGGATCGGCTCGGGCAGCGCGGCGCGAACCGTCGCGACGTGGAGCTCGGCGATCGTCTCAGGCGATGACATAGCCCGCGTCCACCTGGAGGACATGCCCAGTCACCATCGAGGCCGCTCTGGAAGCGAGGAAGACGCACGGCCCGACGATCTCGTGCGGCTCGCCCTTCCGGTCGATCAGCTGCCGGGCGAGGATGAAGTCGCTCGTCAATGTGCGCGTCTTGTCGGCCGCCTTGACGAGCGGCGTGTTGAAGAGCGTCGGCGCGAGCGCGTTGACGCGGATGCCGTGCCCGATCCACTCGAGCGCGAGCGACCGTGTCATCTGCACGACGCCGCCCTTCGACTGGTTGTACGCCGTGGCGTGCGGATAGACGTTGGTCGCGCCGATCGAGGCGATGTTGATGATCGCGCCGCCGCGCCCCTGCGCGATCATGGCGCGTCCGGCCGCCTGCGCGCACAGGAAGGAGCCCTTGAGGTTGACGCGGATGATCCGGTCCCACTCCTCCTCGGGGAACTCCTCTGCCGGGAACCGGCCGGCGGTGCCAGCGCTGTTGACGAGGATGTCGACCGAGCCGTGGTCCCGCGTGACGGAAGCGACCAGATCGTCGACCGCGGGCTTGCTCGTGATGTCGGCTCCGTACGGGTGCAGCGCGTACGGCCGGCCGTCGACGCTCGCCGCGACCTCGCGCGCCGCCTCCTCCTTGAGGTCGGCGATCGCGACGGTCGCGCCTGCCTGCGCGAGGCCGTGGGCCATCGCCTCGCCGAGGCCGCTGGCGCCGCCGGTGACGACGGCGACGAGGCCGTCGAGCCGGAAGAGGTCGTCGAGGAAGCCGTCCGGGACGTTGGGCTCGTGCATGGAAGCCTCCTAGCTGCCGAGCTGGTCGCTCGTGGGGTAGTTGAGCGGGATCCCGCGGACGCCCACCGGGATCCGCGTCACGTGCCAGCGACCGATGTTGGGAACGAGGATCTCATCGTGACGGTCCCCGCTGAACACGATGTTCGTCGGCGCCGCCAGCACGGTGCCGCGCGGGTCCTCGGCGACGACGGTCAGCCCCTCGTCGGCGTGCCAGCGGTACACGGTGTCCGGCCGGTAACAGGCGATGTAGCACGCGCCGTCCTCGGTGACCGCGACGCCGTCGGGGACGGCGGGGTCGAGGTCGCAGAGGAGCTGCCTCGGGCCGGCGGTGCCGTCGGGGCGGATCGCGACCGAGACGAGCGCGCCGGGGAGGCTCTCGAGCACGTAGAGCGTGGACTCGTCCGCGGAGAGGGCGAGCCCGTTCGGGAAGCTCGCGACCTCCTCGCTCCACACCTCCGGCTCCCCGCCCGGCGGGATGCGCCAGAGGCATCCGTTGCCGCCGCCCCAGTCGCCCGAGTCGGTGAGGTAGTACGTCCCGTCCGCCGCGAAGGCGCCCCAGTTCGGGGTCGCGAAGGGACGATGCGGCGGCCCCTCGGCCCAGACCTCGCTCGTCAGCGCGTCCGGGTCGACCCGCCAGACGCACTTGCGGCCGTTGTCGATCGCGTAGATCCGGCCGGCGCCGTCGGCGGCCAGGCCGAGCATGAACCCGCCCGGGGCGAGGAGCTCCGTGAAGGAGCCGTCGGCCTCGAGGCGGTAGATCTGCCCGGCCTCGCCGCCGACGTAGACGCGCCCGTCGGGCGCCGCGCAGATTCCTTCGGGGTGATCGAGCCCGTGGGCGAGCGTCTCGAGCGACTGCAGCGGGACCGCGGCGGCCTTCATCGGCCTCTCCTTTCCGGCGCGAGGGCGGGACGGTCGGGAAGCTACTACCGGAGTCGTAAAGCGGCAAGTCGCGATGCCCGGCAGGGCTTTTGACGGCGCGTCTACCCGAGTAGTACGGTTGGCGCGTTCCGGCCGCGAGCGAAGGAGAGGTGCGATGAGCGAGACAACCCGCGTCGAGCAGATCCAGGCCCAGCTGGAGGCGGCGGGGGTCGACGCGCTCGTCCTGCGGCTCGCGGAGAACGTCGTGCTCGCGACGCACTGGTACGCGCAGATCCCCGGCCTGGCGTTCGTGGTGATCGGGCGCTCGGGCGGCGCGACGCTCCTCGTCCCGCACCACGAGGCCGAGGAGGCGGCCGAGGTCTGGAGCGGGGACCTGCGCACCTTCCCGGCCATTCGCCACGACCAGGGCGCGCCGGGCGACGCGATCGCCCGCCATCTCGGCGAGCTCGCCGCCGAGCACGGCGCCGCCGGCGGCGTCGTCGGCTTCGAGGGGAGCTTCGAGTCGATCGCGCCGGCCTCGATCCACGGCGAGCCGAACGCGGTCGGGCTGCCGACGCAGGCGCTGATCAAGTCGGCGTTCTCGACGCAGCGGCTGCACGACTTCACCGAGCCGCTCGAGGCGCTGCGCGCGATCAAGCTGCCCGACGAGGTCGAGGCGATCCGGCGCACGAACGAGATCGCCTGCTTCGGGCTCGATGCCTTCAAGGAGCACGCGGTGCCCGGGAAGACGGAGGTCGAGGTGATGGCGGCGGTCGAGCACGCGATCGCCGTGCGCGGCCATGGCCATCAGGGTGCCCGCTGGGTGCGCGGGTTCTGCACGATCTGGTCGGGACCCGACCTCGGGGACGGCTGGAAGTACTGGCGCGCGCGGACGCGCACGATCGAGGAGGGCGACGTCGTCATGCTGGAGCTGGGGACGGTCGCCGACGGCTACTGGAGCGACCACACGCGCACGGTCGTCGCCGGCACCGCGACGCCGCGCCTGCGCGAGGCGTACGACGCCGTGCAGGCGGCGGCGCGTGCCGGCTTTGCGGCGGCGCGGCCGGGGGCGACCGGCGGCGAGGTGGATGCCGCGTCGCGGGAGGCGTGTGCCGCCCACGGCTTCACGCAGTTCCCGCACCACACCGGGCACGGGACGGGCTTCCGCTACCACGAGACCAGGCCGCAGCTCGTGCCCGACGGCACACACGTCCTCAGCGCCGGCAACGTCATCATCACCGAGCCCGGCATCTACGATCCCGAGCTGCGCGGCGGCGTCCGACACGAGGACAACGCGGTCGTGACGGACGAGGGAGCGATCGTGCTCGCCACGACCGACTACGGCTTCGACCTCTCCTGACGAGGACGTTGACCTTCAACTACCTGGGTAGTAAGGTGGCCGGATGACGCGCACCGAGATTCGGATGCCGAACCTCGGCTACGGCATGGAGACCGGCAAGATCGGAGCCTGGCTGAAGGGCGTCGGCGACACCGTCGCCCGCGGCGAGCCGATCGCCGAGATCGAGACCGACAAGACGACGATCGAGATGGAGGCCGTCGCCGCGGGCACGCTGGTCGAGATCGTCGCGGAGGCCGGCAGCGAGGTCCCGGTGGGCGAGGTGGTCGCCTACGTCGAGTGAGGCCGGCAACGTGAGCTCCGCCGGCGCGGCGGGGACGCTCGTCGAGCTCTCGCCGATGCGCAAGGCGATCGCGCGCCGGATGGTCGACAGCAAGCGCGAGGCGCCGCACTTCTACCTCGAGTCGGACGTGCCGATGGACGCCGTGCTCGCGCTGACGAGGAAGCCCGCGGACGGCTCCCGGCCCGCGATCACCGTCACAGCGGTGCTTGCGCGGGCCTGCGCGGTCGCGTTGCGGTCGCACCCGCGCCTGAACGCCGTTTGGACGGAGCGCGGGCTCGAGCAGATGGACGTCGTCAACCTCGGCGTCGCGATCGCCCTCGACGACGGGCTGATCGCGCCGGCGCTCCTCGGCGCCGGCTCGCTCTCGCTCGCGGAGACGACGGAGGCCCTGGCGGACCTCGTCGCGCGCGCTCGGGCGAAGCGCCTCCGCCCGGACGAGGTCTCCGGAGCGACGTTCACCCTGAGCAACCTCGGCATGTTCGACGTGTCGCGGTTCACGGCGATCGTCGTCCCGCCGCAGGTCGCGATCCTCGCCACCGCGCGCACGACGGAGCGCGTGGTCGTCACCGGCGGCGAGGTCGTCGCGCGCCCGATGATGGCTGCCACGGTCAGCGCCGACCACCGGGCGGTCGACGGCGCGGACGTCGCCGCGTTCCTGGAGACGTTCAAGTCCCTGCTCGCCGCGCCGGAGGAGCTCGATGGCTGACCTGATCGAGAGCGTCGCGGTCGTCACCGTCCGCGCGCCGTTGCCGCTGACGATCCGCTTCGGGCCGTGGGTGATGGAGCACCGCGAGTTCATCCTCTGCCGCCTGCGGACGGAGAGCGGGCTCGAGGGCTTCGCGTTCGTGTACACGCGCGACGCACCGCTCGCGGCGGTCGTCCGGCGCAACATCGCGCCGCTGTACGTCGGACAGGCGTACGACGACCCGGCGGCGCTGCACTGGCAGGCTGCCTGGAGCAACAACGCGATCCTCCCATCGGGCATCGGGCTGCGCGCCCTCTCGCTCGTCGACCTCGCGGCATGGGATCTCGCCGCGCGCGCGCAGGGCGCGTCGATCAGCGCCTACCTCGGCGGCGGCCGCCAGCCGATGCCGGTCACCGCGATCATCGGCTATCCGCCGACGCTGACACCCGATCAGGTCGCCGCCCAGGTGGAGGGACTGCTCGCCGACGGCTGGCGCCGGTTCAAGCAGCCGATCGCCGGGACGCCCGAGGACACGCGCGCGCGCCTGCGCGCGGCGCGCTCCGTCATGGGTCCCGACTGCTGGCTCGGCATGGACTGCAACTGGGTCTTCAAGAGCGCCCACGACGCCATCGAGTTCGCGCGGACGATCGAGGACGTCGGCCTCGGCTGGCTGGAGGACGTCGTCCCACCGGGGAACGCGCGCATGGTGGCGGAGATCCGCCGCGGCGCGCCGATGCCGATCGCGATGGGCGACGAGCAGGGAGGCTCGTACCACCCCGAGTCGATCCTCGCGCACGACGCCGTCGACGTCGCCCGCATCGACCTGACGACGTACGGCGGGATCACGCGGCTGCGCGACACCCTCGCTCAGATCGAGGCGCGCGGCACCCGGTTCGCCCCGCACATGTTCGCGCACGTCCACTCCCAGGTGTTCGGCGCCCTCGGCTACGAGGTCCCGATCGAGTGGGGGGTACCGGGCAGCGGCGTCGACCAGTTCGCGGACTCGCTCCGCCAGCCGGTCGTGCGCGACGGGCTGATGGAGCCGCTCCCGGAGGAGCCGGGATTCGGACCGCTCTACAACGCGCCGTGGATCGCCGAGCAGATCGTCGAGGACGACGATGGCCTGCTCGCCGAGCTGACGACGAGAGAGGAGATCGCAACGTGACGCAGGACGGGCGCGACCACGCCGGCTGGTACCGCCGCATGCTCGAGATCCGGCTCTTCGAGGAGAAGGTGCAGGAGCTCTTCATGGATGGCCTGATCCAGGGCACGACGCACCTCTGCCAGGGGCAGGAGGCCGTTCCGGTGGGAGCGATCTCGGCACTGCGCGACGACGACTACCTGACCGTCACCTACCGCGGCCACGGGCACGCGCTCATGAGAGGCGTCCCGATGGAGGCGTGCTTCGCCGAGCTGATGGGCCGGTCGACCGGGTGCTGCAAGGGCGTCGGCGGCTCGATGCACTTCACCGACGTCGAGAAGGGCCTGCTGGGAGCGTTCGCGATCGTCGGCGCGCAGCTGCCGATCGCGCTCGGCGCCGCCTACTCCGCGCAGCTGCAGGGGCGCGACAGCGTCGCGATGACGTTCATGGGTGACGGCGCGACCAACATCGGCACCTTCCACGAAACCCTCAACATCGCCTCGACCTGGAAGGTCGGCGTGCTCTTCGTGATCGAGAACAACCTCTACGGCGAGTACACGCCGGTGCGCGAGACCACTCCGGTGGACGACCTGGCGGAGCGCGCGAAGGCGCACGCCATCCCGGGCGTGATCGTCGACGGCCAGGACGTGGACGCGGTGCACGACGCCGTGACCGAGGCGGTCGCGCGCGCCCGCGCGGGCGAGGGGCCCACCCTGCTCGAGATGAAGACCTACCGCTACCGCGGCCACTCGCGCACCGATCCTGCGAAGTACCGTCCGGAGGGCGAGCTCGCGCGCTGGCAGGACCGCGACCCGATCGTCCTCCTCGGTGCGAAGCTCGCCTCCGACGGGAGGATGTCGGAGGACGCGCAGGCGGCGCTCCGCGAGGAGGTCCAGCAGCTCGTCGACGAGACCGCCGAGCGTGCGAAGCAGGCGCCCTTCCCCACGATCGAGGAGATCCGCAGCTATGTCTACGCAGCTTGAGGCGAGCCCGGGTCGGGCGTCGGCCGAGACCGTCGAGCTCACCTACCGCGAGGCCGTCAACGCCGCCCTGGCCGACGAGATGGCGTCCCACCCTCGCGTCTACCTCCTCGGCGAGGACGTGGCGAACGACGGGGGCGTCTTCAAGACGAACACCGGCCTCCCGGAGCAGTTCCCCGGTCGGGTGAAGAACACGCCGATCTGCGAGAACACGTTCATCGGACTCGCCATCGGCATGTCCGTGACGGGGCTGAGGCCGGTCGTCGAGATCATGTTCAGCGACTTCCTGCCGACCGCCGGCGACGCGATCGTCGAGGAGCTGCCGAAGTTCCGTTTCATGACCGGCGGCCAGTGCTCGCTCCCGGTCACCGTGCGGTCGGTCGGAGGCGGGACCGGTCGCTTCGGTACGCAGCACTCCGCCACCGGAGAGTCGTGGTTCATGGCCTTCCCCGGCCTGCTCGTCGCCACCGCCGGCACGCCCGCCGGCGCGTACTCCGTGCTGCGCGCCGCCATCCGCCACGACAACCCGGTCCTCTTCTTCGAGCACAAGGGCCTCTACATGCGCAAGGGCACGGTCCAGCGCGGCGACGGCGCGATCGCCGAGATCGGCAAGGCGGCCGTCGCCCGCGAGGGCCGCGACGTGACGATCGTGGCCACGCTGTTGATGCTCGACCGGGCGCTGCAGGCCGCGGAGGCGCTCGCGGAGGAGGGCGTGGAGGCCGAGGTCATCGATCTGCGCTGGCTTCGCCCGCTCGACCTTCCGACCGTGCGCGCGAGCGTCGAGAAGACGGGACGCCTCGTGATCGCCGAGGAGCAGGTGCACGCCGGAGGCTGGGGTGCGACCGTCATCTCGCAGCTGACGATCGAGGGCGTCCGCTTGCAGGCGGCGCCGCGGATCGTCGGCCTGCACGACGACCTGCTGCTTCCGTACAGCCCGCCGCTCGAGGACGCGC
The DNA here is from genome assembly GCA_964496175.1 of uncultured Gaiellales bacterium. Classification (GTDB taxonomy): domain Bacteria; phylum Actinomycetota; class Thermoleophilia; order Gaiellales; family Gaiellaceae; genus PALSA-600. Next base: position 20,569 of record CAZBYA010000020.1, on the reverse strand, counting down.
TGATCCCCGACGCCGACGCGATCGCGGCCGCCGTCAGGGCGGCGCGCGCGTAGGACGTGCTACGCGGGCGCCTCGAGCGGATGCGTCGCGAGCGCCGTCACCTGCGCGTCGATCCAGGGGAACGCGGGCAGGGACGTGATCGCCTCGTGGATCGCGTCCGCCGTCTCTCCCTGCCAGATGCCGACATTGGCACGCCGGCCGGGAATCCTCCAGATGCGGACGATCGTCCCCGCCCGCTGGAGCTCCCGTCCGCGCGCGAGCTCCAGCGCCAGCACGTCCGCCAACGCTTCGGCCGGCAGATCGGGCGGGAAATTCACCTGGATCTGAACGAGGAATTCCATCTCGAAAGCACCCCGGAGCGGTACCGAAACCGCGGCCCAGTAGCATAATCCCATGGCGCACCCGACGGACACGCGCGTGATCGAGAGCCTGCAGGAGCTCGGGCTCTCGCTGTACGAGGCGCGGTTGTACCTCGGTCTGCTCCGCGGCGGGCCGCAGAACGGGAACGAGCTGAGCCGGACGTCCGGGGTCCCGTCCTCGAAGGTGTACGCCATGCTCGAGCGGCTTGCGGGCGACGGGATCGTTGCGCGCACGCAGAACGGCAACTCGGTGGAGTACGTCTGCGTCCCGCCGAAGGAGCTGCTCGACAAGCTCCGGGAGCAGTACTCGACACCGCTCGCCTTCCTCGAGGAGGCGCTGCCCGCGATGGCGACCGAGGCACCGGAGCCGGAGATCCTGCAGGTGCGCGGGCTCGGGGCGATCGTCGATCATGCGCGCGCGATCATCCGGTCGGCCGGCACCGAGATCTGCGTCTCGGTCTGGGAGGAGTACGTCGCGCCCCTGCACGACGAGCTGGAGGCGGCCGACGCGCGCGGCGTGCGGATCGCCGGAATGCTCTACGGCCGGACGACGCCCCCGATCGGCTGGTGGCAGCGCCACAGCTACCGGGACACGGTCTCCTCGCGCATCGGCGGCAGGATGCTGACCATGGTCGCCGACGGCAAGGAGGCGCTGATCGCGCACATCCCCGAGCACGGCGAGCCGAATGCCGTGCGGACGAAGAGCCCGGTGCTGACGCTGGTCGCGGAGGAGTACCTGATCCACGACCTGACGCTGCAGAAGGCGAAGACGATGACGGGCTACGACGAATGGGACCGCTGGCTGCAGTCGGACGAGGAGGTCCGGCTGCTGACTCTGGGCCGCACCGGCCGGATGAGCCCGATCGAACCGGAGGCGGAAGCGGTCACCTGACGGGCGGGCGGGCCGCTTGACCGTTACACTCCTAGGGTAGTAGACTCGCGTGGGTGCCGGACCAACCGCCGCTCGCGAACCTCAGGATCATCGAGCTCGCCAACGTCGTCGCCGGCCCGAGTGTCGGCAAGCACCTGTCCGACTTCGGCGCCGAGGTGATCAAGATCGAGCGGCCCGGCGGCGGCGACAGCGCGCGCGCGATGGGGGAGTTCGTCGGCGGCCGCTCCGCGTGGTGGCTCCTGATCGGCCGGAACAAGCGCTCCGTGACGCTCGACCTCAAGCACCCGAAGGGGCGGGAGGTGCTGCTGCGGCTCGTCGAGTCCGCGGACGCGCTGGTCGAGAGCTTCCGCCCCGGCGTGCTCGAGCGGCTCGACCTGGCGCCGGACACGCTGCACGCCGCCAACCCGCGCCTCGTCGTCGTCCGCGTCTCGGCGTTCGGGCAGACCGGTCCGTACAGCCACCGTCCCGGCTTCGGCACGCTCGCCGAGGCCTTCTCGGGTCTCTCGGACATCAGCGGCTACCAGGGCGAGCCGCCGCTGCTCGCGCCGTTCGCGCTCGCGGACGAGGTCGCCGGGTTGTTCGCGACCTGGTCGCTCCTGGCGGCCCTCTACCACCGGGACCTCGAGGGCGGCCCCGGCCAGACGATCGACATCTCGCTCTACGAGTCGGTCTTCAACATCCTCGGCCCGCTGCCGACCCTCTACAAGGCGAATGGCGTCCTGCAGGCGCGCAACGGCTCGCGCCTGACGTTCTCGTCGCCGCGCAACGTCTACGAGACGCGCGACGGCCACTACTTCGCAGTCTCCGGGACGACCCCGTCTGCGGCGGAGAGCGTGATCCGCCTGGTCGGCGGCGACGAGTTGCTCTCGGACCCGCGCTTCTCGACGCACGAGGCGCGTGCACGTCACGCCGAGGCGCTCGACGGGATCGTCGCCGCGTGGATCCGCGAACGGGACGTCGATGCCGTCGAGCGGGCGTTCATGGCCGCCGGAGCGGCGGGTATCCGCGTCCTGAGCATGGCCGACGTCTTCGCCGACCCGCACTACCGCGCCCGGGAGACGTTCGTGGAGGTCGAGGACGAGGAGGTCGGCCCGGTGACGATCGCCGCGCCGGTGCCGCGGATGAGCGAGACGCCGGCGCACGTGTCGCACGTCGGGCCGCCGCTCGGGCGCGACACCGACGTCGTCCTGGAGGGGCTCGGCTACAGCGCGGACGAGATCGCCGCCGGGCGGGAGGAGGGCGTCTGGTGACCGTGCACGACGCGCGCGAAACCCGCTTCGGCCGCTGGTTCGAGGAGTTCGAGGTGGGCGACGTCTACCGCCACTGGCCCGGCCGGACGATCACCGCCGCGGAGGACCACCTCTTCTGCCTCCTGACGACGGCCGTCAGCCCGGTCCACGTCGACGAGCACTGGGCGGAGACCGAGCTCGAGGGCGGCCGCAATCTCGTGGTCGGGACCTTCGTCTACGCTGCCCTGCTCGGCATGAGCGTTCCGGACACTTCCGGCAAGGCGGTCGCGGCCCTCGGCACCGAGCAGCTGCGCCACGTCGCCCCGCTCCACCACGGCGACACGCTCTACGGCGAGAGCACGGTGGTCGCAGCGCGCCGGTCCAGCTCGCGGCCGGCGCAGGGGATCGTCACGATCGAGACCCGGGGCTACAACCAGGACCGCGATCTCGTCTGCGAGTTCCGGCGCAGCTTCCTGGTCCCGCTGCGCGAGCCGTCGTGACGGTCGTCGGCGTCCACCACACCGCCTTCCAGGTCGCGGACCTCGAGCGCTCGCTCGCGTTCTATCGCGACCTGCTCGGCTGCGAGCTCGTCTGGCAGCGGGTCAACCGCGAGGAGTACGTCCGGCGCATCGTCGGGTACCCCGACGCGGAGCTCCACCAGGCGCTGGTTCGCTTCCCCGGCAGCGACCACTGCCTCGAGCTGATCGACTACCGCGGCGTCGAGCGCGCTCCGGTGGACACGAGCCCTCCGAATCCGGGCACCGCGCACGTCTGCCTGCTCGTGCGGGACCTCCGCCGCCTCTACGACCGCCTCGTGGCGCACGGCGTCGGCGCGGTCGGCGAGCCGGTGCTCGTCACCAGCGGCCCGAACGAGGGGCGGCTCGCCGTCTACATGATCGATCCGGACGGGTTCCGCGTCGAGCTGCTCGAGGTGGCCGGCGAGGAGGCCGCGTGACCCGGGCGGCGCGGCTGCGGCGGTCCTGCCTCGCCGTCCCCGGCTCGAGCGCGAAGATGCTCGCGAAGGCGGCGACGCTTCCCGCCGACCAGGTCTTCCTCGACCTCGAGGACGCCGTCGCGCCGCTCGAGAAGACCGACGAGACCCGCCGCCGGGTCGCCGACGCGCTGACGCAGCAGGACTGGGTCGCGCCGACGCGCGTCGTGCGCGTCAACGCCGTCGGGACACCCTGGTGCTTCCGCGACATCGTCTACGTCGTCGAGCACGCCGGCGACGCGCTCGACTGCGTCATGCTGCCGAAGGTCGAGACGGCGGGCGACGTCCACTTCGCCGACCGCCTGCTCACCCAGCTCGAGCTCGAGCTGGGGCGGACGCGGCCGATCGGCCTCGAGGTGCAGATCGAGAGCCCGCTCGGGCTCGTGAACGTCGATGCGATCGCCGCCGCGTCCGCGCGTGTCGAGACGCTGATCTTCGGGCCCGGGGACTTCGCCGCGAGCGCCGGGATGCCGCAGCTGACCGTCGGCGCCGTCGACGGCGACTACGGAGGAGACCAGTGGCACTTCGTCCTCTGGCGAATCCTGATCGCCGCGCGTGCGCACGGCCTCCAGGCGATCGACGGGCCGTACGCCCAGATCCGCGACCCCGACGGCTTCCGCGAGGTCGCGCTGCGGTCGCGGTCGCTCGGCTTCGACGGGAAGTGGAGCCTCCATCCCGACCAGATCGCGCTCTGCAACGAGGTGTACGCGCCCTCGCCCGACCAGCTCGAGCGCGCGAGGCGCATCCTCGAGGCGTACGCCGCGGCGACGGACGAGCAGCGCACCGGTGCGGTCGTGTTCGAGGGCGAGATGATCGACGAGGCGTCGCGGAAGATGGCCGAGCAGGTGGTTGCGCGAGCGACGGCCGCAGGCACGCAGCACCGATGAGCCTCCCGCTCGACGATCTCCGCGTGATCGCGGTCGAGCAGTACGGTGCGGGGCCGTACGCGTCGATGCAGCTGGCCGACCTCGGCGCGGACGTGATCAAGATCGAGGATCCGAGCGTCGGCGGGGACGTCGCCCGCTACGTGCCGCCCTATGCAGCGGAGGGCACGTCGCTCTTCTTCGAGAGCTTCAACCGCAACAAGCGGTCGATCGCGCTCGATCTGCGGCGGCCGGAGGCGCGGCAGGTGCTCGAAGACCTCCTCGCCAACGCCGACGCGCTGCTCTCGAACCTGCGCGGGGACCAGGTCGAGCGGTTGCGGCTGCGCTACGAGGACCTTCGGCACGTAAACCCTCGCCTCGTCTGCGTCTCGCTGTCCGCGTTCGGCAACACGGGGACGCGCGCGTCGCAGGGCGGCTACGACTTCACCATGCAGGGCATCGCCGGCTGGATGGCCGTCACGGGCGGGCCCGATCAGCCGCCGACGAAGAGCGGCCTGTCGCTCGTCGACTACTGCGCCGGCTACGTCGCCGCGATCGCGACGCTCGCGGGCGTGTGGCAGGCGCGCCGCGACGACGTCGGCGGCGACGCCGACCTGTCGCTGTTCGAGACGGCGCTCGCCCAGCTGACGTACGTGGGCACGTGGGTCGCGACGAACGGGTTCCGGCCGCCGCGGCTGCCCGACAGCGCCCACCCCTCGATGGTGCCGTTCCAGACGTTCCCGACCGCCGACGGCCGCATCGTCGTCGCCTGCCCCAAGGACAGCCTCTGGCGGCGCCTCTGCGACGCGCTCGGGCGGCCGGAGCTCGCCTCCGACGAGCGCTTCGCGGGCTTCGCCGCGCGCGACGAGAACCGCGACGAGCTCGTCGAGCTCCTGAAGGACGAGCTTCGCCGCCGGCCGACGGGCGAGTGGCTGGAGCGGCTCGAGGCGCACGGCGTCCCGTGCGGCGCGGTCAACGACGTCGAGCAGGCGTTCGCGGACCCACAGGCACGCGACCGCGGGGTCGTCGTGGAGTACGACCATCCGGCGTTCGGGTCGGTGCGCACGGTCCGGACGCCGCTGCGGCTGTCGCGCGTCGATGAGCCGCCGTTGCGGCGAGGCCCGTACCTCGGCGAGGACGGCGAGGAGGTCCTGCGCGACGTGTGCGGGTACGACGACGAGCGCATCGGCACGCTCGTCGGCGCCGGCGTCGTCGGCTCGCCTCGGGGGGCGGAGGCCCGGTGAGCGAGGGCCTCAGCGGCCGGTTCTACGAGGACTTCGAGGTCGGGGACGTGTACCGGTCGCACCTCGGCCGGACGGTCACCGACACGGACAACATCTGGTTCACGGCGCTGACGATGAACACGAACCAGGTGCACTTCAACACGGAGTTCGCGGCCCGGACGGAGTTCCAGCGGCCGCTCGTCGTCTCGACGCTGACGCTCGCGATCGTCCTCGGCCTCTCGGTCCGGGACACGTCAGAGAACGCCGCGGCGAACCTCGGCTGGGGCGACATCGTCCTGCCGAAGCCCGTCTACGCGGGGGACACCCTGTGGGCGGAGAGCGAGGTGCTCCGCCTGCGCGAGTCGGCGAGCCGCCCCTCGTGCGGCATCGTCTGGATCCGGACGCGCGGGATCAACCAGCGACGCGAGACCGTGATCGAGTTCACCCGCAGCTTCATGGTCTTCAAGCGCGACGCTCCAGAGCTCGCCGGTCTCTTCCCCGACTCGGGGGAGCCCTGGCGCGTCGGGTCCGGAGAGCCGTCCTCGTAGGGCGCCGACGGTGACGGGCGAGACCGGCGTCTTCGGCGACCTCTTCGGCACCGACGAGATGCGCGCGATCTTCGACGACGCCGCGATCGTGCAGGGGTGGCTGGATGCGGAGGCCGCCCTCGCGCGTGCGGAGGCGTCCGTGGGCGTCATCCCGGCGGCGGCGGCGGACGAGATCGCGCGCAAGGCGCGCGCGGAGCTGCTCGACGTCGGCGAGATCCGGAGCGGCATCCGCACGGCCAACCATCCGCTCGTGGGCTTCATCCGCTGCTTCGCCGCCGTGTGCGACGAGGGCGCGGGGGAGTACGTCCACTGGGGCGCGACGACGCAGGACATCATGGACACCGGCATGGTGCTCCAGCTCCGGAGCGCCCACGCCCTCGTGCTCGGACGCGTCGACCGCCTCGCGGAGCTCCTCGCGGGCGTGGCCGAGCGCGAACGGGACACGCCGATGGCCGGGCGGACGCACGGGCAGCACGCGCTGCCGATCACGCTCGGCCTGAAGCTCGCGGTCGTCCTCGACGAGCTGCTCCGGCACCGTGAGCGGCTGCTCGCGCTCGCGCCACGGCTGCTCGTGGCGCAGCTGGGGGGCGCGGCCGGAACGCTCGCCTCGCTGGGCGACGACGCGGAGCGCGTGCAGGAGGCCTTCTGCGAGCTGCTGGGCCTCGGCCGTCCGAGGGTTGCGTGGCACAGCGCCCGCGACGGCTTGGCGGAGCTCGCGGCGGTGCTCGCGATGGTGACGGCCACGTGCGAGCGGCTGGCCGGCGAGGTGATCCTGCTCCAGAAGACCGAGGTCGCCGAGCTGGCGGAGGGTCATGCCGAAACGCACGTCGGGTCGTCGACGATGCCGCAGAAGCGCAACCCGATGACCGCCGAGGGAGTCGTCGCCGCCGCGATGCTCGCGCGGCGCGACGTCGTCGTCGCGCTCGAGGGGATGACCGGCCAGCACGAGCGGGACATGGGGCGATGGCAGGCGGAATGGTCCTGGGTGCCGCAGCTGTGCCTCCACGCCGATGCCGCGCTCGCGCAGACGACCTCGCTCGTGGCGGGGCTCGAGGTCGACCGCGAGCGGATGCGGCGCAACCTCGGCCTGACCGGCGGGCTGATCCTCGCGGAGGCGGTGATGATGAAGGTCGCCGAGCGGCTCGGCCGGCAGACGGCGCACGAGCTCCTGCACGAGCTGGCGATGGAGGCGGTCGAGACGGGACGGCCGTTCGAGGAGCTCCTCCGCGCCAACCCCAGGGTGGCGGGCGCCCTCGGCGACGCCGACCTCGCCGCGGTGCTGGATCCCGCGGGCTACAGCGGGCTGGCCGGCGCCGGCGTGGACGCCGTGCTCGCGCGCTACCGATCGGTGACGAGCGAGCCTGGGTGATCGGCGTCGCCGCACCCTCCTTGGTACCGTGTCGGGCGTCGCGGGGCGTGGCGCAGCCTGGTTAGCGCGCTAGTCTGGGGGACTAGAGGTCCCGAGTTCGAATCTCGGCGCCCCGACTGGAGGAAGCCCTGGTAATGCGGATTTCGCGTTGCCAAAGAAGGCGCAGGAAGTCGCCTGGGGTCACCAAGGGTCACTCTCGGCAGAAGCAGGGCCGCTGTGGGAGTTTCCTCCGTTGTCGAACGACGGGCGACGACGGAGGCTGGCCCTACCCGAGGATCCGGCGGTACGGGAGGAGGAGCGAATGATCGCGAGGATGCCGACCCATTGCGGTGACGAGACATGTCCATCGTGCGTCGTAGCGGGCGACCTTGTCTTCCTCGCCCACCACGCGGGCGGCTTCGAATCGGATGACGTCGCCGTCCAGATGCGTGCCTGTTTGGAGTCGATGCGCCGGACGCTCGAGTCGGTCGGCGCGACGCTCGACAACCTGGTGCAGGTCAACCTCTACCTAAGAGAGATCGAGGACTTCCGACGCGCACGGGACGTCTTCTTCGAGTACTTCGAGGACGCCTTTCCCGCGCGAATGGCGACGACGAGCGCGTTCGTCGACGCTGCCTGCCTCTGCATGCTCGACGGGATCGCCTACCTCGGGGACGCCGACGCGTCCGTTATTTCGAGCGACGCCGGCGGAGGGTGATGATGACGGCCAGGGCTGCCACAGCGGCGCCGCCACTCCAGAAGACGATCATGAGCGACGTATCGTCGTGACCCGATCGTCTTCACGAAGGCGCCGGAGGCCCTGTGCGGCGCGGCCGACCCGATCGATCATCGCCGTCCTCGGCCTCGCGGTGGCCGACACGTTCCACCGGTTGACCGCCCTCCGCAACGTGCTCGCCGGCGCGACGAACATGGTGGCGGCGATCGTGTTCGTGGCGGCGACGCACGTCGCGTGGGGCGCGGTCGGGCTGCTGGCGACCGGCTCGATCGCCGGCGGCTGGGCCGGGGTCCACGTCGGGCGCCCCCTGCCGCCCGTGGCGTACCGCGTGGTGATCGTGGCGATCGGGGTGGTCGCGTTCGTCCGCCTGACCCTCTGAGACCGGGATTCACCAGCATGCGGCCGGGCTACCATCCAGCAAGCGGCGAGCCCTGCGGCTCACCGGACCCTCACGATCCCGCTGCCACAGTCCGCCTCCACATGAGCGTCACGAGCAAGCCGAAGGCGCCCCCGCCCGGGCGGAGCGGCGACCAGAAGCCGCGCCTCGACGTCGCCGACCGCCGGCGCGCGCGCGAGTCGCAGTGGCGCCGCCGGCGGCGCCGCACGCGCAGGCGCATCGCCCTCGCCGCCGTCCTCGTGCTGCTCAGCCCGGTCGTCTACTCCTACGTCGCGACGATGCTCCAGCCGTCGAGCCTGCCGCTCGGGATCCGCAGCGTCGAGTGGGTCCGCTCGCACCACGGCGCGTGGCTCGTGAACACGATCGAGCACTACTACTACACCTGGAACGCGCCGAAGAAGGGCGGCCCGCAGCTCCGGACGCTGCCGCAGGTCGGCGGCGCCGCGGTGCACGTGGGCCGGCACGCGGCGGTCTACCGGCCGCCGCGCGTTCGGCCGATCCTGGAGCCGGCGCTCCCCGGGGAGGGTGTCTGGCACTCGACGGGGCGGATCGTCAACGGCGCCGCGCCCGTGCTCGTCACCACGTTCCGGACCGAAGCGGACTACCCGCGGATCGTCGCTTACGTCGCGTGGTTCGACCACACGCGGACGCAGCTCGCGCTCTACCCGGGCCGGTACGAGCCGCCCGGGGTGAGCCCGCGCGGGCCGATGGCGGTGCCGCAGAGCCAGCGCTGGCGCCTGCTCGCGACCTTCAACAGCGGCTTCACGTACGGCGACAGCCACGCCGGCTACGTCATCGACGGCCAGATGGTGCACCCGCTGCGCTTCGGTCAGGGAACGGTGGTCTCGTACACGAACGGCAGCGTGAACGTGATCTCGTGGCGCGGCGGGGAGTCCCCCGCAGGCAACGTCGTCTCCGCACGCCAGAACCTGCCGCTGATCGTGTCGAACGGCCGGCCGAACCCGCAGCTCGGCGACGGCTCCCTCTGGGGCGCCACGCTCGGCAACGCCGTCCGTGTCTGGCGCTCCGGCGTCGGCGTCGACCGGCACGGCAACCTGATCTACGTCGCCGCGCCGGACCAGACCGCCCAGACGCTCGCCAACATCCTGATCCACATCGGGGCGGTACGTGCGATGCAGCTCGACATCAACGCCGAATGGCCGACCCTCAACACCTACGGCAAGGGCGGCACGGGCAACGCGACCAAGGTCGTGCCGAACGACCAGCAGACCGCCGGCAGGTACCTGGTACCCGACGACCGGGACTTCTTCGCCGTCTACCGGCGGACGACCAAGGCCGCGCTGCGCTCCGTCCCCTTCAAGTGAGCGTCGCGCTCGGCGTCGTCTGCCCGATGGCCAACGAGGCCGCGACCGCGGTCCCGTTCGTCGACGCGGTCCTCGACGAGTGCGCCCGCCACGATTTCGCGTCGGTCACCTTCTACGCCGTGCTCGACACCGTCTCGCGGGACGGCACACGCGGGCTCCTCGAGGCGCACGCGGCCGAGCGGCCGCAGCTGCGGGTGGTGTGGGCGCCCGAGACGCGCGGCGTCGCCGAGGCCTACCAGCGCGGCTACCGCGAGGCGCTCGCGGGCGGCGCCGACTGGATCCTCGAGATCGACGCCGGCTTCAGCCACGACCCCCGACTCCTCGGAGCGTTCTTCGCGCAGCTCCAGGCGGGCAACGACGTCGTCCTCGGTACCCGCTTCCTCGGCGGCGGCACGCACGTCGGCTCGCTGCGCCGCCGCGTCGTCAGCCGCGGCGGCACGATGCTCACCAACCTGCTGCTCGGCACGCGGCTCAGCGACATGACGAGCGGCTACCAGCTCTTCACGCGGGCGGCGCTCGAGTCGGTGCTCGCCAAGGGCATCGCCTCGAAGGGCCCGTTCTTCCAGACGGAGATGAAGGCGCACACGCGCGGGCTCCGCGTCGCCGAGGTGCCGATCTCCTACCGCGCCGGCGGCGCCCGCCTCGGCCGCGGCACCGTCACCGAGTCGCTCGTCAACCTCGGCCGCCTCTTCCGCCAGCGCCTGGCGGGCACGCTGTAAGTGCCGTGCGCGCCCTGGTGATCACCTCGATCGCCGGCCCGACGCCCGGGCTGCGCGCGCTTGCGGCGCAGGCGCAGGCGGCGGGGCTCGAGTTCGTGCTCGTCGGCGACGAGCCGAGCCCGCCGGACGTCGAGCTCGACGGCTGCGACGTCTGGAGCCTCGAGCGCCAGCGCGGGCTCGACCTCGCGTACGCGCGGGTCTGTCCGGTGCGCAGCTACACCCGCAAGAACCTCGGCTACCTGATCGCGATCGAGCGCGGCGCCGAGTCGATCCTCGAGACGGACGACGACACGGTCGCCTACGAGAGCTTCTGGCAGCCGCGCGAGCGGACGGTCACAGCGCACGCGCTGAAGGGGCACGGCTGGGTCAACGTCTACCGGTACTGGTCGGACGCGACGATCTGGCCGCGCGGGTTCCCGCTCGAGCTCGCGCGTGAGCGCGCGCCCGCGCTCGACGCCCTGCCGGTCGAGGAGGCCGACTGCCCGATCCAGCAGGGACTCGTCGACGACGACCCGGACGTCGACGCCGTGTACCGGATGCTGCTCGAGCTGCCGCTGCGCTTCGACCAGGGCCCGCCGGTCGCCCTCGCCGAAGGGACGTGGTCGCCGTTCAACAGCCAGAACACGATGTGGTGGCCCGATGCCTACCCGCTGCTGTACCTGCCGGCCACGTGCCCGTTCCGCCTGACGGACATCTGGCGGAGCTTCGTCGCGCAGCGGATCGCGTGGCTGAACGGCTGGAGCGTCCTCTTCCACGAGGCGACCGTCAGCCAGGAGCGCAACGTGCACGACCTGATGGTCGACTTCCGGGAGGAGGTGCCGGGCTACCTCGGCAACCGCGCGATCCGCGCCGCGCTCGAGGAGCTGCCGCTGCGGCCGGGCCGCGACGTGGTGCCCGCGAACATGCGGCTCGCGTACGCGCGCCTCGTCGAGGGCGGGTGGCTGCAGCCGCGCGAGCTCGAGCTGCTCGACGCGTGGCTCGCCGACCTCGCGCTCCTCGGCCACCGCCCCGCGGAGACCGGCGACCCGCTTCTAGACTAGGTCGCGATGGAGCACGAGTTCGTCGCCCTGGGCCACGCCGGCAGCGACGCGTACGCGGGGCTCGAGACCTTCCCGAACCCCGGCGTCGAGCTTGTCGAGCTCGTCAGCGACGAGCTGACAGCCGTCTGCCCGATCACCGGCCAGCCGGACTTCTACACGGCGACGATCGCGTACCGCCCGCGCGGGCTGTGCCTCGAGTCGAAGTCGCTGAAGCTCTACCTGTCGCGCTTCCGCGACCAGGGCGCCTTCTGCGAGGCACTCGCGGTGCAGATCCGTGACGAGGTCGCGGCGGCGCTCGAGCTCGACGCAGCCGACGTCCACGTGACGCTGCGCCAGAAGGCGCGCGGCGGGATCACGATCACCGCGTCGGTCTAGGACGGACGCAGGCCCGGATGAGCCGCGCGGCCCATTGCCGCCGGCCGCCCGCCGCGCGATGATCGCTCTGTCCGGCCATGCGGCGTCTCCTCCTCGTGCTTGCGGTCGCGCTCGTCCTGCCCGCGCCCGCGTGGGCGGGTGTCCGCGTCACCGCGTTCTACTACCCGTGGTACGGGACCGCCGTCCGCGACGGCTCCTTCCAGCACTGGGCGCAGGACGGCCACACCCCGCCGAACGACATCGCGTCGGCCTACTACCCGGCCTCCGGGCTCTACTCGTCGTCCGACGCCCTGATCGTCGCCGCGCAGATGAACCAGATCCGCGCGGCCGGGATCGACGAGATCGCGTACTCCTGGTGGGGACGGGGCTCGCCGGAGGACGCGCGCCTGCCCGCGGTCGCCGCCGCAGCCCGCGCGGACGGCATCCGAGTCGCAGTCCACCTCGAGCCGTACACCGGCCGTACCGTCGCGAGCACGGTGGCCGACGTCGCGTACCTGCGAGCGCTCGGGATCGCCACGTTCTACGTCTACCGCGCCTTCGACTTCGCGCCGGCGCAGTGGGCCGCCGCGATGCCGCTCCTGCACGCCGGGGGCGCGGTGCTCTATGCGCAGACCGGGCTCGTCGGCCAGGCGGCGGCCGGCGGGTTCGACGGCGTCTACACGTACGACATCGTCACGTACGGCGGCAACGTCTTCCGCCGGTACTGCACGCAGGCGCACGCGGTGCACCTGCTCTGCGCGCCGTCGGTCGGCCCCGGCTACGACGCGCGCCGCGGCGACGGCGACCCTCGCGTCAAGCCGCGGCAGAACGGCAAGACGTACGACGCGATGTGGCGCGCGGCGATCGCCGCCGGCGCGGACCGCGTCACGATCACGTCGTTCAACGAGTGGCACGAGGGGACGCAGATCGAGCCGGCGGCGCCGGCGGGCCGCCACGGGCGGTACCGGTACCTGTCGTACGACGGGGCGTGGGGCCTGCACGGCCCGGCCGCCGAGACGGCATACCTCGTGCGCACCGCCTACTGGGCGAAGGTCTTCCGCAGCACGTCGCCGGTGCAGGCGAACACGAGCGCCTCGTAGAGTCCGGCCTCGTCGACCCCGCGCAGCTGGGGGTGGTCGAGGTCGACGACCGCGTCCGGCCACTCGTCGAGGCCGAGCGCGGCGGCGCCCTCGTCGGCGCCGAAGCACAGCAGCGCGTCGAGTGAGACGACCCCGCGCGTCCCGCTCTGGCGCCGGGCGATCCCCTCGAGCTCGCGCAGCTCCTCGAGCGGGTCGATGCGGACATTCGAGTCGGAGCCGATGCAGACGCCGAGGCCGCGGTGGCAGACGCGGGCGACCGGCAGGAAGCCGTCGCCCAGGTTCGCCTCGGTGGTCGGGCAGGCGCAGATGCGCGCGCCCGCGTCGCGCAGCAGGTCGAGCTCGTGCCCGTCCGCGTGCGTGGCATGGACGACGGTCGTCTGCGGGCCGAGGCAGCCCTCGCGGTCGAGCAGCTCGATCGGGCGCACGCCGTGCTCGGCCAGGCACTCCTCGATCTCGCGCGGCTGCTCGTCGGCGTGGACGTGCAGCGGCAGCTCGTGCGCGGCGGCGTAGGCGCCGAGCTCGCGCAGCGCGTCGGCGGGGCAGGCGCGGACGGAGTGGGGGGCGACGCCGACGGCGATCCCGTCCCCGCGCAGCGCCTCGAGCTCCGCCAGGTACCGGGCGACGGACGCCTGGCGGAAGCGCTCGATCCCGCCGCGCAGGTAGCAGGCGTAGAGGCAGACGAAGGCGATCCCGGCCTCCTCGGCCGCCGCGGCGGCCGCGCGAGCCTCCTCGAGGCCCAGGTAGTGGAACTCGCCGACCGCCGTGTAGCCGTTCGCGCGCAGCTCGCGGTAGACCTCGACGTACTCGCGGCGGATCCAGGCCGTGTCGACCGAGCCCGCCAACGCGAGCATCCCCTCGCGCCAGGCCCAGAAGTCGCCGCCGGGCGCACGGCCGCGCAGCGCCCGCTGGAAGGCGTGGCAGTGGGCGTCGACGAAGCCCGGGATGGCGACCGTCTGCACGAGCCTCCGTATCCTGTCAAGCGTGCCGGGTCGCGCTCAGCTGCCGAACCTGCTCACGCTCGCCCGGATCTTCCTGATCCCGGTCTACGTGGGGCTCATCCTGAGCTGCGCAGGCGGCCGCTCCTGGGCGGCCGCGATCGTCTTCGGCGTCGCCGGGATCACCGACCAGGTCGACGGCTTCCTGGCCCGCCGCTGGCACGTCGAGTCCGCCTTCGGCAAGATCGCCGACCCGCTCGCCGACCGGCTGATGATCGACGCCGCCGTGATCCTCCTCCTGCACGCCGGCCGGCTGCCGTGGGCGGCGCTGCTGATCCCGGCGCGTGATCTCGTCGCGCTCGTGGGTACACCCCTCGTGATGGGGAGGGGGTACGAGTTCCGGGTCAACGCGCTCGGCAAGGCCGCCACGTGGCTGCTCTATGCCGCGCTCGCGTTCGTGATGGTGACCCCGCACACCGACCACTGGCCGCTCTGGCTGTTCTGGGCCGGGCTCGTGCTGGCCGTCGCCGCCTTCGGCGAGTACGCCCTGAAGGCGCGCCGCGAGGTGCTGGCGTGAGGGCGGTCGTCATGGCGGGCGGGGAGGGGACACGCCTCCGGCCGCTCACCTCGAACCAGCCGAAGCCGATGGTGCCGATCGTCGGCAAGCCGTGCATGGAGCACATCCTCGAGCTGCTGCGCGACCACGGCTTCGAGGACGTCGTCGTCACGGTGGCGTTCCTGCCGCAGGCGATCCGCTCGTACTTCGGTGACGGGTCGGGGGTGGGGGTGAGGATCGAGTACTCGGTCGAGGAGAACCCGCTCGGCACGGCCGGCTCCGTCCGGCACGCCTCCGACCGCCTCGACGAGACCTTCCTCGTCATCTCCGGCGACGCGCTCTGCGACATCGACCTGCGGAAGATCGTCGACTTCCACAAGCAGAAGGGCGCGGCGGTGACGATCGGCCTCAAGCACGTCGAGAACCCGCTCGAGTTCGGGATCGTCGTCACCGACGAGGACGGTCGCGTCGAGCGCTTCCTCGAGAAGCCGTCGTGGGGCCAGGTCTTCTCCGACACGATCAACACCGGCATCTACGTGCTCGAGCCCGAGGTGCTGCGCCATGTGCCGACCGACCGGCCGTACGACTTCTCGAAGGAGCTCTTCCCGCTGCTCCTCGAGATGGGGCGGCCGATCTACGGCTACGTCTGCGAGGGCTACTGGCAGGACATCGGCAACCTCGACCAGTACCGCCGGGCGAACTTCGACGCGCTCGACGAGAAGGTGCGGCTGAACGTCGGCGGGTTGAAGATCCGCGGCGACGTGTGGATCGGCGAGGGCGTCGAGATCGACGACGTCGAGGGGGTCGAGGGGCCCGCGTACATCGGCAACTACTGCACCGTCTCGCCGGAGTCGTCCGTCGGGCCGTACACGATCCTCGGGCCTGGCACGACGCTGCGCGAGCGCGCGCGCGTCGCGCGCAGCGTGATCGATGCCTCGTGCTACGTCGGGCGCAGCACGACGATCGAGGGCGCGATCCTCGGCCGCAACTGCGACGTGCGCGCCCACGCCCACGTGCACGAGGGCGTGTCGATCGGCGACCAGGTGACGATCGGCGACCAGGCGGTCGTCTACCCGGGCGTGCGGATCTACCCGTACAAGGAGGTCGAGTACGGCGCGCAGATCCACGAGAGCCTGATCTGGGAGTCGCGCGGGACGACGCGCGTCTTCGGGCAGGACGGCGTCGTCGGCCTCGTCAACGTCGACCTGACGCCGGAGGTCGCGCTGCGCGTCGGCGCCGCCCTGGGCACGGCGCTGAAGCGCGGCGCTCGGGTCGTGGCGAGCCGCGAGAGCTCCGCCGCCTACCGGATGGTCAAGCGCGCGCTGATCGCGGGGCTGAGCTCGACCGGCGTCCACGTCGCCGACCTGCGCACGCTGCCCGCGCCGGTCGGCAAGCACCTGCTGAAGACGCAGGGGTACGACGCGGCGTTCCACATCGGCGCGTCGACGACCGACCCCGAGGCGGTGCAGATCCGGTTGTTCGAGCGCCCGGGAGTGGCGCTCTCCGCGGCGATGCAGAAGGAGGTCGACAAGCACTTCGTCCGCCAGGAGCTGCGGCGCGTGCCGTTCGCGGACGTCGGCTCGATCACGTACCCGGCGCGGGCGCGCGAGAGCTACGCGAGCGACCTGCTCGCCGAGCTCGACCAGGAGGCGATCCGCGCGCACGGGTTCCGGATCGTCGTCGACTACGGCTACTCGGCCGCGAGCTTCGTGCTGCCGCTGGTGCTCGGGCCGCTCGGCGTCGAGGCGGTGACGACGCACGCCTTCGAGTCGGACTCGGGTGCGGAGCCGCAGCGCTTCGGCGCGACCCTCGACGACGCGCAGCGGCTCGTCTCGGCGGTCGGCGCCGACTTCGGCGTGGTCTTCGACCGGTCGGCCGAGCGCCTGTTCCTGATCGACGAGAAGGGCAAGGAGATCCGGCCCGACCAGGCGCTGCTCCTCTACCTGCGCCTGATCGCCGACACGCACGAGGGGCGCGTGGCGGTGCCGATCACGGCGACGAGCCAGGTCGAGGAGGTGGTCGGCGATCGCCTCGGTGTCGTCCGCACGCCCGCGTCGCTGCCGGCGCTGACCGAAGCCGCCGTCGAGGACGGCGTCGTCTTCGCGGGCGCGCCCGGCGGCGGCTACGTCTTCCCGCGCTTCCTGCCGGCGTACGACGCGAGCGCCTCGCTCTGCAAGCTGCTCGAGCTGCTCGCGCCGGTGGAGCAGCCGGTGTCGTCGCTCGTGGCCGAGCTGCCGCGGCCGACCCTGATCCACCGCCAGCTCCAGTGCCCGTGGGCACTGAAGGGGACGGTGATGCGGGTGCTGAACGAGCGGTTCGCCGACGCCGACGTCGACCTGCGCGACGGGATCAAGATCTTCGACGAGCGCGGCTGGGTGCAGGTGCTGCCGGACGCGGACGAGCCGGTCGTCCACCTGTACGCCGAGGGCGAGTCGACCGAGGCCTCGCAGGACCTGGAGAGCGAGCTGCGCACGCTCGTCAGCCAGCTGATCGAGAGGGAGGAGATCGGCGCCCGCTCCTGAACCCTGAACCTGAGGTTGACGGTTCCGGCGACCTCTGCTGGAATCAGGGTTCCCCCGCGACACGAAAGGCGGCACCCGTGGAACCGCTCCCGGATCTGGGCTCGCTCTCCGACGACGACCTGAAGCGCCTGATCGACGACCTCGAGCACGAGGAGCGGGAGGTCAGCTACCAGCGCCGCCTCCTGCACGGCAAGATCGACATCCTGCGGGCCGAGCTGGTCGCGCGGCTGCAGAAGTCGGGCGGCCGCAGCGTGCTCGAGCAGGTCGACGTCGACCGCCTGACGGAGATCCTGACGGGGAAGGCGACGCCGCCCACATGAGTCACATCTACTGCGCGGAGTGCGGCTTCCAGAACCCGGAGGCGGCCAACTACTGCTCGCGCTGCGGCGCCCTGCTCTCGAAGGGCGAGGCGTCCGGCGAGACGACGCAGCAATTCACGGCGGAGGAGGTCGCCGACCTCGAGCACGAGCCCGAGCTCGGGCTCGAGGGGCCCGCGCTCGTCGTCCGGGCGGGCGGCGGCAGGGCGGGGGAGACGTTCCGCCCGGCGGGGGAGCGCACCCGCATCGGCCGGTCGCCGGACTGCGAGATCTTCCTGGACGACGTCACCGTCTCCCGCGAGCACGCGGTGCTGATCGAGCGCGACGGCGGGTACGAGGTCGAGGACCAGGGCTCGCTGAACGGAACGTTCGTCAACCGGCGTCGCATCGAGACCGCGCGGCTCGCCGGCGGCGACGAGCTGCAGATCGGCAAGTACCGGATGACCTTCATCGCATGACGCAGACCGCGGGACAGCAGCAGCACCAGCAGCCGCAGCGCGAGCGCCTGCTGCGGATCGGCGAGGTCGTGCGGCGCCTCCGGGACGAGTTCCCCGACATCTCGATCTCGAAGATCCGCTACCTGGAGGACGAGGGGCTGCTGACGCCGCGGCGCACCCAGGGCGGCTACCGGCTCTTCTCGACCTCCGACCTCGAGCGGCTCCAGAAGATCCTGCGCCTGCAGCGCGACGAGTTCCTGCCGCTGCGCGTGATCCGGGACGAGCTGGACGCGCCGGGGGTGAAGGAGCGGAAGCGGCGCCGTCCGGTCGCCCTCGGCGCCGAGGAGGACGAGATCTCCTTCGAGGAGCTGTGCGATCGCGCCGACGTGCCTCCGGACCTCGCGAAGGAGCTCGAGGACTACGGACTGCTCGCGCCGCACGGCAACGGCGCCGACAAGCGGTACCCGGAGTCGGACGTCGATGTCGCCGCCACCTGCGCGCAGCTGACGCGCTTCGGCGTCGCGCCGCGGCATCTGCGCACGTTCCGCACCGCCGCCGGGCGCGAGGCGTCGCTGCTCGACCAGCTGGTCGGGCCGTCCCTGCGGACGCGCAACGCCGAGCGGCGCGCCCAGGCGCTGCGCGACCTCCAGCAGCTCGCCGAGCTCGCGTCGGAGCTGTCGTCCCAGCTCTACTGGCGCGATCTGAGAGAGTTCGCGCGGTGAGCGACCTGAAGTCGAAGATCCGGGAGGTCCCCGACTTCCCGACGCCCGGCGTGGGCTTCAAGGACGTGACGCCGCTGCTCGCCGACTCCGAGACGCTGCGGGAGACGGTGGCGGAGCTCGCCGCCTGGGTGAAGGAGAAGCAGCCGGACCTCGTGCTCGGCGCCGAGGCGCGCGGCTTCTGGCTCGGCTCCGCGATCGCCGTCGAGGCCGGCATCGGGTTCATCCCGGCGCGGCGGCCGGGGAAGCTGCCGCCCGAGACCGTCAGCGCGCGCTACGTGCTCGAGTACGGCGAGAACTCGCTCGAGCTGCACCCGGACCTGATCCAGCCGGGCGCACGGGTCGTCATCCACGACGACGTGCTCGCGACCGGCGGCACGGTCGAGGCGATCACGAAGCTCGTGCAGCAGCTCGGCGGCGAGGTGGTCGGCGCCTGCTTCATCATCGAGCTGACGTTCCTGGGCGGCCGCGAGCGCCTTCAGGGCATGGACCTGCACGCGCTGATCTCGTATTGATCCTGTAAAGCGGGACGCGTTGCGTCCGATGGGTGGGGTATCACCTCGCCATGTACGACACGCTGACGACGTCCTACACGTTCCCGTGCCCGACGCACGGCGAGACGCGCGTGCGGCTCTCCCGCTTCCGGACGCTCGACCGGCTGCCGGGCGCGCAGCACCCCGCCGTCTACCGGATCGAGTTCGCCTGCGGCTGCGGCGCCGAGCATCCCGGGCTGGTCACGCACGTCGAGCTCGACTGGGCGCCGCTCGGCCTCGACGACGAGGCGACCTACCTGAACCTGATGACGTCGAAGGTCGAGCCGGTCGCGGCCGAGCTGAGCGACGTCGCCGCGTCGCACATCAAGGCGGGGAGTGGCCGTGGAGCTTCTTCTGCTGGCCGGAGGAGCGGCCGCGACCGGTCTTCCCGTCCGCGTTCCGCCTGCTCGCGCCGGCGGCCACCGAGGACCGCGTCGGCCTGGCCGTCCGCTGCCCCGTGTGCGGCAAGGTCTCGGTCAACCTCGTCTCCCGCGAGCACGTCGACGTCCCGTTCGTCAACGACCGCGAGGTCGGGGTGGTCGAGCACCTGTTCGAGCACGACGTGACGGCGACGATCGACGAGTTCCGGGCGGAGCTCTGGTCGTCGACGTTCGACGCGCGGCGCCTCACCCTCGAGTGACCCCCTCGCGCTCGACCTTGAGCGAGTCGTTCCCTCCCGCCAGGGATCGTCGGCAGCCGGCGGAGGCCCGATACGGAAGCCGGGTCTGATGAGCGTCCTCGAGCCCTATCCCCAGCGGGGAGCCGGTCTGCTCCTCGCACACTGCGCCGCGGTCGTCGACGACCGGCCGAGCGCCTACCAGCGGCTCGAGCAGGAGCTGGGGGGAGAGCTGGCCCGGCTCTTGGTCTTCGCCCTCGTCGGCCCTCAGGGCCGCCGCGGTTCGTCTTCCCCGTAGACCCTGACGAAGACGAAGACGAAGAAGCCGAGCACGCAGCCGGCGATGAACGAGAGCGCGCCGCCGTAGCCGACGGCGGAGCCGCCGATCCAGATGAAGAGCCCGAAGAAGACCGCCCAGAGGAAGGCGGTGACGCCGGGCGCGATCGCGGGCGGCCGGAGGTGCACGGGCGCGATCCTAGCGGGGAGCGCGGCGCGGGGGTGCAGACGCGCGCACAAAAATTCACCGAGCCGGTGGCGCTTTCGTCCACCTCCCCCGTGAACCTTTGGCTTCCGCCTACGGCCCTCGGGAGCGGCTTCGACCTACTCGCGCTCCGTGCTCGGTGCAAGAGGGAAGATAGGGCACGTCGCCGGCGCATGCAAGGGGCCGCGACGGTCTTTCGCGCAATTTGCGAGGACTTCCGCAAGGGCAGCCCAAGCGAGCAATTCGTGCCGCGTGCTCCAAAGGGCCGGACCAGAAATTCACCGAGCCGGTGGCGCTTTCGTCCACCTCCCCCGTGAACCTTTGGCTTC
>CAZBYA010000019.1:0-38648 GCA_964496175.1 uncultured Gaiellales bacterium | reverse complement strand
GGCGCCGGCGCCGAGGTGAACGGCGTCGTCCCGGCGGGCGCCAGTGCCGACACCACGGTGCTGCGTGTGGCCGCCTCACGCGTCAGCTGCGCGCTCTTCAGCTGCGCGGCGTGCGCACGCTGCTCGAGCGCGGCGAGGGCGCGGTCGTTGAGGCTGCGCTGCGACGCCAGCGAGGCGAGGTAGGAGGTGCGCGCGGCGCGCGCCTGCTCGAGCGACGCGGCGGTCGCGCGTGCGCGGCTCACGGCAGCGGCGAGCGCGCGCTCGCGGTCGGCGAGTCGGCGCGACGCTGCTGCGAGCTCCGCGCGCGAGCTCTTCAGCTGGTCGACGATGTCCCGCCCCTGACCCGCGACGCGGTTCAGGTTGTCGAGGCTCGTCATCGCCTGGTCGAGGTTCGCCGACCCGAGCACGATCTCGAGCGGCTCGACCGTGCCCTGCTCGTAGAGCGCGGTGAGCTGCCGCGCTGCCTGGGCCTCTGCGACGTGCGAGCTGCGGCGTGCGACGGCGACCTGTGCGGCGAGCGACGCCCGCTGCGCGCGCAGCGCGCGCGTCTGCGCGTCGAGCGACGCGAGCTGTGACGTCGCGACCGCGAGCCGCTGGTCGAGCGCGTAGAGATCGAGCACGGCGCTGTGCGACTGCGCTGCGATTCGCGCATTCGCCGCGCGCAACGACGAGGCCGAATGCGACCGCCCGGCGCCGCTGACCGCAGGGACCGCCAGGACGGCGAGGGCGATGGCCGCGAGCGGCACGAGCCGCCGCCCCGGCGTGTGTGCCTGCCCAAGCACGGGTCCGGACCGTACCAGAGTTCGCGCGGAGGAGCGGCGCACTTCGTGCAGAAATGAACATCTTTTCGCCCCGTTTCGCGGAGGTCTCGGGTTGACGTTCGTCCGAAACGGTTGGTAGCCTCCCTTTCCTGTGACGTGCCGGCCCCTCCCGGTGCGCCCGTCCCGGCCCCGAGCAGGGGGTCGTCATCCGTAGGAAGGGACAGGCGCCGTACGTACTCGCAGGGTTCTGTATCGCCCTTGTGGCAGCAGTCCCCGCGTTTGCCGATCCGTCGATCGGCGCGAAGCGTGCGCAGGCGCAACAGGTGATGGGGCAGTTGATGCAGCTGTCCGACCAGCTCGAGAAGACGCGCTCGCAGTACGACTCCGCGACCGCGCAGCTGGCGCAGATCCAGCGCGACCTGCGTGAGAACAAGCGCGAGCTCGCGCTCGCGAAGCTCAACCTGCGTGCGAGCCAGCGCGACATCGCGAAGCGGCTCGTCGCGCTCTACACCACCAACGAGACGTCGACGCTCGAGGTGATCCTCGGCGCGAAGAGCCTCGACGACGCGATGACGCGTCTCGACAACGAGAAGAGCCTCACGTCGCTCGACGCCGCCGTGCTCCAGCAGGTGAAGCGCTTCAAGGCGCAGGTGAAGGACAGCGGCCGCAGGCTCGCGTTCGCGCGGCAGAGGCAGCAGCAGGTCGTCGCGCAGCGCGCCGCGGCGAAGCAGGCGATCGAGTCGAAGGTTGCGCAGTCCCAGTCGCTGCTCGCCTCGATCAAGGGCCAGATCGCGCAGCTCGAGGCGCAGCAACGGGCGCACCAGGCCGCGCTGGCGCGGGCGGCGCAGCTCCGGTACGAGCAGCAGCGCCTGGCCGCGCAGCAGCAGTCGGAGAGCACCGTCGTCGGCGTCTCCGCGACCGCGCCGAGCGCCGACCAGGTCGTCCTGCCTCCGCCCACCCACGGCAACGTCGTCTCCTACGCGCTCTCGCAGCTCGGCACGCCGTACGTCTGGGGCGGCGCGGCGCCGGGCGGGTTCGACTGCTCCGGCCTCGTCATGTGGGCGTACGCGCAGGTGGGCGTGTCGCTGCCGCACTCGTCGTACGCGATGTGGAACGTCGGGGTGCCGGTCTCGCGCGACCAGCTGCAACCCGGCGACATCCTCTTCTTCGACGGGCTCGGTCACGTCGGGCTCTACATCGGCAACGGCGAGTTCGTCGACGCCCCGCACACCGGCGGCGTCGTCGAGATCGCAAGCCTGGCCGGGGGCTGGTACTCCGCGGCCTACGTCGGCGCCCGCCGGATCTAGTCGTACAGCGCGGCCAGCTCGCGCGCGAAGTGGTCGAGGATCACCTTCCGGCGCAGCTTCAGCGTCGGCGTCATCTCCTCGTGCTCGACCGAGAACTCGCGCGGCAGCACGGTGAAGCGCCTGATCTGCTCGAAGCGCGAGCGGTCGGCATTCACGGCGTCGACGGCGCGCTGCACCTCGGCACGCACCTCCTCGTCGTCCATGCCGTCCGTCGCCGTGGGGTCGACGGTGACGAGCGCCGCGATGTACGGCTTCCGGTCGCCGACGACCAGCACCTGCGAGACGATGCCGTGCGCCTTCAGCTCGTTCTCGAGGTTCTGCGGCGCGACGTTCTTGCCGCCGGCGGTGACGATCAGGTCCTTCTTGCGGTCGGTGATCACGAGGAAGCCGTCCTCGTCCACGTGCCCGACGTCGCCCGTGTGCACGAAGCCCTCGTCGTCGAGCGTCGTGCGCGTCGCGTCGTCGTCCCGGTAGTAGCCGGCGAAGACCGTGTTCGAGCGGATGAGGATCTCGCCGTCCTCGGCGATCCTGATCTCGACGCCGGGAAGCGGCTTGCCGACGGTGCCGAACTTGAAGTCCTCGACGCGATTGACGGTCGCGGCCGTCGTGATCTCCGACAGCCCGTACCCCTCCGCGATCAGGATCCCGATCGCATGGAAGAACTCGGCGATCTCGCGCGAGAGCGGCGCGCCGCCGGAGCCTGCGACGTCGAGGCGGCCGCCGAGCCGGTCCTTGATCTTGCGGAACACGAGGCGGTGGGCGACGCGGCGCTCGAGCCGCAGCAGCGGCGGCACGGGCCGGCGCGCGCGCTCGAGCGCGACCGCGCGCTGCCCGACGCGCAGCGACCAGGCGACGAGCGCCCGTCGCAGGCCGCGCTGCTGCGCGAACTGCGCGAGCACGGCGCTGTAGATCTTCTCGTAGACGCGCGGGACGCTGGGGAACAGCGTCGGCCGCACCCGCGGCAGCTCGTCCGCCACGCGCAGCGGGTCTGGGAGGAACGCGATCGTGTAGCCGACGTGCGGGCCGGCGAGGTGCACGAGCCGTCCGTAGTTGTGCGCGAGCGGCAGGTAGAGGAGCATCACGTCGCCGGGCTGCGTCAGGCGGTTCTCGAGCTCGTCGCCCTTCGTCACCATCGCGTGGTAGTTGCGATGGCGGATCATGCAGGCCTTCGGCGGGCCGGTCGTCCCCGACGTGTAGATGAACGTGAACAGGTCGTCCTCGTCGATCGAGTCGGCGCGCTCGCGCAGCGCGTCGGGGTGCTCCGCCGCGAACGCTCGCCCTCGCGCGCGCAGGTCGTCCAGCTCTGCGAACGAGAGGACGTGTTGGACGGCGCTGCCGGCGACCTTCGCGCGCTGCTCCTCGTCCTCCACGAGCACGCCAACCGCCTCCGAGTGCTCGAGCACGTAGTGCACGTCCCGCACCGAGCTGTTCGCGTAGATCGGCGCGCCGACCGCGCCGACGAGGGCGAGCGCCCAGTCGAAGAGCGCCCACTCCAGGCTCGTGCGGGCGAGCAGCGCGAACGCCTCGCCCTTGCCGACGCCGAGCGAGAGCAGGCCGTTCGCCAGCTCGTCGACCGCCGTCGCCGCCTCGGCCCAGGTCACCTCGCGCCACTCGCCGTCGGCCTCGCGCAGGTAGGCCGGCGCCGGGTGTCGCGCGGCGACGGACTCGCGCCAGAGGTTGGCGATCGTGCACTGGGCGGGCACGGCCGGAAATCTAGTCGCAGGAACGCGGGCGACGACCGCGAATCTCGCCTGTCCCGGTAGGATTCCGAACCCATGCGCACCACCTGGAACGGCTCCGTCAGCTTCGGTCTCGTCAACATCCCTGTCGGTCTCGCGCCGGCGACGAAGCCGGCTGCGCGCCAGTCCGACGTCTCCTTCCGGCTGCTGCACCGCGAGTGCGGCACGCCGATCAAGCAGAAGCGCTGGTGCCCGGTGCACGAGCGGGACGTCGAGGGCGACGAGCTGGTGCGCGGCTGGGAGGTCGCGAAGGGGCAGTTCGTCGTCGTCGAGGATGCCGACCTGGAGGCGATCGAGCAGCGCGACACCTCGCGCTCGATCGAGATCAACCGCTTCGTGCGGCTCGAGGAGGTCGACCCCGTCTACTTCGACCGGACGTACTTCCTCGTCCCCGCCGGCGCCGAGGCGCAGCGGCGGCCGTACGTGCTGCTGCTCGAGGCGATGAAGGAGAGCGGCGTCGCCGCGCTCGGCCGCTTCGTGCTCGCCGGCAAGGAGAAGCTCTGCCTGATCCGGCCGATGGGCGAGGCGCTGGCGCTCGAGACGCTCTTCGTCAGCGAGGACGTCAAGGACCACGCCGAGATCGACGAGGCGATCGCAGCCTCCGAGGTGCGCGAGCGGGAGCTCGACCTGGCGAAGCAGATCATCGCCTCGCTCGAGGCGCCCTTCGACCCGGGCGAGCTTCGCAGCGAGTACCGCGAGTCGCTGCGCGAGCTGCTCGAGGCGAAGGCGGCCGGGCAGGAGCTCGAGGCGCCGGAGGAGCCGGCGCCGACGCCGGTCGTCGACCTGATGGAGGCGCTGCGCGCGTCGGTCGCCGCCGCGAAGGGCAAGCCGAAGGCGCCGGCGGCGGGCAAGAAGAAGGCCGCGGCGCCGAAGAAGGCCGCCGCGGCCCGGAAGTAGAGCGGCCTCTCCGCCGCGCTAGTGCGGCGCGGGGAGTGCCCCGAGCGCCTGGAGCTGGGCCTGGAAGAGGAACTTGTCGATCTTCCCGTGGTAGATCGGCACGTGCTCCTCCACGCAGATCCGGATCACCTCGTCGCGGTCGATCCCGACCTCCTTCGACAGCTCCTCAGGCGTCAGGTGGTTGGCCATCTCGCTCCTCTCATCGCCTGCACGAACGAAAAAGCCCGCCGCGCTCGAAGCGCCGGCGGGCCAGGACCTGAGGCTCGGCTCCGGTCAGGACGGGCATGCGCGCTACTCGCCCTCCTGACCGGTCAACGAGCTCATCACGGACCTCACGATAATCGATCTGCCCGACGGATGCGACGGATCGCCCCGGCGGGGGCGCCTCGGCTAGGCTGTGCGCGTCTCGGGGTGTGGCGCAGCCTGGTAGCGCGCTCCGTTCGGGTCGGAGAGGTCCCCAGTTCGAATCTGGGCACCCCGATTGCCCCTCTCTCTAGGCGGCCTGCCTGTGCTCGGGCTCGGCCGCCTGCACCTGGGCGGCCGGCGTCCGCCTGAAGAGCGTCATCACCGCCGCCCCCGCCAGCGCGCCGCCGCCGCGACCAGGACCACGTTGAACTCGAAGCCCTGGCCGCCGTTCCAGAAGCCGTTCCGCCAGTGGACGGACGCAATCGCGACCACCATCGCCCCGACGAGCGCGAGCGCGGCGAAGGGCGTCAGGAGCCCGAGCGCGAAGAGCAAGGCCGCTCGCCTCGGCGAGCGCCACCAGGATCCCGTAACTCATTGCGCCCTCAACCGTGTCCCCGGCGGGGCGGGGTAAACCTCACGCCGCCGTGCGCACCCGTCCCCAGAGCAGGGGCACGAACCACAGGAGCGCGCCGAGCGCCCCGCCGACCGCGAGCACCGTCGTCGGCGCCACGACCGCGGCGACGGCGCCCGCGAGCGCGAAGCCGACCGGGGTCAACCCGAGCGAGCCGAAGAAGTCGAAGCTGAAGACGCGCGAGAGCAGGTGCTCGGGCACGAGCTCGGTGACGAGCGTCATCCACGAGGCGCCGCCGAGGCCGATCCAGAAGCCGCGCCACACGGCCGCCACGACCGCGAGCGGGTACCAGGGCGAGAGCGCGAGCACGACGATGCCGACGTCGTTGATCCCGAACGAGGCGAAGCAGAGCGCGACGCGGCCGCGCGGCGGGTGCCACTTCGCCCAGGCGAGCGATCCGGCGACCATGCCGGCGGCCATCACGCTGAAGAGGAGGCCGTACGAGCCGACGCCGCGGTGGTAGTGCGTCTGCACGACGCGCGGCAGCAGCGCCGTGTACGGCGCCATCGCCAGCATCAGGATCACCGCCGCCGCGCCGATCCCGGTCCAGATCCACGGCACCGAGATCACGTAGCGGAAGCCGACCGCGAGCTCGCTGCGCAGCCCGAGCTGCGGCTCCGCCTGCACCGCGCGCGGCCGCGCCAGCCACAGCGCGCTCGCGGAGACGACGAAGGAGCCGGCGTCGATCGCCCAGACGACCTGGGGGCCGACGGTGCCGTAGAGCGCCGCTGCGACCGCCGGCCCCACGACGGCGCTGCCCTGCCGCGCGATCCCGAGCCA
This sequence comes from uncultured Gaiellales bacterium, assembly GCA_964496175.1. Classification (GTDB taxonomy): domain Bacteria; phylum Actinomycetota; class Thermoleophilia; order Gaiellales; family Gaiellaceae; genus PALSA-600. The sequence goes on along the minus strand of CAZBYA010000019.1, from coordinate 32,347 downwards.
CGAGTTGGCGGACGGGAGCATCGGCTGCTCGACGACGAGCGGGACGATGCCGCCGAAGGCCGGCTGGAAGAACCCGTCAGCGAGCCCGAAGAGGCCGGCGAGCACGAGCACCTCGTCGAGCGCGAGGTGCCCGCCCGCGTCGACGCCGAACAGCGCGAGCATGACGGCGGCGCGCGCGAGGTCGGAGCCGATCATCAGGCGCCGGCGCGAGTAGCGGTCGGCGAGCACGCCGCCCCAGAGCAGCGTCGTCAGCATCGCGAGCGACTCGAGCGCGAGGACGTAGCCGAGCGAGCTCGCCTTGTGGGTCAGGTCGGTGACCCGCCACCCGAGCGCGACGATGAAGGCGGCGTCGCCGACGAAGGAGATCGTCTGGCCGCCCCAGAGCAGGCGGAAGTCGCGGCTCGCGAAGGCCGCGAGCGTGCGGGAGCGCGGTGCGGTCACCGGCCGAGGCTATCGTCGGCCCATGCTGCGAGCGGTCGTCCTCGACGTCGACTTCACGATCGCGCGGCCCGGGCCCGATCTCGGGCCGGAGGGCTATCGCCGCCTCGGCGAGCGCCACGGGCTGCTGCTCGACCCGTCGCGCTACGACGAGGCCCGGCGGGCGGCGGTCGCGGCGCTGAAGCGCCACCCGGAGCTCGACCACGACGAGGAGATCTGGATCCTCTTCACGCAGCGGATCATCGAGGGCATGGGCGGTGACGGCGGCGACACGTACGCGGCCGCCGTCGAGATGGAGCGCGCCTGGAGCCACGCGCACCACTTCGAGCTCTACGACGACGCGATCCCGGCGCTCGAGTCGCTGCGCGCGCTGGGGCTGAAGCTCGGCCTGCTCTCGAACACGTCACGCGACCTGGCGGAGTTCGTCGCGCACCATGGGCTCGCCGTCGACGCGGTGCTGACGTCGCACGCCCATGGCAAGACGAAGCCGCACGAGACGATCTTCCGGCGCATCCTCGAGCTGCTCGACGTCGCGCCGCAGGAGGCGGTGATGGTCGGCGACACGCTCGAGGACGACGTCGAGGGAGCGCGCGCGGTCGGCATGAGCGCCGTGCTCGTCGACCGCGAGGGCCGCTACGGCGCCGATGTCGGCGCGCTGAACGACCTGCGCGCGCTTCCCGCGGCGCTCGGACTGCACTAGAGTCGGCGTCGTGGCGTGGCTGGTGTGGGTCGTCGTCGCCGTGGTGCTGGGGGTCGGCGAGGTGCTGACGCCGGGGCTGTTCTTCCTCGGCCCCGTGGCGCTGGCCGCCGTGGCCGCGGCGATCGCCGCGGCGCTCGGGTCGGGAACCACAGCGTCCGTGGTCGTCTTCCTGCTCGCGTCGCTCGCCTCGCTCGCCTTCCTGCGCCCGATCGCCCGACGCCACGTGCGCCTGCCGGCTCTGTCCCGGACGGGCACCGACGCGCTCGTCGGCCGGAAGGCGATCGTCACGCGGCAGGTCGACGGCCGGGGTGGCCGCGTCCGGATCGGCGGCGAGGAGTGGTCGGCGCGTTCGTACCTCGACGGACAGGTGCTCGCCGAGGGTGCGGCGGTCGACGTGATCGAGATCGAGGGCGCAACCGCGCTCGTGGCGGAATAGGAGGTCTTTCGTGGTCGGCCTGATCGTGCTCGGTGTGCTCGTCCTGTTCGTGCTCGTGCTGCTCGCGAAGTCCGTGCGGGTGATCCCGCAGGCGCGCGCGGGAGTGGTCGAGCGGTTGGGCCGCTACTCGCGCACGCTGAACCCCGGCCTCTCGATCGTCGTCCCGTTCGTCGACCGCGTGCGCCCACTGCTCGACCTGCGCGAGCAGGTCGTCTCGTTCGAGCCGCAGCCCGTGATCACGGAGGACAACCTCGTCGTCAACATCGACACGGTCATCTACTTCCAGGTGACCGACCCGAAGGCGGCGACCTACGAGATCGCGAACCCGGTGGACGCGATCGACATGCTGACGGTGACGACGCTCCGCAACGTGATCGGCGGGATGACGCTCGAGCAGACGCTCACCTCCCGCGACCAGATCAACGACCAGCTCCGCGGCATCCTCGACGACGCGACCGGCAAGTGGGGCATCCGCGTGCACCGCGTCGAGCTGAAGGCCGTCGATCCGCCGCCGTCGATCAAGGACACGATGGAGAAGCAGATGCGCGCCGACCGCGAGAAGCGCGCGGCGATCCTCCAGGCCGAGGGGGTCAAGCAGGCCGCGATCCTGACGGCGGAAGGGGAGAAGCAGTCCGCGATCCTGAAGGCCGAGGGCCAGAAGCAGGCCGCGATCCTCTCGGCGGAGGGGCAGTCGAAGGCGATCGAGACGGTCTTCAAGGCGATCCACGACGGCAATCCCGACCCGCAGCTGCTCGCCTACCAGTACCTCCAGGTGCTGCCGCAGATCGCCCAGGGCGACTCGAACAAGGTGTGGGTGATCCCGAGCGAGCTGACCCGCGCGCTCGGCGGCATCTCGGACCGGATGCTGCCGCGCGGCGACGACGACGCGAAGCCGGGCTAGCGCCCGTCTACGCCAGCTCGGCGGCGGCCTCGGCGAGCGTCAGCACCGGGCCGACGCAGGTGTCGCGCCCTTCGAGCAGCTCCCGCCACTCGGCGAGCGTCCTTGTGCGGAACAGCTCCTCGAGCTCGGGCAGGCGCGGCTCGAAGGCGCGGTCGGCGAGGTCCGACCGGTCGAGCGCAGCGCACAGGTTTTGCCAGAACTTCGGCTCGAGGGCGGCGACCGTCAGGTGGCGGCCGTCCGCGGTCTCGTAGACGCGATAGCACGCGACGCCGCCGGTCAGCAGGCGCGGGACGCTGTCTCCCGCGAGGCGGTGGGCGACGAAGCGGTGCGAGCCGTGGGTCATCGAGACGACGATCCGCGCGCCTCGTCCCGTGCGGTCGCGCTCGACGAGGGCGGCCAGCACCTCGACCACCGCCCCCAGCCCGCCGGCGGCGAGGTCGGCGATCTGCACCGGCGGGACCGCGGGCGCCGTGTCCGCGAGCACGCCGGCGTAGCCGAGGTAGTTCAGGTCGTGGCCGGCGTCGCCGGCGCGCGGGCCGCTCGTTCCGAAGCCGCTGATCGAGCAGACGATCGTCGTCTCGGGCAGGTCGACCCGGAGCCGCTCCCAGACGCCGGGCCGGAACCCCTCCAGCACCACGTCCGCCGTCAGGAGCTCGGGCGGCGGGGGATCGCTGCGGGCGTCCCAGCTCCACACCTCCTTGCCGTCGTTCAGCTCCCGGTACCACGCGGGCGCGGCGAGCGCGAGAGGGTCGCCCTCGGGCGGCTCGATCTTGACGACGCTCGCGCCGAGGCGCAGGAGCTCGCGGCTCGCGAAGGGGCCGGGCAGGTACCGGGTGAGGTCGGCGACCGTGACGCCCGCGAGCGGAGGCATTCGCTCCGATTATGCTGCGCGGCGTTGGCGGAGCGGACGGACCGGCGAGGCGAGCTGCTCGACGCGGCGGTCCGCGTGTTCGCGCGGAAGGGGTTCCACGCCTCGCGGGTCGGCGACGTCGCCGAGGAGGCGGGTGTCGCGCACGGGCTGCTCTACCACTACTTCCGCTCGAAGGACGAGGTGCTCGAGACGATCTTCCGCGAGACGTGGACCGAGCTCGTCGGCGAGGTGCGACGGATCGAGGCGTCGGACAAGCCCTTCCGCGAACAGCTCCGCCTGTTCGCGACCATCTACCTCGGCGCGTGGCTCACGAGCCCCGACCTCGTCCGTGTGCTGATTCGCGAGGTCGCGCGCAGTCCCGAGGTCGGCGCGCGCGTCGACGAGATCCGCGAGATGTTCGTGTCGCTCGAGCGGATCGTCGAGGCCGCCCGCGGACGCGGCGAGGTTCGCGCGGACGCGAATCCCGCGTTTGCGGCGTGGGCCGTCTACGGGGCGCTCGAGGAGATGCTCACCGGCTGGGTCCTGGGCCAGCTCCCCGGCGAACGGGACGACGTCGCGCATGCCGTCGCGACGGTCGTCGACGTCGCCTACCAGGGCCTGGCGGCGTGACGCACGTCGTCAACCTGCTCGAGCTCGAGCTCGAGGACTACCGCGACGGCCCTCCCGGCCACCGCTTCGGCGTGGGGTCGCTGACGGAGCAGGTCGGCGCGCTTCGCACCGGCCTCGGCATCTACGAGCTCGCGCCGGGGCAAGCGACGTGGCCGTACCACTTCGAACTGAACGAGGAGGAGTGGCTGATCGTGCTCGCCGGGGAGGTGACGCTGCGGACGCCCGACGGCGAGCGCGCGTTGCGCACCGGAGACGTCGCTTGCTTCCGCGCAGGTGCGGCCGGGGCGCACGCGGTGCGGAACGACGGAGACGCCGTCGCCCGCTTCGCGATGCCGTCGTCTGTCGACCCGGTGTGGGGCGCGACCGTCTACCCGGACGAGGGGACGTTCCGGCTCGCCGGCAGCGGCTTCTCGCACCGTGGGCGTCTGGGCGAGGCGATCGGATACTGGGAGGGCCACGAGTGAACCTCTTCGACGTGGGCGTGGAGCACGACGACGGCGACCCGGCCGGGTACCAGACGGGGTACGTGCGGGTCGGCCCCCTGGTCGGCGGCGAGCAGCTCGGGCTCTCGGTCTACGAGCTGCCGCCGGGCCAGAGCATCTGCCCCTACCACTACGAGAACGCCGAGGAGGAGTGGCTGATCGTCCTCGCCGGGCGGCCGACGCTGCGAACCCCCGACGGCGAGCGGGAGCTGCGCCCGTGGGACTGCGCGTTCTTCCCCACGGGCGAGGAAGGCGCGCACAAGGTCACGAACGGGACGGAAGAGGTCGTCCGTGTCTGCATCTGGTCGAACCGGCTCGCGGTTGCGACGAGCGTCTATCCGGATTCGCCGAAGGTGGGCGCGTGGCCGCCGGGGAAGCTGTTTCGGCTCGAGGACGCGGTCGACTACTGGATCGGCGAGGCGTAGCCGGGCCCGTCCAGCCACCGGCCGCTGCGGCGCCCGAGCTCGTGGGTGATCACGTGGACGATGCGTCCGCCGGCGGGCGCGTACGTCGTGTCGATCGCGCGCCGGATCAGCTCGGCGACCGACACGCCCGACCGGTCGGCCTCCTCGTCGAGGAAGTGGTACTGACGATCCGTCAGGACGACCTGGAAGCGTCTGCTCACCGCTGTAGCTGTACAGCTACAGCGCGCAGCGATCGTGCCGATCCGGGGTCAGAAGTGTGACTTCTACGTGCCGGCGTGCACCGGCGAGAGGGCGGGGGCCCACGAGCAGAGGGGAGAGACGTCGCCCCCGCGGCCGTTCAGGCGCCGGTACCCGAGCGCGTGCTCTGCCTGCATCATCTTGTGGATCTGCGAGGTGCCCTCGTAGATGATCGGCGCGCGCGCGTTGCGGAAGTACCGCTCGATGCCGTACTCGGCCGAGTAACCGTAGGAGCCGAACACCTGGATCGCGAGGTGGGCGGCCTCGAACGCCGATTCCGTTGCGTGCCACTTGGCGAGCGACGTCTCGCGCGTGTTGCGCTTGCCCTCGTTCTTCATCCACGCCGCCTGCATCACGAGCAGCTTCGAGGTCTCGTAGCCGAGCACCATCGTCGCGATCATGTCCTGGACGAACTGGTACTTGCCGATCGCCTGCCCGAAGGTCTCCCGCTCACGCGCATACTCCACCGAGCGCTCGAGGCAGGCACGCACGACGCCGCACGCCCCGGCCGCGACGGTGAAGCGGCCCTGGTCGAGCGAGTGCATCGCGATCTCGAATCCCTGCCCCTCCTCGCCGATCAGGTTCTCGGCCGGCACCTCGACGTTCTCGAAGAACAGCTCGCCGGTCGAGCCGGCCCAGACGCCGAGCTTGTTCTCCGTGTCGCGCGCCGTGTATCCCTTCATTCCCTTCTCGAGCACGAAAGCGCTGATGCCCTTGTGCTTGGCGGACGGATCGGTCTTCGCGAACACGAGCGCGTGATCCGCGACCGACGCGTACGAGATCCAGTTCTTCTGGCCGTTGAGCACGTAGACGTCGCTCTCGCGGCGTGCTGTCGATCGCATCGCGGCCACGTCCGAGCCGGCGTCCGGCTCAGTGAGCCCGAAGCAGGCGAGCTTCTCGCCCTTCGCCTGCGGGGTCAGCCAGCGCTGCTTCTGCTCCTCGGTCGCGTACTTGAGGAGCGACAGCGAGTTCAGGCCGACGTGGACCGAGATCAGCGTCCGGAAGGCCGCCTCGCCGCGCTCGATCTCCTCGCAGGCGAGCGCCTCCGCGACGTAGTCGAGCCCGGCGCCGCCGTACTCCTCGGGGATGACGACGCCGAGGATGCCGAGCTCGGCCATGCCCTCGATCAGCTCGTGGTCGAGCTTGTGATCGATGTCGTTCTGGACGGCGACCGGTAGCACGCGCTCGTCCACGAACGCGCGGACGGTGTCCTGGATCAGGCGCTGCTCGTCGCTGAGCTCGAAGTCCACGGCGCAGAGCCTACCGCCACGCGGCACGGGGACAGTCCGCGTCCCCGTTTCGGGTTACCCGAATCCCCCGGGTCGGCGAGGCGCCCGCTCGCCGCGCCCGCCGATACTCGGGTCGTGGGTGCTTCTGCGGCATGGGCCTACATCTGCGTCGGCATGGCTGCGATCGGGCTGCACTTCCTGCTCCCGAACGACGTCGCCGTCTACGACTCGATCGGCCTGGCGGCCGCGGGTGCGATCCTCGTCGGGGTGGCGTGGCACCGGCCGGCGACGTGGCGCGCCTGGGTGACGATCGGCGCGTCGCAGGTGCTGATGGCGGCCGGCGACCTGGTGTACAACACCCTCACCAGCCGCTCGCCCGGCCCCTCGGACGTGCTCTACCTGAGCGCGGACGCACTGCTCGTGAGCGGCGTCGTCATGCTCGCGGCGCACTCGACACGGCGCATCTGGTCCGGTCACCTCGACGCGGTGCTGGTCACGATCGCCGTCGGCATCACGTCGTGGGTCCTGATCTTCGACGGGACGATCGGTGGCGGCTCCGCCGCCTCCCGTGTCCTCGCCTTCGCGTACCCGCTGGCCGATCTGCTGCTCGTCGGCGCCGTCGTGCGGCTGCTGCTCGTGTCGGGCCGGCGGTCGCCGTCGTACTGGCTGCTCGCGGCCGCGATCGTGCCGCTGTTCGTCTCCGACGGCTCGTGGGTCGTGCCTGTGCTCGAGCACACCTACAGCGGCGGCACGACGCTCTGGGACGTAGGGTGGCTGTCCTCCTACGTGCTGGTCGCGGCCGCTGCGCTGCATCCGTCGATGGGACGGCTCGTCGAACCCCACGGCGCCCGTGAGCGGCACCCGCTCCGCGGCGTGCTCGTCCTGGGCCTTGCCCTCGTCTCGACGCCCCTCGCGGTCGGCGCCGAGATCCTGCTGCGACCCGACATCCAGCTGGCGCCGGTCGCGATCGCCGGCGGGCTGCTGCTCGGGCTCGTGATCGGGCGCTTCGCGCTGATGCTGGTGGAGATCGACCGGTTGCGGCGGGCGGTCGAGGCGTCGGAGCGGAAGTTCCGGCTCGTCTTCGAACGCGCGCCGATCGGGATCACGCTCGGGCGCGCCGGGATGATGGGGGAGACGAACCCCGCGCTCCAGCGGATGCTCGGCTACACCGCGGAGGAGTTCGCGCGCATGCACTACTCGGAGATCACCGAGCTCGACGACTCCGAGCTGATGGAGAACGCCCGAGTCGTCGGCGGCGACCGCTGGTTCTCCGTCGACAAGCGGTACAGGCGGAAGGACGGCGGCATGCTCGACACGCACACGCACGTTGCGATCGATCTCGGCGACGGGTTCGGGGTCAGCCTGATCGAGGACTGGAGCCGGCGCCGCGAGCTCGAGGAGCAGCTGCGCCAGGCGCAGAAGATGGAGGCGGTCGGCCAGCTCGCCGGCGGGGTCGCACACGACTTCAACAACCTGATGACCGCCGTGCTCGGGTACAGCGACCTGATCCTGGCGAAGCTCCCGGCCGAGGATCCGCAACGCGAGAAGATCGAGGCGATCCGCGAGTCGGCGGTGCGGGCGAGCGAGCTGACGCGCCAGCTGCTCGCGTTCGGCCGGCGCCAGATGCTGCGGTCCGACGACGTCGACCTCCGGGAGGTCGTCGCGCGGATGGACGGCCTGCTGCGGAGGCTGATCGGCGAGCAGGTGCACCTGGAGACGCGGCTGGCTCCCGATCCCGTCGTCGTCCGGGCCGACCCGACCCAGCTCGAGCAGGTCGTCGTCAACCTGGTGCTGAACGCACGGGACGCGATGCCCGGGGGCGGCACGATCGAGGTCGGCGTCCGGGCGGACGGCGACGCCGCCGTGCTGGTCGTCGTCGACGACGGTTGCGGCATCGACGAGTCGGCGCGCGAGCACATCTTCGAGCCGTTCTTCACGACGAAGCCGCAGGGGCAGGGCTCCGGTCTGGGGCTGTCGACCGTCTACGGGATCGTCGGCCAGAGCGGCGGCACGATCGAGGCCGACAGCGAGCCGGGCTGCGGCACGGCGTTCACGGTGCGGCTGCCGCTCGCAGCGGGCGGGCGGGAGGAGGTTTTGGCCGGGGCGCTCCCTGGTAAGCTGCTTGACTGACTCGTCAATCAAGTTCCGGGAGCAGTCACATGGCCACGATCGAGCAGGCGGTGGTGGGCGGCGTTTCCTTCGCCCTCACGGATGAGCAGAAGGAGCTGCGCGCGCTCGCGCGCGAGTTCGCGACCAAGGAGATCCGGCCCGTCGCGGCCGAGCACGACGTCGCCATGCGCCACCCGGCCGACGTGATCGCCAAGGCGCACGAGGTCGGCCTGATGAACCTGCACGTCCCGACCGAGTACGGCGGCGCCGGCCTGTCCGCGTTCGACGGCATGCTTGTCGGCGAGGAGCTGAACTGGGGTTGCTCCGGCATCGCCACGTCGCTCGGCGCCAACGGCCTCGGCGCGGGCCCCGTCGGCCTGGCCGGCACCGACGAGCAGAAGGCGAAGTGGCTGCCGCCGCTGCTCGAGGAGCCGATCCTCTGCTCGTTCGGCCTCTCGGAGCCGGAGGCGGGCTCCGACGTGGCGCGGATGAAGACGACCGCCGAGCGGCGGGGCGACGAGTACGTCCTCAACGGCTCGAAGACCTTCATCACGAACGCCGGCTACGCCTCGTGGACGGTCGTCTTCGCGAAGACCGACGCGAGCAAGGGCCACCGTGGCATCTCGGCGTTCATCGTCCCGATGGACACGCCGGGCGTGACGATCGAGCAGCACCTCGACAAGATGGGGCAGCGCGCGACCGACACCTCCGCGTTCGCGCTCCAGGACGTCGTGGTGCCGGCGGCAAACCGGATCGGTGCCGAGGGCGACGGCTTCAAGATCGCGATGAAGACGCTCGACTTCACGCGACCCGGCACGGCGATCGGCGCGGTCGGGGTGGCGCAGGCCGCCTACGAGCTGGCGGTCGACTACGCGAAGGAGCGCGTCACGTTCGACATGCCGATCGCGATGCACCAGGGCGTCAACTTCATGATCGCCGACATGGCGACCGAGATCGAGGCGGCGCGCCTGCTCACGTGGCAGGCGGCGTGGCTGCTCGACCGGGGCGAGCGCGCGACGCTGTACTCGTCGTTCGCCAAGCGGTTCGCGGCCGACACCGCGATGAAGGTTACGACCGACGCCGTCCAGGTCTTCGGCGGCTACGGGTACATGAAGGAGTACCCCGTCGAGAAGCTGATGCGCGACGCGAAGCTGTTCCAGATCTACGAGGGCACCTCGCAGATCCAGCGGCTCGTGATCGCCAAGGAGATCTTCCTCCCGCGCGGTTAGGCTCCACGTCGTGAGCATCGAGATCGACCTCTCCGGGCGCGTCGCGCTCGTCACCGGCGGCTCGCGCGGCCTCGGCCGCGCGGACGCGCTGACGCTCGCGCGCGCGGGCGCCGACGTCGTGATCGCCGACCTGCTCGTCGAGTCGGAGCTGACCGAGGAGACCGACGCGTACGGCCCGCTCGCGGCGGTCGCCCGGTCGCAGGGCCTCGTCGGCACCGAGTCGGCGGCCGAGGAGATCCGGACGATGGGCCGCCGTGCGCTCGCCGTCCGCTGCGACGTCACCGACCGCGCGCAGGTCGACGCGGCCGTGACGCGGGCGGTCGACGAGCTCGGCTCGGTCGACATCCTCGTCAACAACGCCGGCACGCTCGACCACGTCGGCCAGTTCCCCGACCAGCAGCCGGCCCTGTGGGAGCGCGATCTGCGCGTGAACCTGACGGGCGCCTTCAACTGCGCGCAGGCGGTATGGCCGCACATGAAGGAGCGCGGCTTCGGGCGCATCGTGAACATGGCCTCCGTCGCCGGCACGCTCGGCGGCTTCGGCCAGGCGTCGTACTCGACCACGAAGGCGGGGCTGCTGGGCCTGACGAAGACGCTCGCGATGGAGGGCGGCCGCCACGGCATCACGTGCAACGCGATCGTCCCGGGGATCATCGGCACCGAGGCGTTCCACATGGCGAACGCCTCGATGAACGAGCGGATCGCGAGCCGCACCGTCTTCAAGCGGCCCGGCGAGCCGCAGGACATCGCGAACGCGATCGCCTGGCTCTGCTCCGACCTCGCGTCGTACGTGACGGGGATCGAGCTGAACGTCTCGGGCGGCGTCGAGCTGTTCGTCTTCTAGAGCCCCGGCTACCATGCGGCCGCCGTGGCTGCCTCTTCCTCGGCCGTCCGCGCACGCCGCGCCGCGCGACCGCGCCTCGCGCGCGCCGGGGTCGCCGCGGGGGCTGTCGCCCTCGTGCTCGTGGCGGTGCCGCTCCTCTTCGCCGGCTCTGGCGACCGGCTCGCCGACGGCATGCGCATCGCCGGTGTCGACGTCGGCGGCCTCTCGCCCCTGAACGCGCGGCGGCTGCTCGAGGGCCGCGCGGCGGCGCTCGCCGACGTGCCGGTGACGTTCACGGCGGCAGGGCGCAGGTTCCGGCTGACGCCGCGCGAGGTCGGCGTGCGCGTCGACTGGGCGGCCGCGGTCGCGGCGGCCGCGCGGCAGGGTGGCGGCTTCGGGCTCGTGCGCGGGTACCGGCGGCTCGGCCTCCAGCTGTTCGGGGAGCCGCTCTCGCCTCCGGTCGCGTCGTACGGGGCGGCGGTCGACTACGAGCTCGGGCGGATCGGGCGGGCGGTGGACTCGCCGCAGCGCGCGGCGCGGCTCGTCCGGCGCGGGCTGCGCGTGACGGTCCTGCCGGGGGCGGCCGGCCGGCGGCTCGACCTCGCGGCGGCGCGGACGGCGATCGTCGACGCCCTCGCCTCCTTCTCGCGGGCGCCGGTCGCGCTGCCGGTGCGCAGCGACCCGCCGGCCGTCACCGCCCCGGCGCTCGCGGCGGCGCAGCTGCGCGCGACGCGAATCCTCTCCGCCCCGGTGACGCTGCTCGCAGGGCCGACGCGCCTGCGACTGCCGCGCTGGCAGCTCGCGGCGATGCTCGACCTGGGGACGCTGCGCTTCGCCGGGCGGGCGGCCGACGCCTACTTCGCGCGCCTCGAGCGCGAGGTCGCCACGGCGCCGCGGGACGCGCGCTTCGCGGTGACGGCGTCGGGTGGGATCCGCGTCGTCCCGGCGCGGCCGGGGGTCGCGCTCGACGCGCTCCGCTCGGCCGGCGCCGTGCTGGCGGCCGCGGAGCGCCCCGTCCGCCGCGTCGCCCGCCTCGCGCTCGTCGCCGAGCCCCCGCAGCGGATGACCGCGGAGGCGAAGGCGATGGGGATCACCGGGGCCGTCGGCACCTACGAGACGATCTACGGCGGCGATCCGAACCGCATCCACAACGTCCAGCTCGTCGCGCACCTGATCGACGGTGCGCTGATCGCACCCGGCGCCACCTTCTCCTTCAACGGCACGACCGGGGCCCGCACGCCGGCGAAGGGGTTCCGTGTCGCACCCGTGATCGTCAACGGCGAGCTCCAGAGCGGGATCGGCGGCGGCGTCTGCCAGGTCTCGACCACGGTCTTCAACGCGGCGTACGAGGCGGGGCTGCCGATCACCGAGCGGACGAACCACGCCCTCTACATCTCGCACTACCCACTCGGTCGCGACGCGACCGTCGACTACCCGAACGTCGACCTGAAGTTCGTCAACGACACCCGTCACTGGCTCGTCCTGCGGACGTTCGTCGGGCCCTGGTCGCTGGTCGTCACGCTGTACGGCACGCCGCAGCACCGTCGCGTCGTGTCGATCTCGCAGCCGCTCCGCACCGTCGCGCCGGCGCCGGTCTCGAAGACGGTCGACCCGTCGCTCAGGCCGGGTGAGACGGTCGTCGACCAGGCCGGCGTGCCGGCGCAGGCGACCTCCGTCGAGCGCAAGGTCTACTCGGCGAGCGGGGCGCTCCTCTCCGACCAGACCTGGAGCTCGAGCTACCGGGCCGTGCCCGAGCTCGTCCGCGTCGGCCCGAAGGAGAAGAAGAAGCCCGCGACCCCTACGACGACGGCGCGGGCGACGACTCCGCACTAGCGATCGCGTCCTGGAGCCACGTCGGCACGCGCGTCGGCCGCAGCGTCTCCGCGTCGACCGTCGCGTGTGCAGTCCAGCCGTCGGCGATCACGACGCCGTCTCGCTCGACCGCGTACTCGTAGCGGAAGCGCGCGCCCTTCACGTCGACGCAGCGGGCGTGGACGCGCAGCCGGTCGTCGAAGCGCGCCGGCTGGAGGTAGCGGATGTGGGCCTCGAGCACGAGCGCCTCGATGCCGAGGTCGCGGAGCCGCTGGTAGCCGCCGGCGTAGCGCTCGAGGTACTCGACGCGCGCGACCTCGAACCAGACGGCGTAGTTCGCGTTGTGGGCGATCCCCTGCGCGTCGGTCTCCGCGAAGCGCACCTTCACGTCGGTTGCGAAACTGAACCCGTGCACGGAGCGGCAATGCTCGCAGAACTGATCCGCGCGAAGCAGCCGTGCGTCGCGCTGACCGGCGCCGGCGTGTCCACGGAGAGCGGCATCCCGGACTTCCGCAGTGCGGGCGGCATCTGGGAGCGCTTCGACCCCTACGAGGTCGCGTCGATCGAGGCGTTCCACCGCGACCCGGAGCGGGTCTGGGAGTTCTACGCGCTCCGCCTCGGCGTGCTCGCCGAGGCGCGCCCGAACCCCGCGCACCGCGCGTTGGCGGACCTCGAGCGGGCCGGGCTGCTCCGCGCGGTGATCACGCAGAACGTGGATCGCCTCCACGCCGCCGCCGGGTCGACGGACGTGGTCGAGGTGCACGGGACGATCGCCCAGGCGCGCTGCCTGAGCTGCGGGACGGTCGTGCCGCGCCACGAGCTCGACCTGCCGCTACCGCGCTGCCCCGGCTGCGGCGCCGTCCTCAAGCCCGACGTGGTGATGTTCGGCGAGCTGCTGCCGGCCGCGGCGATCGAGCGGGCGACCGCGCTCGCCCGCGAGGCGGCGCTGTTGCTCGTCGTCGGCTCCTCGCTCGAGGTCTGGCCCGTCGCCGGTCTGCCGGAGGAGACGCTCGCCCACGGCGGGGAGCTCGCGATCGTCAACCGCGAGCCGACGCCGTACGACGGCGACGCGCAGCTCGTGCTGCGCGGGGCCGCCGGCGAGATACTCGCTGCGTGCGCGAGCGAGCTTTCGACGTCGTCGTCGTAGGCAGCGGCTTCGGCGGCGCCGTCGCCGCGCTGCGGCTCGCCGAGAAGGGGTACCGCGTCGCGGTGCTCGAGGAGGGCCGCCGCTTCGCGCCGGAGGAGCTGCCGCGGACCAGCTGGCGCGTCCGCGACTACCTCTGGGCGCCGCGCGTCGGCCTCCGCGGCATCCAGCGCATCACGCCGCTGCGCGACGTGCTGGTACTGTCGGGCGCCGGTGTCGGCGGCGGCTCGCTCGTCTACGCGAACACCCTCTACGAGCCGCCGGCATCGGTGTGGCGCGACGACGACTGGGCCGACGAGCTGCGGCCGTGGTACGACCAGGCGCGCCGCATGCTCGGCGTCGAGCGCTTCGCCGGCGACACGCCGGCGGACGACGTCCTGCGCGGGATCGCCGAGCGACTGGGCGTCGCCGACTCGTTCGAGCCGACGCCGGTCGGCGTGTGGTTCGGCGAGGACGGCGTCGACCCGTACTTCGGCGGCGCCGGCCCGCTCCGGAACGGCTGCGACCTGCGCGGCGCCTGCATGACGGGCTGCCGCCGCGGCGCGAAGAACTCGCTCGACCGCAACTACCTGTGGCTCGCCGAGCGCGCCGGCGCGGACGTCGTCGCGGAGACGACGGTGCGCCGGCTGCGACCCGGGTGGGAGCTGGAGACGAGCCGCGGCACGTACCGGGCGCGCGAGGTCGTCCTGGCGGCGGGCGTGCTCGGCACGCTGCGGCTCCTCTTCCGCTCCGGGCTCGGCGGCGCGCGCGTGGGCGACGGCGTCCGCACCAACTCCGAGGTGATCGTCGGCGCGAGCGCGCGGCGCGCGGCGGTCGACTACTCGCGCGGCGTCGCGATCACGTCGATGATCCGCATCGGCGACACGCACGTCCAGCCCGTGCGCTACGGCCGTGGCTCGAACCTGATGGGGCTGCTCGGGACGATCCTCCTCGACGAGCCCGGGCCGGCGCGCTGGCTCGCCGCCGCCGCGCGCCACCCGAGCCTCTTCGCCCGCAGCCTCTGGCTGCGGCGCTGGTCGGAGCGCACGGTGATCCTGCTCGTGATGCAGTCGCGCGACAACGAGCTGCGGGTGCGGATGCGCGGCGGACGGCTGACGACGCTCGACTCGACGGCGCCGGGGAGGATCCCGGTCGCCAACGAGGCGGCGCGGATCGCGGCGGAGCTGATCGGCGGCGACGCGGGCAGCTCGATCAACGAGGTCGTGCTCGGCACGCCGACGACGGCCCACATCCTCGGCGGCGCGTGCGTCGGCGCCGTCGTCGACCGCTACCACCGCGTCCTCGGCGCCCCGGGCCTGCACGTCCTCGACGGCGCGGCCGTGAACGCGAACCTCGGCGTCAACCCGTCGCTGGCGATCGCGGCGCAGGCGGAGCGCGCCTGCTCGCTCTGGCCGAACGCGGGCGACCCGGACGAGCGGCCGCCGCTCGGCGCGCCCTACCGCCGGCTCGGACCGATCGCGCCCGCGCGGCCGGCGGTGCCGGCCGGGGCGCCCGCAGCGTTGCGCAGCTAAGCAGCCGCGCGCTTGACCGGCTTCTCCTCGAGGACCCGGCGGCAGTCGGCACAGACCTGCTGCTCGATCTCGTAGGGGACGCCGGCACGCTGCAACAGCACGTGCACGCGCTTCGCCACGTGCTCGTGCATCTTCGGAGACTGCCGCATGCTCATCTCACTTCCCAGCGTAGAGGGCGGTCGGGACTTCGTCACCTTCGGAAGGGTGAATTTCCCGAGAAGATTCGGCGAAGGGTTAGACGACTCCCGCGAGCGAAAGTTGCACGTGCTCCTGGAGCCCGGAGACGCCGACGCCGACCAGGCGGAGGGGCCCCGAGCGGTCGGCGAGGGCGCGGTCGAGCAGGGCGCACGCGAGCTCGCCGATCCGGGCGGCGTCGTCGGTCCCCACCGGCAGCGACGTCGAGCGCGTCCGGATCGAGAAGTCGGGGTAGCGGAGCTTCGTCGTCACCGTCCGCGCCACCTGCCCGCGGGCGCGCAGGTGCTCCGCGAGGCCGTCGGCCATCCGCCGCAGCTCGTCGTGCAGCCGCTCCCGGTCGGAGACGTCGCGCGGGAACGTCTCCTCCGACGAGATCGAGATCCGCTCGGTCGAGACCTCGAGCGGCCGCGGGTCGATGCCGCGCCCCCGGTCGCGCAGCTCGCGCCCGACCTTGCCGGGCGCCAGCAGCCGGAGCGCCCGGTCGTCGAGCGCGGCGAGCGCGCCGATCGTCGTCACGCCGGCGGCCGCGAGCCGCGCCTCGGCGCGGGGGCCGACGCCCGGCAGCAGGCGGATCGGGAACGGCGCCAGGAAGGCCGCCTCGCGGCCCGGGCGGACGACGGTCAGGCCGCCCGGCTTGCGGCGGTCGGAGGCGACCTTCGCGACCACCTTCGAGGTCGCGACGCCGAGGGAGCAGGAGAGGCGCGTGCGCGCGCGCACGACCGCCTGCACGGCCTCCGCGAGCGCGCGGGCGTCGTCGAAGACGGGCGCCACCTCGCCCAGGTCGAGGTAGCCCTCGTCGATCCCGGCCTGCTCGACCGTCGGGACGATCTCGCGCACCGTCGACCACACCTCGCGGGAGTAGTCCTTGTAGAGCGCGTGCCGCGGCCGCACGAACGTCGCGTGCGGGCAGCGACGGAGCGCCTCCGCGCACGACATCGCCGAGCGGATGCCGAACGAGCGCGCGACGTAGTTGGCGGTGGCGACCACCCCGCGGCCGTGCGGGTCGCCGCCGACGACGAGCGGCACGGTGCGCAGGCTCGGGTCCTCCAGCTCCTCGACGGCGGCGAAGAACGCGTCCAGGTCGAGGTGCGCGACGATCACGCCGCCAAGGGTACGGGCGCGACCGGCGGCGCCCGTCGCGCGTTCTCCCTCCGTGAGGCGAATCGCCGCGGCCGTCCTGGTGCTCGCGCTGGCCGGGTGCGCCGGCCACGTCCGGCGCGCCGTGCTCGCCGCGGCGCACGTCCCGCGCTGCACGGCGGGGACGGTCGTCCCGCTCGGCTCCGCCCACCGCGCCTTCGCGGGCGTCGCGGCCGCCGGAGCGGTCGCGTACCGCCGGCCCGGCCGCGGCGTGGTCGCGCGCTTCGGCGCGACGAACGTGAACGGCTACCCGACGGTGTTCGGGATCCTCGGCGCCGTGGTCGCGCGCGACTGCTCGCGCACCTGGTACCGCGTGGAGCTGCCGCTCCGGCCGAACGGCGTCACCGGCTTCGTCCGCGCCCCCGTGCTGGCCGTCCAGCCCGTGGCGGCGCGGATCGTGGTCGACGTCTCGACGCGCCGCCTCACGCTCTACCTCCACGGCCGCCCTCGGCTGCGCGCGACGGTCGCGGTCGGCTCGCCCGCGACGCCGACCCCGACCGGCCGCTTCTACGTCGACCAGCGCCTCGTCCCGACGGATCCCGCGGGGCCGTACGGCCCCGACGCGATCGGCGTCTCCGCGTACTCGAACGTGCTGACCGGCTGGGCGCAGGGCGGTCCGATCGGGATCCACGGCACCGACGAGCCCTGGTCGATCGGCCGCGCCGTCTCGAACGGGTGCATCCGATTGCCGAACGACACCGTGCGGAAGGTCTTCCGCTGGGCCGTCGCCGGGACGCCGGTGATAATTCGGCCGTGACCGGAGAAAGGAAGCCAATGTCGAAGAACCCGCTTTCCCAGCTCGCGTCGCTCGGCGAGGAGGTGCTCGGCAAGGCCGCGCACAACCCGACCGCGTCGCGCCTGCTCCAGGGCGCCGCCCAGCTCAAGGACCGCGTCGACGACCTCTCGAAGCGCGTGCGCGGCCTCGAGGCGATGGAGAAGCGCCTCGCCCAGCTCGAGCGGCGCCTCGCCAAGCTCGAGGGGCAGGCCCGGAAGCCGTCCGCGAGCCGGAAGACGTCGAGCGCGAAGAAGACGACCGCGAAGAAGTCCTAGGCGGGCACGCGCACGCGCAGCGCGCCCGGCACGACCTCGAACGTCCCCGGCGTCGTCCCCACCTGCTCGCCCTCGACCTCGATCGGCAGCCGCTCCGCTGCGTCCACCTCGACGCGACTCGCGCGCACGACGTCGACCTTCGGGTGCGCCAGGTGGCGGCCCGAGTAGAGCTTCGGCGCCGTCGTCAGGAAGTCCGCCTTCGAGACGTCGCCGATCAGCACGACGTCGAAGGCGCCGTCGTCCGGCTGCGCGTCGGGGGCCAGCTTCATCCCGCCGGCGTGCCAGACGCCGTTCGCGACGATCACGTCGTGCATCCGCCCGCGACGCTCGGCGCCGTCGAGGCGCACGACGACCTCGGTGTTCTGCCACTCGAAGAAGACCCGCGTCAGCGCGTAGAAGAAGGTCGCCCGGCCGCCGAGCGCCTTCGACATGCCGTTCGCCCGCTGCGCGACGGCGCCGCTCATGCCGACGGAGCCGACGTTCGCGAACCAGCGCTCGGCCTCCTCGCCGCCCCACGTGCGATGGTGGACGCGGCCGGCGTCGATCGTGCGCGGCCGGCCGTCGACCGCCACGCGGACCGCGTCGTCGAAGCGCGTCGGGATGCCGTACGTGCGCACGAAGTCCATCCCGGTGCCGAGCGCGATCGTCGCCAGGTCGACGTCCCGGCCCGCGATCCCGTTCACGACCTCGTTCAGCGTGCCGTCGCCGCCGACCGCGACCACGAGCTCCGCGCCGCCGGCGACGGCGTCGCGCGCGAGCTCGATCAGGTGGCCCGGCCGCTCGGAGAAGCGCGTTTCGCCCTCGAGCCCGAGCAGGGCGGCGCGGTGCGCGAGCGCGGGCCAGCGCCTGCCCGTGGCGCCGTTGTCCGACGCCGGGTTGACCAGGAAGACGGTGCTTCCCGGCGCGCTAATCGGCGATCGCCACGTCGAGCGCGATCCGCGTCATCCGGTCGACGGCCGCGCGCAGCTCCTCGTCGCTGATGCGCGTGAAGATGCCCTCGACGACGATGTCGCTGACCGTGAGCAGGCAGGCCGCCTCGACGCCGCGGATCGCTGCGACCGTGAAGAGCGCCGCAGCCTCCATCTCGACCGCGAGGACACCGCGCGCCGACCACCGCTCGTACTGGCCCTCGTGCGGGTTGTAGAAGAGGTCGCTCGAGACGATCGGCCCGACGTGCAGGGGCTGGTCCTGCTGCTTCGCCACGTGGACGGCCTCGTGGATCAGGCTCCAGGACGCCGTCGGGCAGTGCGGCTCGTTCGCGACCAGGTGCATCGCCGTCGAGTCGGCCGGCACCGCCGTCAGCGCGACGATCAGGTCGCCGAGCGCGTGGTGCGGCTGCAGGCCGCCGCAGGTGCCGACGCGGATCAGCTTCTTGCAGCCGAGCTGGACGAGCTCCTCGAAGACGATCGTCGCGCCGGGGCAGCCCATGCCCGTGCCCTGCACCGAGACCGGCTTGCCCTTGTACGTGCCGGTGTAGCCGAGCAGGCCGCGCTCGGCGTTCCGCTGCTCGACCTCCTCGAGGTACGTCTCGGCGATGTACGTGGCGCGGAGGGGGTCGCCCGGCAGCAGCACCGCCTCTGCGTACTGGCCCGGCTCGGCGCGAACGTGGATCGGCACGGCCAATGACTGTATAGAAGGTCACGCGATGCCCGCGATCGAGCCCACCCGCGAGCAGGTGCTCGAGTACTGCGCCCGCGACCCGGTCGAGCGCGTCTTCCTCGAGGACGTCGCGCGGCGGGGGCTCGGCCGCTTCCTCGCGCTTCCCGGGCCGGACGGATCGCTGCGCGCGCTCTGCCACGTCGGCGCGAACCTGGTCCCGTCCGGCGAGGGCTGCGAGGAGTTCGGGCGCGCCGCCGCCCGCGGCGAGTCGCGCATGCTGATCGGCGAGGCGGGCGCCGTCGGCGCGCTCTGGGCCGGGGCGCGGCGGTGGCTGCCGCGGCCGCGCGAGGACCGGCCCGGGCAGCCGGTCTACGTCGCGGACGTGCCGCCGCCGCCGGGCGGGACGGGGCTGCGGCCCGCCCTGCCGTCCGACCTCGACCGACTGCTGCCCGCGTGCGCCGCCGCGCACCAGCTCGAGCTCGGCGTCGACCCGCTCGAGCGCGACGCCGAGGGGTTCCGCTGGCGCACGTCGGCGCAGATCGACGAGGGCCGCTCCTGGCTCTGGCTCGAGGACGACGTCGTGCTCTTCAAGGCCGAGGTGTCGGCGTGGACGGCGGGGGCGGCGCAGGTGCAGCAGGTGTGGGTCGACCCCGAGGCGCGGGGCCGGGGCTTCGGCGCCCGCGGCATGCGCGACCTGATCCGGCTCCTGCTCGCCACCACGCCGCTCGTGACGCTGTTCGTCCGCACCGACAATGCGCCCGCGATCGCCCTCTACGACGCGATCGGGATGCGACGGGCCCTCGAGTACCGGAGCATCCTCTTCTAAGGGATACGGGCGGCCGCGCCGCGCGGCCGATGAGACGGCGGATGCTCCGCATCGGGGTCCTGCTGCTCGTCCTGGCGGCAGTCGTAGCGGTGGTCGGCGCGGCGGCGCGCCCGGCCGCCCGCGGCGCCGTCGCGCACAGCTGCGGCCTCGTCGACCAGGAGTTCCTCGACGTCTACCGCGTCCAGCTAACCGCCGTCGGCATGTACGGGAGCGACTACCTCGCCGGGGACGCGAGGCCGGGGGAGGTGATCGACGCCGCCGACACGGCCGCCCAGGCCGTCGAGCAGACGGCGCCCGCCGACGCGTCGCTCCAGACGGTGCGGCGGTACGCGCCGGCGATGTTCCGGGCGTACGCCGCCGCCGTGCGCGCCCGGGCCGCGGGGCGGGGCGCCGGCCGCGAGATGCTCGCCGCCTACAGCATCGGCGCCCGCGTCCAGGACGTCCTGCGGGAGGCGCGGACGGGGCTGTCGGCGGCCGGCTGCCCGGTCACGGACCTGCTGTAATGCGCGTCTGGACGTCCTGGCGCGGATCGAGCAGCACATCCGCCGGCACGACCTGATCGAGCCGGGCGGCGACGTGCTCTGCCTCGTCTCCGGCGGCGCCGACTCGACCTGCCTCTACCACGCGCTCGACGAGCTGGGCTACCGCGTCTCGGCGCTGCACGTCGACCACGGCCTGCGCGAGGAGGAGTCGGAGGCCGACGCGCGCTGGTGCGAGGAGCGCTTCGGCGCGGAGGTGGTCGAGGCGGGGGCGCGCTGCCACAACGAGGCCGAGCTGCGCGACGTTCGCTACTCGTTCCACGCCGACCGGCTGCGCGCGACGGGCCATACGCTCTCCGACCAGGTCGAGACGATCCTCTACCGGATCGCCGCGAGCGGCAGGCCCAAGGGGATCAAGGTGCGGCGCGAGGACGGCGTCGTGCGGCCGCTCCTCTGCGTGTGGCGCGAGGAGACCGAGGCGTTCTGCCGCGAGCGCGGGCTCGAGTGGCGCACCGACTCGACCAACGAGGACACGCTGCGCGGGCTGATCCGCCGCGAGCTCGTGCCGGTGCTCGAGCAGATCCATCCGGGCGCGCGCCAGAACGTGCTGCGCCTGCTCGAGGAGCGCCGGACGCTGCCGCCCGCGCTCGAGCAGCTGATCTCCTCGCCGGTCGGGTCGAAGCGGGTCGAGCTCGGCGGCGGCGTCCAGGCCGTCCGCGAGCACGACCGGCTCTGGCTCGAGCACGGCCCGGTCGAGCTGCACGGCGAGGTGGCGTGGGGCCCCTGGCGGATCGAGTCGGAGCTGCCAGGCCTTAAGGTACGGGGGTGGCGGCCGGGCGACCGGCTCGCCGGACGGTCGAGGAAGATCCAGGACGTGTTCGTCGACGCGAAGATCCCGCGCTCCGACCGCGAAGGCTGGCCCCTCGTGGTGCGTGGCGACGAGGTCGTCGCGGTGCCCGGGATCGTCGAGGCGGAGGGGGTGCGCGCGCGTCGTGTCGGCGACTGAGCTCGAAGCCGGGGTCGGCGAGGTGCTGATCGAGGAGGAGCGCCTCCAGGGGCGCATCCGCGAGCTCGGCCGCGAGCTCTCCGAGGACTACGCCGGCCGCGAGCTGCTGCTCGTCGGGGTGCTCAAGGGCGCGGTCTTCTTCATGGCCGACCTGATGCGGTCGCTGACGGTGCCGTGCGAGATCGACTTCATGGCGATCTCGAGCTACGGCGCCTCGACCGACTCCTCCGGCGTCGTGCGCATCCTCAAGGACCTCGACATCAACATCGAAGGCCGGCACGTGCTGGTGGTCGAGGACATCATCGACTCCGGCCTGACGCTCTCGTACCTGCTCAGGAACCTCGAGTCACGCGAGCCCGAGAGCCTGGAGATCTGCGCGCTGCTGACGAAGCCGGAGCGCCGTGAGATCGACGTGCCGGTGCGCTACGTCGGTTTCGAGATCCCGAACAAGTTCGTGATCGGCTACGGGCTGGATTTCGCCGAGCGATACCGAAATCTGCCGTATGTCGGCGTCCTGCACCCCGATCTGATGCCGGAAGGGGCGTAACCGATTCCTGTTACGGGACGGTTATCCCAGTGACCCAAGCCGGACCCACCCCGCTACGCTGAGGCCAGAATCCCCGTGAATCGCTTCTTCCGCAGCGCCTTCTTCCCGCTCATCGTGATCGTCCTGCTCGTCTGGCTCGCCAGCCAGACGCTGATCCCGAAGAGCAGCCACTCGAAGAGCCTCACCACCTCGCAGGTGCTCTCGATCGTGCGGACGAGCCCGCAGAGCATCAAGGAGGTCGACTTCACGCCGAGCAAGTACCAGCTGAACGTGAAGCTGACGGACGGGACGAGCGCGACCGTCCACTACCCGGGCGACCCCGCCGCGGCGCAGATCCAGTCAATCCTCGACAAGCAGGGCGTTCTCTGGAACTCGAAGGGGACGGGCGGCTTCTCGTGGACGGCGCTGATCGGGTCGTTCCTGCCGTTCCTGCTCCTGATCGGCTTCTGGATCTTCCTGATGAACCAGGTGCAGGGCGGCGGCTCCAAGGTGATGAGCTTCGGCAAGTCACGCGCGAAGCGGATGGCGCCGGACTCGCCGAAGATCGGCTTCAAGGACGTCGCCGGCGTCGACGAGGCCGTCGAGGAGCTCCAGGAGATCAAGGAGTTCCTCGAGAACCCGAAGAAGTTCCAGGCGCTCGGCGCGTCGATCCCGAAGGGCGTGCTGCTCTACGGCCCGCCCGGCACCGGCAAGACGCTGCTCGCGCGCGCCGTCGCCGGCGAGGCGGGCGTGCCCTTCTTCTCGATCTCGGGCTCCGACTTCGTCGAGATGTTCGTCGGCGTCGGCGCCTCCCGCGTGCGCGACCTGTTCGAGCAGGCGAAGCAGGCGGCGCCGTGCATCGTCTTCATGGACGAGATCGACGCCGTCGGCCGCCACCGCGGCGCGGGCCTCGGCGGCGGCCACGACGAGCGCGAGCAGACGCTCAACCAGCTGCTCGTCGAGATGGACGGCTTCGAGATGAAGGACAACATCATCCTGATCGCCGCCACCAACCGGCCTGACATCCTCGACCCGGCGCTGCTCCGCCCGGGGCGCTTCGACCGGCAGATCGTCGTCGACCGCCCCGACCGCAACGGCCGCCGCAAGATCCTCGAGGTGCACTCGAAGGGCAAGCCGCTGGCCTCGGCGATCGACCTCGACTCGCTCGCCGCCGGGACGCCCGGCTTCACCGGCGCCGACCTGCGCAACCTCGTCAACGAGGCGGCGCTGCTCGCGGCGCGGCGAGGCAAGAAGGTGATCGAGCAGGAGGAGCTCGAGGAAGGGATCATGCGCGTGATCGCCGGGCCCGAGAAGAAGGCGCGCCTGCTCTCCGAGAAGGAGCAGCGGATCACCGCGTACCACGAGATGGGCCACGCGCTCGTCGGCCACTTCCTCGAGAACACCGACCCGGTGCACAAGATCACGATCGTCTCGCGCGGCCAGGCGCTCGGCCTGACGATCTCGCTGCCGACCGAGGACCGCTACCTGACGACGCGCAAGGCGCTGCTCGAGCAGATCGCGATGACGATGGGCGGCCGCGCCGCGGAGGAGATCGTCTTCAACGAGATCACGACGGGCGCGTCGAACGACATCGAGAAGGTGACGCAGACCGCGAAGGCGATGGTGATGCGCTTCGGCATGAGCGAGAAGCTCGGGCCGCGCGTGCTCGGCCGGAACCACGACATGCCGTTCCTCGGCCGCGAGATGGGCGCGGAGCCGGACTACTCGGAGGAGGTCGCCCGCGAGATCGACGACGAGATCCGCAGGATCATCGAGGAGGGCCACGACATCGCGGTGCGCGTGCTGCGCGACCACATCGACGACCTGCACCGGATCTCGCAGATCCTGATCGAGCGCGAGACGATCGACCGCGAGCAGTTCGAGCGGCTGCTGGCGGGCGAGTCGGAGGACGCCGTGTTCCCGCCGGAGCCGACGGAGCCGCCGACGGCGCCCGCGACGGAGCCGCAGCGGCGCCCGCAGGTGAAGCCGCGGCCGTTCCCGCTGCCGGGCGGCGCCGCGATGCAGCCGCCCGAGCCCGAAGCCTCGTAGCGCGAACTTCGTAACAGACTGTCACGAAGTCCCCGCAGGCGGGGTGCGCTGCCGGGGCCGAGCTTGTAACAGTCTGTTACTAGCTCGCGGGCCCGATCGCCGCCGGCTCAGTGGCCCGTGATCGTCGTGGTCGGCGCCGTGGTCGTCGTCGGCGCCGGCGTGGTCGTCGTCGCCGAGGAGGTGGTGGTCGGCGAGTAGGAGGGGGTCGGCGAGTACGAGTACGACGGCTGCGCGATCGTGGGCGTGACGAAGTTCTGCACCGGCGTGTGCCAGAGCGCGCCCGCCATGAAGTCGTGCCAGATGCGTGCGGGGATCGTGCCGCCGTAGACCGGCGCGTACCCCTCGACGTCGTTCATCGACACCTCGCCGTGCGGGTAGCCGACCCAGACGCAGGTCGTCAGCTGCGGGACGTAGCCGCAGAACCAGGCGTCGGCGTACTGCTCCGCGGTGCCGGTCTTGCCCGCGATCGGGCGGCCGATCGCGGCGGCGGTGCCGGTGCCGACCTGCGTCACCGCCTCGAGCGCGTAGGTGACCTCGTCGGCGATCTGCTGCGACACCGCCTGCGCCGGCTGCGGTGACCGGTACGGCACGACCTTCCCGCGCGCGGTCAGCACCGCCTCGACCGCCTGGGGCGCATGCCGCAGGCCCCGGTCGGCGAGCGTCGCGTACGCGGTCGTCATCTCGAGCGGGTTGACGGGCTGCGTGCCGAGCGTGATCGAGCAGACGGACTTCAGGTTCGTGTCGATGCCCAGCCGGTGCGCCATCCGTACGACCGCGTCGGGGCCGACCTTCGACACGAGCTGCGCGAAGATCGTGTTCACCGAGTTGGCGGTCGCGTTGATCAGGTTCATCGTGCCGGCGGCCTCGTCGGCGTTGTTGTGCGGCGCCCACGGCTGGCTGTAGCCGTCCATGCACCGGGGGTCCGGGATGACGATCTGCGGCGGCCCGTACCAGTACGAGTAGAGCGAGATGCCCTGCTCCAGGGCGGTCGCGAGCGTGAACGGCTTGAACGCGCTGCCGGCCTGGCGGCCGCTCTGCGTCGCCAGGTTGAACTGGAGGCGCTCGCCGCTCGGGACGACCACCGCCATCGCCCGCACCTTGCCGTCGCGCGGGTCGATCGCGACGAGCGCGCTCGCCGGGTCGGAGCGCGAGTGCAGGTACGACGCCATCACCCGCTGCGCGAGCCGCTGGAGGCGCAGGTCGATCGTCGTCTGCACGCGCAGTCCGCCGTCCTCGACGAGCCCTTGCCCGTACTGCGAGACGAGCTGCTGCTCGACGTAGCCGAAGAAGTACGGCTCCTTGATCGTCGTGAAGAGCGTCCCCGGCTGGAGGCCGAGCGGCCGCCGCGTCGCCCAGCTCCAGGCGGCCTGCGTCAGGTAGCCGTTGTCCCGCATCGCCTTCAGCACCTCGTTCCGGCGGGCGAGCGCCGCCTGCGGGTCGTGCAGCGGGTCGTAGACCGACGGCGCCTGCGGCAGCCCCGCGATCAGCGCCGCCTGGGCGACGTTCAGCTGCGACGCCGGCTTCGAGAAGTACGTCTCGGCGGCCGCGGCCACGCCGTACGCCTGGTTGCCGTAGTAGACGACGTTCAGGTACTCGTCGAGGATCTGGCGCTTCGTCAGCTTCTGCGCGAGGCGCAGCGCGAGGCACGCCTCCTTCAGCTTGCGCCCGATCGTCTGCGACGGGTTCGCGATGTAGAGGTTCCGCGCCAGCTGCTGCGTGAGCGTCGACGCGCCCTGCGCCGCACGGCCGCTCGTGAGGTCGGCGAACGCCGCCCGCACGATCCCCATGTAGTCGAGCGCGCCGTGCTGCCAGAAGCGGTGGTCCTCGATCGCCACCGTCGCCTTCGGCAGCCACGGGGACATCTGGGCGAGCGACAGCAGCTCGCGGTTCTGCTTCGCCGGGATCGTGCCGAGGAACGAGCCGTCGGCGGCCGCGACGAACGAGTTCGTGCCGATGCTGAGCGGCTTCAGCGACGACAGGCTGCACTGCGTCTCGATCACGGCCGGCGCGACCGCCGCGCCGATCACGACCGCGCACGCCACGGCGGCGAGCACGACCACCAGCGCCGCGCCGAGGCGCCTGCCGCGGCGGGACGAGCCGCGCGTCGCTCGGCGCCGCCGCCGCTGCCTGCGCGCGCGGGCAGCGGCGACCTGGGCGTCCCAGTCGCCATCTCCCCGACGAGCGCGCGGCGGCACGGGGATCAGATGCCACGCCGTGCCGCCGCCGAATCCTCCGCTACTTGAGGATGTTCACCGCGCGCGCGACGACCATCACGCCGAGCGAGAGGCTGATGGCGGACTCGACGAGCATCAGCATCTTCGCCCAGCGGCTGAGCGGCATCGCGTCCGTCGGGCTGAAGGCGGTCGCGTTCGTGAACGACAGGTAGAGGTAGTCGAGGAACATCGGCCGCCAGCCGCTCTCCTGGAGCGCGGCGTCCGACTGCTGCGGGAAGAGGAAGTCGCGGGAGGCGGGGTCGCAGCCCGGCCGCGCGGCCGGGCCGCCGCCGTCGAGCTGCCAGAACCAGAGCGCGAACAGGAGGACGTTCACGACCCACATGTGCAGGGCCGCGCGCAGCAGCGTGGCGGCGTTGGCCGCGGCGCCGTTCACGAGCAGGTGCACGAGGAGGACGATCGAGGCGGCGTTCGCCGCGCTGACGACCGCGATCATCGCCAGCGAGAGCCAGCGGCGCGTCACGTGCAGCTCGTGACCGTGCCACCCGAGCCTCTCCATCAGCGCGCCGCCCGGCGCGCTCGCGAGCAGCACCACGAGCACGAGCACCGTCAGGGCGGGCACGACCCAGCGCACGATCGAGAACGCGCCGGCGGACGGGCCTGCGATGAAGCGCGCCGGCAGGTCGGCGTAGAGGGCCGCCGCCGCGACCGTCGCCGCCGTCGGCCAGAACGGCGACTCGCCCAGCGACTCCGCCGTCGCGACGATCACGCGCCTCGTGCTCACGCGCGCAGCGTACTGGCGCCGCGCGCGCCGGCGGAGCAGAGTATCCGGGACATGCCGCTGCGGCCCCCGATCGAGGAGCGCTTCCCGCGCCCGTCCGTGATGGGCGTGATCAACGTCACACCCGACTCGTTCTCGGACGGCGGCGTGCACCTGCGCGTCGAGCCGGCGGTGACGGCGGCCTGGGGGATGCTCGAGGCGGGCGCCGCGATCGTCGACGTCGGCGGCGAGTCGACGCGGCCCGGCTCGAGCGGCGTCGACGCCGCCGAGGAGCTGCGCCGCGTCGAGCCGGTGCTGGCCGACCTGGCCGGAGCGCCGGTCTCGATCGACACGTCGAAGGCCGCGGTCGCACGGCGGGCACTGGAGCTCGGCGTCGAGCTGGTGAACGACGTGACGGCGCTGCGCGCGGACCCGGAGCTCGCGGGCGTCGTCGCGGACGCAGGCTGCTACCTCTGTCTGATGCACATGCTCGGCGAGCCGCGGACGATGCAGGTCGACCCGCGCTACGACGACGTCGTCGACGAGGTGAAGCGGTTCCTCGAGGAGCGGCTCGAGCTCGCGGTGCGCGAGGGCGTGCGGGAGGAGCTCGTCTGCCTCGACCCGGGGATCGGCTTCGGCAAGACCGTCGAGCACAACTTCGAGCTGGTGCGGCGGCTCGACGAGCTCGCGGCGCTCGGCCGCCCGCTCGTCGTCGGCTTCTCGCGCAAGAGCTCGCTCGGGAAGATCCTCGGCGACCCGGCGGCGACGACCGGGACCGCCGCCGCGTCCGTCGGTGCGGCCGTCTCGGCGTACGACCGGGGTGCGACGATCCTCCGCGTGCACGACGTCCGCGAGCACGTCGAGGCGCTCGCCGCGGCGAAGGCGGTGGTCGGCGCGTGATCATCTCGCTCGAGGGCCTGCACGTCTTCGGCTACCACGGCGTCGAGGAGGAGGAGAAGCGGCTCGGGCAGCTGTTCCTGTACGACGTCGAGCTGGACGTCGGCGACCGCGGCGTCACCGACCGGCTCGACGACGCGATCGACTACTCGCACGTCGCCGCGGTGATCCGCGAGATCTCGAGCGAGCGCCGCTTCGACCTGATCGAGGCGCTCGCGAACGTGCTCGCCGACCGGCTGATGGAGCAGTTCCAGCCGCTGCACCTGAAGCTGCGGATCCGCAAGCCGCAGGTGAAGCCGGCGGGGCTCACCGTCGACTTCGCGGCGGTCACCGTCGAGCGCCCGTGACGCTCGCGTACGTCGGGCTCGGCGCGAACCTCGGCGACCGCGAGGCGACGATCCGGCGCGCGGCCGCGCTGATCGGCGCGACGCGCCTCTCGCGGCTGCGGGAGACGGAGCCGTGGGGCTACGAGGACCAGCCGCGCTTCCTGAACGCCGTCGCCGAGCTCGAGACGACGCTCGAGGCGCGCCCGCTGCTCGAGCGGCTGCTCGACGTGGAGCGGCGGCTCGGCCGCGAGCGCACGGGGCCCCGGTACGGGCCGCGCACGATCGACCTCGACCTGCTCCTCTACGGCGAGGCGGAGATCGACGAGCCGGGCCTGACCGTCCCACACCCGCGGCTCGCGGAGCGCATCTTCGTCCTGGAGCCGCTGGCCGAGCTCGTCCCGGCACTGAAAATCCCCGGAAACGGCACAGTGCGGGAAGCCCTGGCGGGGCTACAATCCGCCGGGTGAGCCACCTCGACGAGCTCGACGAGTACGAGGCGGAAGCCGAGCTGCGGCTGAAGAAGGAGTACAGCGCCGTCTTCAGCCTCTTCCGGTACTGCGTCCTCACCCAGGACGCGACGTACCTCTGCAACACGCTCGACTTCCAGTACGTCCCGCAGCCCAGCTACCCGTTCTTCCACCTGAAGATGGAGGACGTGTGGGTGTGGGACAAGAACCGGCCGACGCGGATGATCCCGCGCGCCGAGGTCTACACGTCGAGCGACGTGACGATCGAGGAGCTGCGCGGCGAGGGCGACGAGCCGGTGCTGACGCCGGAGGCGCTCGCGAAGCGCATCGGCGAAGGCCGCAGCGAGATCGAAGACCTGTAGCGTCCCGTCCCATGCTGCTCGCGATCGACGTCGGGAACACCCAGACGGTGTTCGGGCTATTCGACGGCGCGCGGCTCGGCGAGCAGTTCCGCATCGGCACCGTGCCCACGCAGACGGCCGACGAGCTGGCCGTCGTGCTGCGTGCGTTCGTCGAGCTCGACGCGCTCGAGGGGATCGTGCTCTGCTCGTCGGTGCCGCCGCTCGTGCGGGAGTACGAGCAGTTCGCCGAGCGCTGGGCGGGCGCCGACCTGCTCGTGCTCGGGCCGGGCGTGTCGACGGGCGTGAAGATCCGCTACGACGACCCGCGCGAGGTGGGGGCCGACCGGATCGCGAACGCCGTCGCCGCGCGCGAGCGGCACGGCGCGCCGTGCGTCGTCGTCGATTTCGGCACGTCGACGAACTTCGACATCGTCAACGCCGAGGGCGACTTTGCCGGGGGGGTGCTGGCGCCGGGAGTGGAGGTCTCGATGGACGCGCTGTTCGCGCGCGCGGCGCGGCTGCCGAAGGTGCCGTTCGAGGCGCCGGAGCGGGTGATCAGCCAGACGACCACGGCGGCGCTCCAGTCGGGCCTCGTCTACGGGTTCGCCGGCCAGGTGGACGCGATCGTCGACCGGATCCGCGACGAGCTCGGTGCGGCGGACGCACCGGTGGTGGCGACCGGCGGCCTCGCCGACCTGATCGCGCCGCACTCGCGAACGATCACCGCCGTCGACGCCGAGCTCACCCTCCACGGGTTGCGCATCGTCTGGGAGCGGAACCGGTCCTGAGCGGCGCGGTTTCGGAGGCCGCGCCGTCGGAAACCTCGCGCGCATGGCGCGGGCGACCGTCCTGGCGTACCACGCGGTCACCGACAGCTGGTCGAACGATCTCGCCGTGGCGCCCGAGGTCTTCGCGCGCCAGCTCGGCAGGCTGGCGCGCGCGGGCTACCGCGGGGTGACGCTCCGCGAGTACGCGTCTGGCCGGTGCGTCGGCAGGACGGCGGTGATCACGTTCGACGACGGCCTGCGCTCCGTTCTCACGGTTGCGAAGCCGGTGCTCGACGAGCTCGGCTGGCCGGCGACGGTCTTCGCGGTCACGGACCGCATCGGCGACGATCGGCCGCTCGAGTGGCTCGGCGGCGACGCCGAGCCCGAGGAGCCGCGCCGGCACCTCGACTGGGACGGGCTCCTCGAGCTCGCTCGCGCCGGCTGGGAGGTCGGGAGCCACTCGTGCACGCACCGCCTGCTCTCGCGGCTCCCGGCGGACGAGCGGCTGCGCGAGCTGCACGAGTCACGCGCGCTCCTCGAGCGGCGCTGCGGCCGCTGCACCAGCATCTCCTACCCCCTCGGAGAGGTGGACGACGTCGTCGTCTCGGCCGCGCTGCAGGCCGGCTACACGGCGGGCGCCGGCCTCGCCGGCCGGTTCCGTCGCGGCGCTCCGATGAGCGTGCCCCGGTTCGCGATCGGCGGCAACGACGGCCGCGTGCGCTTCGCGCTGAAGACATCGCCGCTGACCGTCGCGATGCGGAGCACCCCGGCGTGGAACCTCGCCGACGCAGTGCGCCGTCCTGGACGGCCGCTCGGCGTGACCGGTCACTAGCGTGGGCGCCCTCGAACGCGTGCACCGGGCGGTCCGCCGGTACGGCGTGCGCGGCACGGGGCGTCGTGCCGCGGAGCTCGCCCTCGAGCGCGTGCACGACCGGCGCAGCCACGTGTGGTACCAACTCGAGCTCGGCCGGGAGCGGCCCCGGCGCGAGCTCGCGGCGGGGCTCGTGCTCGTCGAGGGGACGGTGGCCGAGCTGCCCGCCCTCGACGCGCTCTGGGCGATCGACCGAGCGGAGGCGCGCCGCCGACTCGGCGCCGAGGGGCGCCTGTGGCTCGTGCTCGACGGCGAGGCGCCGGCCTTCTCGTGCTGGACGTTCGTCGGCCGCACGCCGCTCCGCGCGGCGCGCGGCGGCTGGCTGGCGCTTCCGGACGACACGACCTGCCTGGAGGAGTCGATGACCGCCGCCGCATTCCGCGGGCGCGGCGTCGCGCCCGCGGCGTGGACCGGGATCCTCGACCGGCTCGAGGCGGAGGGCCGGTTCCGGCGGATCGTCACCGCCGTCGAGGAGGAGAACACCGCATCCAGGAAGGCGGTCGAGAAGGTCGGCTTCGTGGAGCTCGGGCGCATGCGCGCCACACGGTCGCTGCGCGGCCTCAGCGTGGACGTGGACGGCGGCGGGGCGGACGCGGTCTTCCTGCACGCGCTGGCGGGGGCGCGCTAGCCGCCCCCGTAGATCGAGATCGGGAGCGAGTCGAGCAGCACCTCGTCCTGCGGGTCCGGGACCTCGTCCAGCAGGCGCTCGAGCACGAAGCGTGCGCCCGGGGCCGCCGCCAGCAGGCGCCGCTCCACCTCCTCGAGCGAGCCGCACGTCACCAGCTCCTGCTTGAACGGGCGCGGGAAGCGGCCCCGGCCGAGGTACCACCCGTAGAACTTCTTCAGGAACCCGTGCGCCCGGTGCTCGCCCAGCTCGCGCACCGTCTCGCGCACGAAGAGCAGCAGCTCCGCGACGACCTCCTCGCGCGACGGCTCCGCGTCGTCGCCCATGATCTCGCGCAGCACCCACGGGTTCCCCTGTGCCGCCCGGCCCACCATCACCGCCGCGGCGCCCGTCGTCGCCAGCACCGTCTGCGCCCGGGCCCGCGACGTCACGTCGCCCGAGGCGATCACCGGCACGTCGACGAGCGCCACGAGCTCCGCCGTCAGCGAGTGGTCGGCCGTGCCGGTGTACATCTGCTTGGCCGAGCGCGGATGGAGCGTCAGCGAGGCGGCGCCCGCCTCCACCAGCCGCGGGCCGACGTCGAGGCAGGCGCGCGAGCCGCTCTCGACGCCGCGCCGCATCTTCACCGACACGGGGAGCGGCGTCGCCTCCGCCACCGCCTCGACGAGGCGGCACGCGAGGTCGGGGTCGTCGAGCAGGGACGCGCCGGCGCCGGTCTTCGTCACCTTCCGCACCGGGCAGCCGAAGTTCATGTCGACGACGTCCGCGCCTGCCGCCTCGACCGCCCGGGCCGCCTCCGCCATCGCGGCCGGGTCGGAGCCGAAGATCTGGATCGCCAGCGGGTGCTCGTCGGAGGCGACGCGCAGGTACCCCAGCGTCCGCTCGTTGCGGTGCTGGATCCCCGCCACCGAGACCATCTCGGAGCAGACGAGGCTCGCCCCGTAGCGGCGCCCCTGGCGCCGGAAGGCCTGGACGCTGACGCCGGCCATCGGCGCCAGGACGAGGCGGCCGGGGATCTCGACGCCGCCGAGGGACCAGTGCTCGCGCAGGTCGATGTTCACGGCTCGTAAATGGTAGCCCCTGGCTCTTGCGTCGCCCTTGACGTCCCGGCTACCATTCCCGCCCGTTTTCCCGGGTCAGGAGGCCCTGTGAAGGAAGTCATCCTCACAGCCGAGGGGTACAAGAAGCTCCAGCAGGAGATCGACCACCTGCGCGGCGAGAAGCGCCGCGAGGTGGCCGAGCGCATCCGCGTCGCCCGCGAGTTCGGCGACATCGCCGAGAACGCCGAGTACGACGACG
>CAZBYA010000018.1:0-38677 GCA_964496175.1 uncultured Gaiellales bacterium | reverse complement strand
CGCACGCGCGGCTTCACGATCGCGGTGCTCCGCCCGTACGCGACCGGGATCAGCGCAACCTGCTCGGCCACGGCCATGCGATCCGCCGCGTGGTACAGCTCGAGCCGCTCGCGGTCGCTCCGCTCGTGCCGCGCGCGCTCGACCAGCTCGTCGAACGGCGCGTACGCGTAGCCGCCCTCGTTCGTCTTCGACTCCGAATGGAGCAGCAGCCGGAGGTAGTACTCCGGATCGGCGTAGCCCGGCAGCCAGCCGGTGACGACGATCGGCGCGATGAACTCCTCCCACGGCCGGCGCAGCTGCCACGCCTGCTCGGGCGACCACGTCGGCGTCTCCACCGGGACGCCCAGCACGTCGGACCAGCCGGCGGCGATCAGGTCGATGATCTCGTGCCACGTGGCGAGACCGGCGACCCGGATCGGGCCCTGCAGGTCGACCTGCGCGATCAGCTCGCGCGCGAGCTCCGGGTCGAAGCGCGGCGCGATGTCGGGCGTGTGGCCCTGGAGCGCCGGGGGGACGAGCCCGCCCGTCGCGACGATCAGGTTCTCGGGCAGCAGCGCGCCCAGCGCCTCGCGGTCGATCGCATGGGCGAGCGCGCGGCGCAGCGTCACGTTCGAGACGACCGGGTCGGAGTGGTCGAACGCGAGGTACGCCGTCCACGCGGCCGGGCCCGTGACGGTGTCGTTCGCGGGAGCGCCGACGACGCGGTCGGCGAGGCGCGGCGTGTACCGCACTGCGACCATCTCGACCTGGTCGCGCTCGTACGCCGGCAGCGCTTCGGCGATCGTCAGGTGGCGGTACTCGACCCGGTTCACGTTCCCGGGCCGCGACACGTTCGCGTAGTCCGGACGCCGCTCGAGCACCAGGACGTCGTCGGTGCGCTCGACGATCCGGAACGGGCCGCTGACGACCTGGCGGCCGGTCGCGATCCAGTCGTCGCCCTCGCGCTCGATCGCGTGGCGCGGCTGCGGCCCGCCGTCGGGCCGGTTCATCACGCTCAGGAAGTACGGGGCCGGCGCGGCGAGCCTGAACTCGACGGTGCGGTCGTCGAGCGCGCGCACGCCGACCGACGACGCGTCCGGGTTGCGGCGCAGGTGGTAGTCCTGCCCGTTCTCGAGCACGAAGTAGATCGCGACCGACGACCCGGGCGCGTCGGGGTCGAGCACGCGCTTGATCCCGAACTCGACGTCGTGCGCGGTCAGCGGCTCGCCGTCCGACCAGCGCAGCCCCTCCCGCAGCCGGAAGACGTAGCGCAGCCCGTCGTCGGAGATCTCCCACCACTCGGCGAGCGACGGCACGATCGTGCGCTCCGGCCACGCCTCGACGAGCCGGTCGAAGAGCTGCATGCAGAGCTGGATGTTCGGCCACGCGATCGCGCTGCGCGGGTCGGGGTCGTTCGGCAGGAAGCTCGACGTGATCCGCAACGTCCCGTCCACGGCGGACGCTTCCGCGGGCGGCCGCCAGTGCGTGAACGCGCGCTGGTACGTCTCGTTCGCCTCGGCGAAGCGCATCGACGTGTGCAGCGCGAGCGCGAGCTTGAAGAGCACGAGCGCGATCGCCTGCGACTCGCCGCGCCGCTCGAGCAGCGACAGCAGCTGGCGGTAGTGCGCGATCGCCTCGTCGAGCGCGTGCTCCTGCCGGGCGCGGTCGCCCGCCCGCGTGAGGTAGTCGACCGCCTTGTCCTCGTCCTCCGCCTCGAGCCAGTGGTGCGCGAGCAGTGCCAGCACGTCGTCGAGCGACTCGCTGCGCTCCTCCAGCCAGCGCGCGGCCTCGGCGTGCAGCCGCCGCCGCTCGGCGCCGACGATCGTCCGGTAGACGGCCTCCTGGATCAGTGCGTGCTTGAACCGGAACTCCGGCTGGGGCCAGCGGCGGGTCTGGCGGAGCAGGTCGAGCCGCTGCAGCTCGTGCAACGGCTCGCGCAGCCCGTCCTCGCCGCCGGTGACGCCGCCGAGCAGGCCGAGGCCGAACGAGCGGCCGAGCACCGCGGCGGCCGTGACCACCGAGCGCGCCGCCGGGTCGAGCCGGTCGACGCGCGCGAGGATCACCTTCTCGATCGTCGGCGGGATCTCCGCCGCGCCCTCGTGCCCGAGGTGCCACTCGACGAGCTCCTCGAGGAAGAACGGGTTCCCCTCGGCGTGCCGCAGGAGCTGCTGCTCGACCGCGCGCGACAGCTCGCGGCCCGCGGTGAGGGAGCGGAGGAGCTCCGCCTCGGCGTCGCCGGAGAGCGCCGCCAGCTCGAGCTCGCGCGTGCGGTGCGGGAAATCGCGCGCGGCGCGCTCGCGCAGCGCCCACGACGGGTGGTCCGGCTCGGGACGCTGCGTGACGACGAGCAGCACGCCCTCGTCCTCGGCGAGTGGGAGGAGCCGCTCGAGGAGCTGGAGCGACGTCGGGTCGGCCCAGTGGACGTCCTCCAGGAGGACGACGACCGGCCCGGTCGCGGCGAGCTTCGCGAGCAGCGTGTGCACGACCTCGAACGTCCGGTACTGGAGCGCCTCGGGCGACAGCTCGGCGAGCCGGTCGCGCGACGCGGGATCGGCGGTGAGGCCGAGCAGGAGCGCGAGGTAGGGGAGCAGCTCCGCCGCGTCGGCGCCGGCGGCGCGCTCGACCGCGCGCCGCAGCGTCAGGCGGGTGCGCAGCTCGGGCTCGTCGAGCGCGACCCCGAGCCAGTCGCGCAGCAGGTCGCGGAACGGCCAGTACGGCATCGACTCGCCGAACGAGACGCAGCGGCCCTCGAGCCAGGTCACCCGGTCGCCCGCGCGCCGGCGGAGCTCCGCCACGAACCGGCTCTTCCCGATCCCGGGCTCGCCGCCGACGAAGAGGATCGAGCCGGCGCCCGCCTCCACCTCGTCGAGCGCCTCCTGGGCGAGCGCGAGCTCGGCGTCGCGGCCGACGATCGGCGCGGCGGACTCGCGCGTCGAGGGGGCGACCGCGGCGCGCACGGAGAACGCGGGCACCGGCTCCGGCTTGCCCTTCAGTGCCAGGTCGAGCTGCTCGCCCCAGACGAAGTGCTGCTCGGCCAGCCGGCGCGTCTCCTCGCCCACCAGCACCGACCCGGGCCGCGCGGACGCCTGCAGCCGGGCGGCGACGTTGACCGCGTCGCCCGTCGCGCCGTACTCGACGCGCGAGCCGCCGCCGACCGGGCCGACGACGACGGGCCCCGTGTTGACGCCGACGCGGACGTCGAGCGCCGCCACGCCGAAGCTCTGGTCGACCTCCTGCGAGAACGCGCGCACCTCGTCGACGATGCGCAGGGCGGCGCGGAGGGCGCGCTCGCCGTCGTCCTCGTGCGCGTTCGGCGCGCCGAAGAGCGCCATGATCCCGTCGCCCGCGAGGTCCTTGACCGTGCCGCCGAACTCCTCCACGGCGTGGACCATCCGCGCGACTGCCTCGCCGACCACCAGCCGCGTCTCCTCGGCGTCGAGCCGGTCGGCGATCGCGGTCGAGCCGACCAGGTCGGCGCTGAGCGCGGTCACCAGGCGGCGCTCCTCGCGCATCTGCTCGGCCCCCATGCGCGCATTCTCCCGCGCCGTGGGGGCGGGGCGCTACACGCGCACGACGACGTCGTCGAGCGACTTCTTCGCCAGCACCGGCACCCGGGCGTCCGCGGCCGGGTAGCCGACCGGGATCAGCAGGAAGGGGCGCTCGTTCTCGGGGCGGCCGAGGATCTCCTTCAGGAAGCCCATCGGCGACGGCGCGTGCGTCAGCGTCGCGAGGCCCGACAGGTGCAGCGCCGTCAGCAGGAAGCCGACCGCGATCCCCACCGACTCGCGGACGTAGTAGTGCTTGCGCTTCTCGCCGTCCTCCCACCGCCACGCCTGCTCGAAGACGGCGATCAGCACCGGGGCGTCCGTCAGGTGCGGCTTGACGGCGTCGGTCCCGATCGGCTCGATCGCGTGCAGGTACTCGGCGCTCGCGCGCTCCTCGTACAGCAGCCGCTCCTCGTGCTCCGCCGCCTCGCGGATCCGCCGCTTCACGTCCGGATCGGTGACGACGACGAACGTCCAGGGCTGCTGGTTCGCGCCCGACGGCGCCGAGCCGGCGACGCGGAGCGCGTTGTCGATCAGCTCCGCGGGCACCGCCTCGGCGGCGAAGTGCCTGATCGAGCGGCGCGTCCGCATCGCCGCCAGGTGGTCGCGCGAGCGCGCGAGGCTCACGAGCCGACGCCGGCCGCCGCCAGGAACACGAGAACGAGGGTGGTCGCAGCGAGCAGCCCGTGCAGACCGACGATCGCCACCGGGAAGCGCTGCTCCGCGGGGGCGACGTCGCGGCCCTGGCGCTGCTTCAACCAGATCCCGAACATCGTGAAGCCGATCAGTGCCACCACGAGGAGCAGGGCGAACGCGATCCACGCCAGCGCGCTCGTCTTGCTCGCCAGGTAGACGATCCAGAGCACGAGCCCACCCGCGGCGAGCGCGAAGTGGGTGAGGATCAGCGCCGGGCGGATGCGGCCGCTCTCGCGCTGGTTCATGCCGCCGTGCTTCAGCCAGAGCGCGAGCAGCACGAACCCGCCGCCCGCGGTGACGACCCACGTGATCAACGCCGCCCAGTCCATCCGTCCTCCTCGCGTAGGGTCTACGCGCTCTATATATCAGACAGATGTCTTTAGAGAGATGAGCACCCGGCAGGAGGTGTGGTCGGCGAGGCAGTCGCGCGTCTCGCACTCGACGTGCTCGACGGTCGCGCCGGCCAGCGCGCGCGCGGCCAGGCCGGCCCACATGCCGCGGTCGACCTCCGCCGCGTCGGGCTGCGAGCGCACGAGCGGCCGCAGCGGGCACGTGGGCGTCGCGATCACGGCGCCGTGCTCGTCCGCCTCCTCGACGGAGGCCTGGTAGCCGAGGCTCCGCACCGCCCGGCACACCTCCTCGAACGCCCGCTGCGGCCGCGACGACGCGCGCACCGTCGCCAGCCGGGCGAGCCGCTCGCCGAAGGCGACGCCGACCGCGTGCAGGCGGTCGGCCGGCACCCCCTCGATCAGCAGGCCGAGCAGATCCTCGGCATGGCGCGGCGGGAACTCGATCGGCGCGAGCTGCGGCGCCACCGCATACGTCTTCGCCGGACGGCCGGCGCCGGGGCCGCTGCGGCCGCTGCGCCGCTCGAAGCCGGGCTCCAGCAGGCCCGCCTCGACGAGCCGCTCGAGCCGCGAGCGGGCGACGTTGCGGTGGATGCCCTGCTCTGCCGCGAGCTCGTCGGCCGTCACCGGTCGCGCCTGGCCGCGCGCGAAGAGCAGGGCCTCGCGGAGCTCGGGATCGCCGACGGCGGCCAGCTCGTCCATTTCTATCGCCAAGCTAGCAGGCTTTAGATCCTGGGGTGAATCCCGGTAGAAGTCCCGGTTTGGAGATCGTTAAATCTCCGGATCCCCCGGCATGGGGTAAACCGGAGAATCCGTTTTGTCGAATGAGATGACGAAGATGCCGACCGCCGAAGCACAGACCCGGCCGACCGAGGTGGAGCTCGTCAAGGAGTGGCGGGCCCAGGAGCTCGAGCGCGCCGGCTACCCGGCCGAGGCCGCCCGGCAGCTCGCAGACCGGGTCGACGTCGACCTCCACCGCGCGGTCGACCTGCTCCGGAACGGCTGTCCGGCGCAGACGGCGCTCGCCATCCTGTTGTAAGTTCGCAACTC
This sequence comes from uncultured Gaiellales bacterium, assembly GCA_964496175.1. GTDB lineage: Bacteria > Actinomycetota > Thermoleophilia > Gaiellales > Gaiellaceae > PALSA-600. Next base: position 33,060 of record CAZBYA010000018.1, on the reverse strand, counting down.
TGAGGCTCCTCGCGTCCATCCCGTCGCCGCACACCGGCGTCGTCCACCTCGGGCCGCTCGCGCTGCACATGTACGGCCTGACGCTGCTGGTCGCGATCGTCGCCTGCATGTGGCTGACCGCGATCCGCTGGCGGGCGCTCGGCGGCGACTTCGACCTGGTCACGCGGGTCGCCGTCTGGGGCGTCACGTTCGGCGTCGTCGGCGCGCGCGTCTACCACGACATCACGTCGTGGAGCCTCGTCCCCAGCCCGAAGTGGCAGGGCGTCTTCGAGGTCTGGAAGGGCGGGCTCGGGATCTGGGGCGGCATCCTCTTCGGCACGCTCGCGGGCGCAGTCGTGCTGCGCCGGGCCGGTGTCAGCGTCGCGCTCTTCATGGACGTGACCGCGCCCGGCCTGCTGCTCGCGCAGGGGATCGGCCGCATCGGCAACTACTGGAACCAGGAGCTGTACGGCAAGCCGACGACGCTGCCGTGGGGGCTCCAGATCGACCCGGCGCACCGGGTGCTCCAGTACCTCGACCGCTCGACGTTCCAGCCGACCTTCCTCTACGAGCTGATCTGGGACCTCGCCGGCGTCGCGCTCCTGATCTGGGTCGGCAAGCGCTTCCGGATCCGGCCGCCCGGGCTGTTCGCGCTCTACGTCGCCTACTACTGCTTCGGCCGCTTCTTCGAGGAGCTGATGCGCGTCGACCCGGCGCACCACTTCGCCGGCCTACGGCTGAACGCCTGGGTCTCGATCGTCTGCTTCGTCGCCGCGACCGCGTACTTCATCCGCCACCAGTACTTCGGCGGCGCGCCGAGCGGCGTCCGGGAGCCGCGGCGGCCGCAGGGGCCGCGGATGGCGATCCCGCGCGGCCGCGTCCGGTAGCCCCAGTAGTCTGGCGCGGTGCCAGTGGCGGTTCGCGAGCTCGAGCTGGACCTCGACGCGTTCGAGGGCCCGTTCGACCTGCTGCTCTCGCTCGTCCTGCGGGAGGAGCTGCCCCTCCGCGAGGTCGATCTGGCGGCGATCGTGGTCGCGTTCGTCGAGCACCTCGCCGCCAAGGACGAGCTCGACCTCGACGCCTGCGGCGAGTTCCTCGTCCTGATCTCGGCGCTGCTCGAGCTGAAGGCGCGCGCGATGTTCCCCGACGAGGACGCGGAGCTCGCCGAGCTCGAGCCCGAGGAGGCGGCCGAGGAGCTGGCGCGCCGGCTGGCGGAGTACCGGCGGGCGAAGGAGGCGGCCGGCTGGCTGCGCGAGCGCCTCGACGAGCGGCGGCACCTGCACTTCCGGCTCGGGCCGGCGCCGCTCCAGCCGAAGGTCGAGCGGCAGCTCGCGCCGCAGGACCCCGACAAGCTGCTTGCCGCGCTGCGGGCGCTCGCGGTCGAGCCGCCCGCGCCGTCGACGGCGCACATGGCGCTGCGCTTCCCGCCGGTGGCGCAGTTCCTCGAGCGCTGGCGGGCTCTGCTGCGCCGCCGGAACCGGTTCGACTTCGACCAGGAAGTGGCCGGGCTCTCGCGCGTCGAGGTGGCGGTCGCGTTCCTGGCGCTGCTCGAGCTGCGCAAGCAGAACGAGATCGCGATCGCGCAGGCCGCGCCGTTCGCCCCGATAAGGATTTCCCGTGCCGACGCCGAAAGGAGTCTCTCTTGGAACGTCCGCTCCGCCTGATCCCCACCGAGTCGACGCCCGCAGCCGAGCTGGCGCGGACGGTCGAGGCCCTGCTGGTGGTGGCGTCGCAGCCGCTGCCGGTCGAGGAGCTCGCCGCCGCCGCCGAGGTCGAGGCGGCAGAGGTGGAGGCGGCGCTCGAGCTGCTCGCCGAGCGCTACTCGGAGGAGCGCAGCGGGATCGTGCTCGAGCACGTCGCGGGCGGCTACGCGTTCCGCGCGTCGGCCGCCGCGTCGGCGGCCTGCGCGCGCCTGTTCGAGAAGCCGGCCGAGCGCGGGCTCTCGCAGGCCGCGCTCGAGACGCTCGCGATCGTCGCGTACCTCGGGCCGGTGTCGCGGCCGGAGATCGCGCGGATCCGCGGGGTCAACGTGGACGGCGTCGTCGCGGGGCTCGCCGAGCGCGGCCTGATCGCCGAGCACGGCCGCGAGGAGTTCGGCGCGATCCGCTACCGGACGACGCCCCTCTTCGAGCGCGTGTTCGGGCTCGAGTCGCTGGCGGCGCTGCCGCGGGCCGAGGAGCTGGGCGGCGACGTCGCCGAGCTGCGCGAGCGGCTCGAAGCCGTCGCCGAGAAGCGCCCCGCGTAGCGCTACCGTTCGCCCCATGGACGTGGGCGAGAAGACGTTCGAGGCGGACGTGATCGCGGCCTCGGCCTCGGAGCCCGTGGTCGTCGACTTCTGGGCGGAGTGGTGCGGGCCGTGCAAGGCGCTCGGGCCGGTGCTCGAGGAGGCGACGGCGGCGAAGGGCGTCAAGCTCGTCAAGGTCGACGTCGACGCGAACCAGGCGCTCGCGAACGAGTACGGCATCCGCGGCATCCCGGCCGTCAAGGCGTTCCGGAACGGGCACGTCGTCGCCGAGTTCGTCGGCGCGCAGTCGCGGACGTCGGTCGAGGCGTTCCTTGAGGAGCTGACGAAGCCGCCGGTGGCCGAGACGGTCGAGGACGAGGAGATCGCCGCGGCCCTCGCCGCGGGCGACTACGAGGGCGCCTTCCGCACCCTGCTCGCCCGCGCCGAGGCCGACCCGGCCCAGCGGGACGCCGTGCGGGAGCTGATGGTCGCGCTCTTCGGTGAGCTCGGGCACGAGCACCCGCTGACGGTGCAGTACCGGCGGCGCCTTGCTTCGGCGATCTACTAGGGTGTAGACAACAGTCATCTGCTCGCTATTCTTCGGGCGAGGTGTCTGCCACCCCTGGAGACCTGGTCCGGCTCGTCCGCCCCGCTGCCGGGCTGCCGGCGGGCGCGGAGGGCGTGCTCGTCGGCTGGTACGTGACGGAGGACCCGGTGGCGCTGATCAGCTTCGGCACCGGTGCGCCGGTGCGCGTGCCGCTCGACGCGTACGAGCCGGCCCCCTGGCCGCGCCGCTGGGGCGGCAGCTCCGCCGCCTGAACCACCACAATCGTCCCGTGCGCCTGAACGCCTGGCTCGCCCGCGCGGGCGTCGCGTCGCGCCGGAAGGCGGACGAGCTGATCAAGGCCGGCCGCGTCACCGTCAACGGCGAGCCCGGGCAGCTGAACACGTTCGTCGCAGCCGGCGACGACGTCAGGCTCGACGGGGAGCCGCTCGCCAAGCAGCGGCTCGCGTACGTGCTGCTGCACAAGCCGGCGGGCGTGGTCACGACGGCGCGCGACCCGCAGGGGAGGCCGACGGTCGTCGACCTGGTCGGGCACGGCAGCCGCATCGTCCCCGTCGGCCGGCTCGACGCCGACACGACCGGAGCGCTGCTGCTGACGAATGACGGGTCGCTCGCCCACCGGCTCGCGCACCCGCGCTACGAGGTCGACAAGGTCTACGAGGCCGAGTGCGAGACGCGGCCCACGGACGCGGCGCTCGACCGGCTCCGGCGCGGCGTCGAGCTCGACGACGGCCCGACCCGGCCGGCGGGCGTCCGCCGGCTCGGCGGAAACCGCGTCGAGCTGACGATCCACGAGGGCCGCAACCGGCAGGTGCGCCGCATGCTCGAGGCGGTCGGCCACCCCGTCGCACGGCTGCACCGCTCCCGCTACGCGGGGCTGACGGTCGACGGGCTCGCGCCGGGCGAGTGGCGCGAGCTAGAGCCGGACGAAGCCCATGCGCTCGTACATCCGCTCGAGCGTCGGCGCTGATGCGGCCCGCGCCTTCTCGGCGCCGACCGCGAGCAGCCGCCGCAGCTCGCCCTCGTCGGCGCGCAGCTCGGCGTAGCGCTCCTGCACCGGCCGGAAGAGCTCGACGACCGCCTCGGCGACGTCGCCCTTCAGGTCGCCGTAGCCCTTGCCTGCGTAGTCGGCCTCGACCTCCGGGATCGTGCGGCCGGTGGCGACCGAGAGGATCTCGACGAGGTTCGAGACGCCCGGCTTCCCGTCCGGGTCGTAGGCGATCTCGCGTCCCGAGTCGGTCACCGCCGTCTTCAGCTTCTTCCGGATCGTGTCCGGCGGGTCGAGCACCAGCACGGTGCCCTGCGCCGTCCCGCCGGTCGTCGACATCTTCTTCGTCGGCTCCTGCAGGTCCATGATCCGCGCGCCGACCTCCGGGTAGACGCCGCGCGGGACGGTGAACGTCTCGCCGTAGCGCGAGTTGAAGCGCTCCGCGACGTCGCGCGCCAGCTCGAGGTGCTGCCGCTGGTCGTCGCCGATCGGGACGATGTCGGTCTGGTAGAGCAGGATGTCGCCCGCCATCAGCACGGGGTACGTGAAGAGGCCGGCGGAGACGAACTCCTTGCCCTCGCCCTTGTCCTTGAACTGCGTCATGCGGCCGAGTTGCCCGAACCCGGTGACGGCCGAGAGCAGCCACGCCGCCTCCGCGTGCGCGGCGACGTGGCTCTGGCAGAAGAGCGTGCAGCGGTCGGGGTCGAGACCGACCGCGAAGAGCAGCGCCGCCAGGTCGAGCGTGCGGTCGTGCAGGTCCTGCGGCTCGTAGTCGGTCGTGATCGAGTGCAGGTCGACGATGCAGAAGAAGGCGTTGCCCTCGTCCTGCGTCGCGACGTACTGGCGCATGGCGCCGATGTAGTTGCCGATGTGCTTTGCGCCCGTGGGCTGGATGCCGCTGAAGACCGTGCTCATGAGTTCGGCGAGGATACCCTGGGGTCGTGGCCGCCACCGGCTCCCCCGAGCTCCTGATCGTGATGGGCCCGTCGTCGACGCCCGACCAGACGGAGCACGTGCTCGCGCGCCTGTCCGAGCACGGGATCGAGGCGCGCGTGCAGCGGGGGCGCGAGGCGGTCGTGATCGGGCTGATCGGCGACCGCGAGCAGCTCGCGATGCTGCCGCTCGAGGGGTTCCCCGGCGTCGAGCAGGTGCTGCCGATCCTGAAGCCGTACAAGCTCGTGGCGCGTGAGTCGGCGCCCGACCCGACGGTGATCGACGTCGACGGTCGCCGCCTCGGCGACGACTTCTTCGGCCTGATCGCGGGACCGTGCTCGGTCGAGACGCTGGAGCAGACGCTTGCGACCGCGCGCGCGGTCGCGGCGGCCGGGGCGACGTGGCTGCGCGGCGGCGCGTTCAAGCCGCGCACGTCGCCGTACGCGTTCCAGGGCCTCGGCGTCGCGGCGCTCGAGATGCTGCGGCAGGCGAAGGCCGAGACGGGGCTGCCGATCGTCACGGAGCTGATGGACCCGCGCCACGTCGAGGAGGTGATCGACGCGGCGGACGTGATCCAGATCGGCGCGCGCAACAGCCAGAACTTCCTGCTGCTCGCGGAGGTGGGGAGGACGGACAAGCCGGTGCTGCTGAAGCGCGGCCCGTCGTCGTCGGTCGAGGAGCTCCTGATGGCGGCGGAGTACGTCGCGAAGGAGGGCAACGACCGGATCATCCTCTGCGAGCGCGGCATCAAGACGTTCGAGACGGCGACCCGCTACACGCTCGACCTCGGGGCGGTGGCGGTGCTGAAGACGGAGACGCACCTGCCGGTGATCGTCGACCCGTCGCATCCGGCGGGACGGCGCGACCTGGTGCTGCCGCTGGCGCGCGCCGCGGTCGCGGTCGGCGCCGACGGGATCATCGTCGAGACGCACCCGCGTCCCGAGGAGGCGCTGTCGGACGCGGCGCAGCAGATCCCGGCGGGCGAGTTCGGCGCGTTCGCGGACGAGATCCGCGCCTTCGTCGCCCTGATGGGCAAGCAGGTCGGCTGAACCGGTGTCAGACACCTTAAAGGTGTCTGACACCACGCACGCCGCTCAGCGCGGGCCGGTGACGCGCTTGCCGTTCACGTACACCTGCCAGCTGTAGTACTCGAGGAACGCGGTCGGCACCGTTGCGATCCGGTGCGCCAGATGCACCACGGCGTCGACGTACAGCGGCGACGGGTTGTAGTGGTACAGCGCGTCGCGCTCGTCATGTGCGCCGCGGTTGGCCGCGAGGTAGTTCGCGGCGCCGAGGATCGCGTCGTGCGGGTCGTGGACGTCCCCGCCGAGCCCGTAGGCGCGCCAGGTCGCCGGCTCGAACTGCATCGGTCCCTGCGCGCCCGCGGTGCTCGTGTTGCGCACCTTCCCGAACGCGCTCTCGACGAAGTTGACCGCGGCGAGCAGCTGCCAGCGGATGCGGAAGCGCGCCTGCGCCTGCCGGTACCAGGCGAGCAGGCTGCGCGCCGGCGCCGCGGGGCCGAGGCGGATCCGCGCCCGCAGCGGCGGGCTCTGCGCCGCGAGCGTCAGCAGGTCGCGGCGCGCGAGGACGTCGTCGCGCTCCGCCGGTCGCAGCCGCGCGACCTCGAGCGGCGCGGTACGCACCAGCCGCTGGCGGTAGAGCGCGAGCAGCGAGACGTCCCGCGGCGGCGGGCCGTTGCCGCCCCAGCGCGCGAGCGCCGGCGCGAGCTGCGCCTCGTCGCGCGCGAGCGCCTGCACGATCGCGGACGGCGTGCGCGGCAGCGGCTGGCTCGGCAGCGGGAGCACGGGGCACCCATACCATGCGGGCATGCGCATCGCCGTCGTCGGGACCGGGTTGATGGGCGCCTCCGTGGCGCTCGCGGCGCGAGCACGCGGTGACGAGGTCGTCGGCTGGGACCCGGACCCCGACGCGCTCGCCGCGGCGGCCGCCCGCGGCGCCGTCGACCCCGCCGCCGCCCTCGACGAGGCGGTCCGCGACGCGGAGCTCGCCGTCGTCGCCGCGCCGATCGCGCAGCTTCCCGCCACCGTCGCCGCCGTCCTCGCCGCGCCGGGCGACGCCACCGTCACCGACGTCGGCTCCACCAAGGCGAGCGTCGTCGAGGCGGCGGGCGGCTCGCCGCGCTTCGTCGGCGGCCACCCGATCTGCGGCTCCGAGTCGCGGGGCGCCGAGCACGCGAGCGCGACCCTCTTCCAGGGCGCCACGTGGTTCCTGACGCCGGTCGCGCACACCGATCCGGCGCGCCATCGCCTGGTGCACGGGTTCGTCTCCGACCTCGGCGCGACCCCCGTCGCGATCGACCCGGACGCGCACGACGGGCTCGTCGCGCTGACGAGCCACGTGCCGCACGTGCTCGCGAACATCGTCGCGAACCAGGCCGGCGCGACGCGCATCGAGGGGCACGAGCCGCTCGCGCACGCCGGCGGCTCGCTGCGCGACATGACGCGCGTCGCGGGCGCGAACCCGCGCATCTGGGTCGACATCTTCCTCGACAACGCCGAGCGCATCCGCGCCGCGCTCGCCGAGCACCGGCGGCGGATCGAGCAGGTCGAGTCGGCGCTCGAGCAGGGCGACGCCGGCTTCCTCGCCCGCTGGATCGGCGAGGCGGCCGCGAACCGGCGCGTCGTCCTCCAGCGCGAGTTCCCCGACCCGGGCGGCCTGCAGCGGCTGCGCGTGCACGTCCCCGACCGCCCGGGCGTGCTGGCGGGGATCACGCAGGCGCTCGGCGCGGAGCGGATCAACATCGAGGACTTCGAGCTGCACCACGTCTCACCGGAGCGCGGCGGCACGCTGACCGTGCTCGTCGCCGGCGAGGGCGAGGCGCGCCGCGCCGCCGAGCTGCTCGAGGCGCAGGGCTACGGCGTCGTCGTGTCGGCGGTCGTCGATGAAGGTTGAGCCGGCGGCGCTGCTCGACGGGCACTTCGCCGTCCCCGGCGACAAGTCGATCTCGCACCGGGCGCTCCTGCTCGGCGCCGTCTCGGAGGGCGAGACGCACGTGCGCGGCTTCGGCCGCTCCGGCGACACGACCGCGACGCTCGAGGCGGTGCGGGCGCTCGGTGCCGAGGTGGACGAGCTCGCGGCCGACGAGCTCGTGGTGCACGGCGTCGGCCTGCGCGGTCTCCGTCCCGCGACGATCGATTGTCGCAACGCCGGCACGCTGGCGCGGCTGCTGAGCGGCCTGCTCGCGTTCCAGGAGGGCGAGTTCACGCTCACGGGGGACGAGTCGCTCTCGCGGCGGCCGATGGAGCGCGTCGCCGAGCCGCTGCGGCGGCTGGGGGCGACCGTCACGACCACCGGCGGCGGGCTGCCGATGACGGTCGCGGGCGGCGCGCTCGCCGGCATCGACTACGCGCCTGAGGTCGCGAGCGCGCAGCTCAAGTCGGCGGTGCTGCTCGCCGGGCTCGGCGCGACGGGCGAGACGACCGTGGTCGAGCGCACGCCGACGCGCGACCACACCGAGCTGATGCTGCGCGACGCCGGCGTGGACGTCCGCATCCGGCCGTCCTCGGTCACGGTGCGGCCGGCCGAGCGCCTGCGCCTGCCGTCCGTGGACGTGCCGGGCGACTTCTCGTCGGCGGCCCCGTTCGTGGTCGCGGCCACGCTGGTGCCCGAGTCGCGGATCGTCGTGCACGACGTCAGCCTCAACCCGCGCCGCACCGGGCTGCTCGACGTGCTCGAGCGGATGGGCGGCCGCGTCGGCATCCTCGCGCGCCGCCGGGTCGGCGCCGAGCCCGCCGGCGACCTCGAGGTGCGCCACGCGGAGCTGACGGCGACGACGATCGAGGCGGACGAGGTGCCGCTGCTCGTCGACGAGCTCCCGCTGTTCGCGCTGCTCGCCGCCCAGGCCCGCGGCGAGAGCGTCGTCCGCGGCGCCGCCGAGCTGCGCCACAAGGAGAGCGACCGGATCGAGGCGGTCGTCGACGCGCTGCGCGCGATCGGCGTCCGCGCGCGGGCGCAGCCCGACGGCTTCTCGGTCACCGGCGTCCCCGCCCGCCCGCGCGGCGGCCGGATCGACGCGCGCGGCGACCACCGGATCGCGATGCTCGGCGCCGTCGCCGGCCTGGCCTCCCGCGAGGGGGTGCGGATCGAGGGGGCCGAGAGCGTGTCAGTAAGCTTCCCCGGCTTCTTCGACCTGATCGACCAACTCGCCTCCAGATGATCGTCGCCATCGACGGGCCCGCCGGGGCCGGCAAGAGCACGGTCGCCCGCCTCCTGGCGGAGCGGCTCGGCTTCCGCTACCTCGACACGGGCGCGATGTACCGCGCGCTCACCTGGCTCGCGATGCGCGAGGGGCTGCCGCTCGGCGACGGCGCGCCGCTCGGCTCGCTCGCGCGCGCGAACCCCGTCGTCTTCGACGAGGTGGGGCGCGTCTTGATCGCCGGCGCCGACGTCACCGCCGCGATCCGCCAGGCGCGCATCGACCGGATGGTGCCCGTCGTCGCGCGCCATCACGAGGTGCGCGAGGTGATGCGCGAGCGGCAGCGCGAGCTGGGGACGCAGGGGAACGCGGTGATCGAGGGGCGTGACATCGGCACGGTCGTCGTCCCGGACGCCGAGGTGAAGATCTACCTGCGCGCCGACCCGGAGATCCGCGCGCGGCGGCGGCAGGCCGAGCGGCCCGACATCGGCGCCGACGCACTCGCCACCGACCTGCGCACGCGCGACGAGTCCGACCGCGAGCGCATGGAGCCGGCCGAGGACGCGGAGCTGATCGACACGACGGACCTCGAGGTCGAGGACGTGGTCGCGCAGATCGAGGAGCTGATCCGCGCGCGCTCGGCCGCCTAGGCGTCGTGCGCGGGCCCGACCTCGCCTGGGCCGTCGGCCGCATCTACATGGGCTGGCCGACGAGGCTGTTCACACGGCCGCGCACGTACGGGCGCGAGCGCGTGCCCGCGCAGGGCGGCGCGGTGCTGGCGATCAACCACCTGCACTGGATCGACATCCCGCTCGTCGGCGCCCTCTCGCCGCGCACGATCTGGTTCGTCGCGAAGGCCGAGGCAGCGCTCTTCCCGGTGCTCGGCCGTTTCCTGCGCTGGCACGGGACGATCGCGGTCCGCCGCGGCGAGTCCGACCGCGACGCCGTGCGGCAGATGCGCGCGGCCGCGCGCGACGGGCAGCTCGTCGGGCTGTTCGTCGAGGGGACGCGGCAGCGGACGGGCCGGCCCGGCACCGCGCAGCCCGGAGCGGCGATGGTCGCGCTGCAGGAGGATGTCCCCGTGATCCCCGTCGCCGTGTACGGCACGCAGTTCTGGAAGCCCGGCAACTTCGCGCCGTGCTCGATCGCGTTCGGCGAGCCGGTGCGCTTCGACGACCTGCCGAAGAACGGCCGCGGCTACCGCGAGGCGACCGCGGAGATCGAGCGGCGCATCAACGTGCTCTTCGACTGGCTCGCCGACGTGCATGCGCAGGGGCGCCCGCGCGGCCTGACGCCGCCGCTATGAGCGAGCTCGCCGGGACAGTCGCGATCGTCGGCTTCCCGAACGTCGGCAAGTCGACGCTCGTCAACCGGCTGACGGCGACACGCCAGGCGGTCGTGCACGCGACGCAGGGCACGACGCGCGATCGCAAGGAGCTCGTCTGCGAATGGCAGGGCACCGAGTTCCTGCTCGTCGACACCGGCGGCGTCGACATCGCCGACCCGCACCCGATCACGCAGCAGATCGCGCAGCAGGCGCGCGCCGCGATCGCCGACGCCGACCTCGTCCTCTTCGTCGTCGACGCGCGCGCCGGCGTGACGCCGGGCGACGAGGAGCTCGCGCAGATTCTGCGCGAGGCGCACAAGCCGGTGCTCGTCGTCGCGAACAAGATCGACGACCCGTCGCAGGCGGGCCTCGCGCTCGAGTTCCACCGGCTCGGCTTCGACGAGCCGTTCCCCGTCTCGGCGCTGCACGGCTCGAACACCGGCGACCTGCTCGACGAGGTCGTCGCCCGGCTGCCCGGCACGTCGGCGCGCACCGTTCCCGACGACGCGATCCGCGTCGCGATCCTCGGGCGCCCGAACGTCGGCAAGTCGACGCTCTTCAACAAGCTGCTCGGCGCCGAGCGCACGATCGTCTCGGAGATCCCGGGCACGACCCGCGACACGATCGACACCGTGCTCGAGCACGGCGGCCGCACGTTCGTGCTCGTCGACACCGCGGGCCTGCGGCGCAAGCGCAGGCAGCGGCAGGGGATCGAGTACTACTCGGAGCTGCGCGCGCTCGAGGCGGCCGAGCGCGCGGACGTCGCGCTGGTGCTGATCGACGCGTCGGAGGGGATCGTCGAGGGCGACGTCAGCGCCGTCGACGTGGCGCGCAAGGCGCACTGCTCGACGCTGATCGTGCTCTCGAAGTGGGACGCGTCCACGGTGACGATCGAGGAGGTGCGGCCCGAGCTCCAGCGGCGCCTGCGGCAACGGCCGGGATTCATCACCGTCTCCTCGCACACGGGGCGCGGCGTCTCGCGGCTGCTCGACAAGGTGGCGGAGCTCTATGACAAGCACGCGAGCCGGATCCCGACCGGGGAGCTGAACCGCTTCCTCGGGGAGCTGAAGGAGGCGAGGCAGCCGCCGTCGAAGGGCGCGCGCAGGTTGAACCTGCTCTACGGCGCGCAGGTCGAGTCGCGGCCGCCGCGCTTCCGCTTCACCGTCAACGACCCCGGCCTCGTGACCCGCGACTACGCGTATTGGGTGGAGAATCGGCTGCGCGAGCGGTTCGAGCTGGAGGGCGTCCCCGTGGCGATCGACTTCCGGAGCCGGACATGAGAATCGTCGTCGTCGGGGGCGGCGCGTGGGGCACCGCGTTCTCGACGCTTCTGCGCGGCCGCGGGCACGACGTGCTGGTCGCGCACCACGACACGATCGACGACGCGCCGTATGAGGAGGCCGACCTGGTCGTGCTGGCCGTGCCGAGCGCCGCGTTCCGCGACGCGCTCGGGCACGTGCGCGGCGAGGCGCCGGTCCTCAGCCTCGTCAAGGGCCTCGACCCGGCAAGCGGCGAGCGGCTCTCGACGCTGGTCACCGACCGGCCGGTGGCGGTGCTCTCCGGCCCGAACATGGCGGAGGAGGTGGCGGCGGGCCTGCCGGGCGCGGCGGTGATCGCCTCGGCCGACGAGGGGCTCGCGCTGCGGCTCCAGGAGGCCGTCAACTCGACCACCTTCCGCGTGTACGTGAACAACGACGTCGTCGGGGTCGAGCTGTGCGCGGCGGCGAAGAACGTGATCGCGCTCGCCGCGGGCGGCGTCGACGGCTTCGGGCTCGGCGACAACGCCAAGGCGGCGCTCGTCACGCGCGGGCTGTCGGAGATGGCTCGGCTTGGCTCGGCCTTCGGCGGGAAGCCGGAGACGTTCTCGGGCCTCGCCGGCATGGGCGACCTGTTCGTCACGTGCTGGCACCCGAGCGGCCGCAACCGCCGCGCCGGCGAGCTGATCGCGCGCGGCGCGACCCCGGAGGAGGCGAAGGCCGAGATCGGGCAGGTCGTCGAGGGGCTGACGACCGCGCCCGTCGTCGCCGAGCTCGCGCGGCGCGTCGGGATCGAGCTCCCGATCACCGAGGGCGTCTGCGCCGTCCTCGCCGGGACGCCGCTCGACGAGCTCGTGGCCGCGCTGATGGGAAGGCGGCCGAAAGAGGAGTAGACTGGGTGTCGATGCGGGGTCGCGTCTGGATCCTGCCCGTCCTGCTGGGCCTGCTGGCGGTGCTCGCCACCGGCTGCGGCAGCACCGCGGGCGGCGCCTCGGGCCGCTCCGGCGACGCCGCCGGCGTCGTCCCGGCCGACGCGCTCGCGTACGTCGCGGTCGACCTCGGGTCGTCGCAGCTGACCAACGCCGAGACGATCCTCGGCAAGTTCCCCTTCAAGGACAAGCTGCTCGCCGAGCTGACGTCGTCGCTGGGCAAGAAGGGCGTCGACCTGACCGCGCTGCTCGGCTCCGTCGGCTCGGAGCTCGACATCGCCCTGCTGAAGGTGAACGGCAAGGAGTGCGTCGTCGGCTTCGCACGGCCGAGCGACGCGAAGACCTTCGAGCAGCAGCTCACCGCCGGCGCGGGCGCAACGAAGCCGGTGTACGAGCAGATCGCCGGCTGGACCGTCTTCTCCGACACGCAGGCGGCGCTCGACGCCGTCTCGAAGCGCACCGGCAACCTCTCCGACGACGCCGCCTACCGGGCGGCGGTCGCGACGCTGCCGGCCGCCGGCGACGCGCTCGCGCGCGCCTTCGTCGCGCCGTCGGGGCTGCAGGCGCTCGCCTCCTCGCTCGGCTCTGCCGGCGGCTCGGCGGGCTCGTCGGCGCTCGCGAGTGCCAAGTGGATCGCCGCGGCCGCGATCGCAACGGGCGACGGCGCCGTCAAGCTCGAGGTGCACGCGAAGGGCCTGCCCGCCACCGCCGGCCCGGGCTCCGCGACCCTCGCCGACCAGATCCCGTCCGGCGCGCTCGTCGCGGCCAGCTTCGACGGCAGCGGCCTGACGAAGGCCCTCGGCAGCTCGGCGGCGTCGCTCGGGCAGGCGTCGAAGGCGCTCGGCATCGACCTCGCGGGGATCGTGCAGGCCCTCGACGGCCCCGTGATCGCGTACGTCCGCAGCGGCGTGCCGCTGCCCGAGGTGACGCTCGCCGCGAAGCCGGCCGACGCCGCGGCGGCCGCCAAGGCCGTCGGCGGCCTCCTGCTGAAGGTCTCGAAGTCGGCGACGACCGCCCCTCCGACCGTCGTCGACGGCGTCACCCTCGATCACGTCTCGCTCGGCGCCGTCGACGTGTACTACGGCACGTTCGGCGGCGAGCTCGTCGTCACCGACAGCGCCAACGCCGTCTCCGAGCTCAAGGGAAGCGGCGACCGGCTCTCCGCCGACCCGACGTTCCAGGCCGCGAAGAGCGGCTCCGGCCTGCCCGACGCGAACGACGGCTTCGTCTACGTGAACGTCAAGGACGCGCTGCCGCTGCTGGAGGCCGTCGCCTCGCTCTCCGGGACGAAGCTGCCCGCGTCGCTGACTGCGAACCTGAAGGCGGTGCGCAGCGTGGTCGGCTACGGCTCGACGGCCGGCGACGTGCAGACGCTCGTCCTCTACCTCCAGACCTCGTAACCGCGTCAGGTACCCTCGGGACGACCGTGGCTTCGCGCAGCTTCCTCTTCACGTCCGAGTCCGTCACCGAGGGGCACCCGGACAAGATCGCCGACCAGATCTCCGACGCCGTGCTCGACGCGGCGCTCGCCGGCGACGCGCAGAGCCGCGTCGCGTGCGAGACGCTGATCACGACCGGCCTCGTCGTCGTCGCCGGCGAGATGACGACGGAGAAGTACATCGACATCCCGCGGCTCGTCCGCGAGAAGGTCAAGGAGATCGGCTACACGCGCGCCAAGTACGGGTTCGACGCCGACACGTGCGGTGTGGTCGTCGCGATCGACGAGCAGTCGCCCGACATCGCGCAGGGCGTCGACTCGGCGTACGAGGTGCAGCACGACCCGGGCGACGACGACCCGCTCGACCGCGTCGGCGCCGGCGACCAGGGGATGATGTTCGGCTACGCGTCGAACGAGACGCGCGAGCTGATGCCGCTGCCGATCATGCTGGCGCACCGGCTGACGAAGCGGCTCTCCGAGGTGCGCAAGGCGGACGTGCTGCCGTACCTCCGCCCCGACGGCAAGGCGCAGGTGTCGGTGCGGTACGAGGTCGACGACGACGGCCGCCAGCGCCCGGTCGAGATCGAGCGCGTCCTGATCTCGACGCAGCACCGCGAGGGCCTCGACCCCGACGCGATGATCAAGCCGGACCTGCTCGAGCACGTCCTGCACCCGATCCTGCCGCGCGACCTCGTCGACGAGAGCCGCTTCGGCGAGCCCGATTTCTTCTACGTCAACCCGACCGGCAAGTTCGTGATCGGCGGCCCGATGGGCGACACCGGCCTCACCGGGCGCAAGATCATCGTCGACACCTACGGCGGCGCGGCCCCGCACGGCGGCGGCGCATTCTCCGGCAAGGACCCGACGAAGGTCGACCGCTCCGCCGCGTACGCCGCGCGCTACGTCGCGAAGAACGTCGTCGCCGGCGGGCTCGCCGACCGCTGCCAGATCCAGGTCGCGTACGCGATCGGCGTCGCGCACCCGTTCTCGGTGCTGGTCGAGACGTTCGGGACGGAGCACATCCCGGTGCCGCGGATCGAGGAGCTCGTCAAGGAGCACTTCGACCTGCGTCCGGCGGCGATCCTGCGCGACCTCGACCTGCGCCGCCCGATCTACGCGAAGACCGCCGCGTACGGCCACTTCGGCCGCGACGACCACGACTTCACGTGGGAGCGCACCGACAAGGCCGACGCCCTCCGCGCCGCCGCGGGACTCGCGGCCGCGGCGCGCGTCTAGTCCCGAGCGGACACCGCTGTAGCTGTACAGCTACAGCACACGTGTGTTCGCCGTCCCTACGAGACGGGGCGCACGTAGAGCCCGGCCGCGGCCTTCTCGCCGATCGCCTTCTCGCCGCCGCCGACCTGCACCCGGAACTGGCCCGCCGCCGGCTCGGCCGCCCGCAGCTCGACGTGCGTGCCCGGGACGAGCCCCTCGTCGTAGAACCAGTGCAGCAGGTCGCCGTCGTGCTCGGCGAGCCGGACGATCGTCGCGCTCTCGCCCGGCCGCAGGGCGGCGAGCGGCTGGAGGTCGCGGTTCTCCGCCTGCTCGACGTCCGGGTCGACCGGCCAGCCGTGCGGGCAGCGCTCGGGGCGGCCGAGCTTCTCCTCGATCCGCTCGATCATCTCGTCGCTGAACGTGCCGCCGAGCTCGTCGGCGTGGACGTGCGCCTCGGCGGCCGTGTAGCCCATGAAGTCGGTCAGCAGCCGCTCGATGATCCGGTGCTTGCGGACGACGCGCCGCGCGCGCTCGGCGCCGGCGGGAGTGAGGATCGCCTCCTTGCGGACGCCGCGCTCGACGAGGCCCTCGGCCTCGAGCCGCTTCAGCATCTCGCCGGCCGAGGCGCGAGAGACGCCGAGCATCTCCGCGACGCGCGCCGCCAGCGTCGGCGAGCCGCCCGTCTGCGGCCGGTACTCCCCGATCGGGAACGCCAGGAAGTAGATCGTCTCGAGGTAGTCGTCGACGCCGTGCCCCGCCATGTGTGCGCAAGAGTAGATGCGGGGAGCTCCTGTAAGGTGCCCCTTACAGCCACCGCATGAGCACCGCCCAAACCCTCCTCCTCGGCGCAGTGGCAGGCGTGACGATCTACGTCGGCCTGCCCATGGGCCGCTACCCCGGCGCCAGCGCGCGCGTGCGGGCGGCGCTCGCGGCGATCGCGACCGGGATCCTGGTCTTCCTCTTCTGGGACGTGATGACGAACGGCGTCGCGCCGGTCCAGGCGCGCCTCCGGGCGCACGACTGGGGGCCGTTCGCCGGGTACGCGACGCTGTTCGTCGTCGGCTTCGGCGCCGGCCTGATGGCGCTCGTCTACTACGACGGCTGGCTGAAGAGCAGGCGCGCGACGCCGCTCGTCGGGCCGGGCGCGGCGGCGGTCGACGAGTTCGAGCGGCGCGGCCGGCTCGAGGCGCTGACGCCCGGCCGGCGCCTAGCGCTGCTGATCGCGACCGGCATCGGCCTGCACAACTTCGGCGAGGGGCTGGCGATCGGCCAGTCGGCGGCGGCCGGCGAGCTGTCGCTTGCGCTCGTCCTGATCATCGGCTTCGGGCTCCACAACGCGACCGAGGGCTTCGGGATCGTCGGGCCGATGGCCGGCGAGGCGGAGCGGCCCAGCTGGCGGTTCCTCGGCCTGATGGGGCTGATCGGCGGCGGCCCGACGTTCCTCGGCACGGTGGTCGGGCAGGCGTGGGTGAGCCCGGCGCTCGAGACCGTGTTCTTCACGGTCGCCGGCGGGTCGATCCTCTACGTCGTCATCCAGCTCGTCGAGGTCTGCAAGCGCTTCGGGATGCCGCGCCTCGTCAGCTGGGCGATCCTCGCCGGCGTGCTGCTCGGCTTCGGCACCGACTGGATCCTGACCGCCGCCGGGGCCTGACCGCGGGCTGACGTACCGTAGGACGCGCCTTGGGCGCGTTCTTCCACGCCGTCGCGGTGTTCGGGCACCACCTCGCGGAGGTGCGGTGGGCGCCGCTCGCGCTCGCGCTCGCGTGCCACGTCGCCAAGCTGCTCTTCCGGGCCCGCGCGTGGCAGAACATCCTCGCCGCGGCGTACCCGCAGTCGCGCCTGCGCTTCCGCAGCGCGTTCGGCGCCTACGTCGCCGGCGTCGGCGTCAACTCGGTCGTGCCGGCGCGCGGCGGCGACGTGGTCAAGCTGTACCTCGTCCGCCACCGGCTGCCGGAGTCGACGTACTCGACGCTCGCCCCGACGCTCGTCGTGGAGACGATCTTCGACGCGGTCGTCGGCGGCGCGGTACTGCTCTGGGCGCTCTCCCTCGGCGTCCTTCCGACGCACGAGGTCTACTCGCGTCTGCCCTCCGTCGACTGGAAGTTCTTCGTGCGGCACGAGGAGGGGACGCTGATCGGCCTGCTCGTCGCGGTGCTCGTCGGCATCGTCGCGTTCACGCTCGCGGAGCGGCGCCTGCGCGCGTTCCACGACCGCGTGCGGCGCGGCTTCGCGATCCTCGGCGAGCCGCGGCGGTTCGTCCGCGGCGTGCTCGCGCTCCAGGCCGTCTCGTGGGTGCTGCGCGTCGCGACGCTCTACTTCTTCCTCGAGGCGTTCCGCGTGCATGCGTCGATCCGCAACGCGCTGCTCGCGCTCGTCGTCGACTCGCTCTCGACGCTCTTCCCGGCGACGCCCGGCGGCGCGGGGACGAAGCAGGGGCTGATCGTGCTCGTCTTCCGCCGGCAGGCGATCTCGGAGACGCTGCTGCTCGCGTTCAGCGTCGGCATGAACATCGCCGTCACGATCGCGAACCTCGTGCTCGGGCTCGTCGCGATCGGGCTGATGGCGGGCACGTTCTCGTTCAGGCGCCTTCGCCAGGCGTCCGTGCAGGACCGGCGCGAGGCCCTCCAGTGAGGTACGCGTCGGTCTACCCGCTCGTCACCGCCCGCGCGGTGGCGCGCGAGTTCACGTACGAGGTGCCGGACGACGTCGGCGTCGGCGCGGTCGTGCGCGTCCCGTTCGGGCGCTCGCGCGCGCGGGGGCTCGTGACGGCGCTCGTCGACGCGCCGCCCGCCGGCGTCGAGGCCCGCCCGATCGACGCGGTCGCGGGCGAGATCCCGCCGGCGCTCGTCGAGCTCGCGCTCTGGCTGGCCGACTACTACGGCTCGACGCCGGCGCGCGCGCTCGCCCTCGTCGCGCCGGAGACGCCGAAGCGGCGCAAGCAGCAGGCGCCGCCGGCCGAGCGCCAGGCGCTCGCCGGCGAGGCGGAGCCGGCGGAGCTCTCGCCGACGCAACGCGCCGCGGTCGAGCGAATCGCGGCGGGGCGCGGCAACTTCCTCCTCTACGGCGCGACCGGCTCCGGCAAGACGGAGGTGTACCTCCAGGCGTGCGCGGCGATGCTCGAGCGCGGGCTCGGCGCGATCGTGCTCGTCCCGGAGATCGCGCTCGCGCCGCAGACCGTCGGCCGCGTCCGCGCGCGCTTCGGCGACCGCGTCGCGATCCTGCACAGCGCGCTCACCGACGCGGAGCGGCGCGACGAGCGCGAGCGGATCGCGAGCGGGGAGGCGCGGATCGTCGTCGGTGCCCGCTCGGCGGTGTTCGCGCCGATGCGCGACGTGGGGCTGATCGTCGTCGACGAGGAGCACGACCCGTCGTACAAGCAGGACTCGGACCCGCGCTACGACGCACGCACGGTCGCGGCGAAGCGGGCCGCGCTCGAGGGCGCGGTCGCCGTGTTCGGGTCGGCGACGCCGCGCCCCGAGAGCTGGGCGGCGCTCGAGCGGCTGGAGCTCGGCGGCAGGATCGGCGCCACGCTGCCGCCCGTCCGCGTCGTCGACCTGCGCCGCGAGGCCGGCTACCCGCTCTCGGCGCCGCTGCTCCGGGAGCTGCGCGGCGTGGCGGAGCGGCGCGGCAAGGCGATCCTGCTCCTGAACCGGCGCGGTGTCGCGCCTGCGCTGCACTGCCGCGCGTGCGGGACGACGATCCGCTGCCCGAACTGCGACGTCTCGCTCGTCCTGCACGGCGACTCGACCCTCCGCTGCCACCACTGCGGGCACGCGCAGGGCGCGCCGCGCACGTGCCCCGCGTGCGGGTCACCGGACCTGGCGCGGCTCGGCGCCGGCACGCAGAAGCTCGAGCGCGAGCTCCAGCGCGAGCTGCCGGAGCTCGAGCTGATCCGCCTCGACGCCGACGTCGTCGCGAAGCCGGAACAGCTGGCGTCGTCCCTGCGGCGCTTCTCGGAGGCACGCGGCGCCGTCCTGCTCGGCACGCAGATGGTCGCCAAGGGCCACCACTTCGCCGGCGTCGAGCTGGCCGCGGTGGTCGACGCCGACACCGGGCTCGGGCTGCCGGACTTCCGCGCCGAGGAGCGCACGTTCCAGCTGATCACGCAGCTCGCCGGCCGCAGCGGACGCGACGCGCCCGGCCGCGTGCTCGTACAGACGTTCCAGCCGGACGCGCGGCCGGTCGCGCACGCGGCGCGCCACGACGTCGCGCGGTTCCTCGCGGAGGAGCTCGAGCGGCGGCAGGCGCTCGGCTACCCGCCGTTCGCGCACCTCGTGCGCATCGTCGTCACGGGGCCCGCGGTGGAGCCGGTCGTGCGCGCGCTCGAGGAGCTGAAGGCGGGGATCCGCGGCGCCGACCTGCTCGGGCCGGCGCCGCTGCTCCGCCTGCGCGGGCGCCACCGGGCGCAGCTCGTCGCCAAGACGGCGGAGCCGCGGCGCATCGCCTCGCAGGCGGGGCGGCTGCTCGCCGCCGCCGCTCCCGCGATGCGCCGCGCCGGCCTGACCGCGGTCGTCGACGTCGACCCGCAGAGTCTCTAGGCGTCAGTCCCGCGCCTCGACGATCATCAGGGTGTTGCCGTCGCCGTCGCGGAGCCCGAACATCAGCGGCACCTCGCCCTCGCCGCCCATCAGGCCCTCGTCGACGTCGACGCCCTTCGCCTTCAGCTCTGCGTGGTCGCCGCGGGCGTCGTCGGTCGTGATCGTGATGCCGGTCGAGTGCGGCGGCTGGAAGCTGCCCATCGGCGTCCCGAGCGCGATGTTCGCGCCGCCGCCGGGCGGGGTGACCTCGACCCAGCGGAAGCCCTCGCCGTACGCGACGTCGGCGGCGACCGTGAACCCGAGCTTCTCGGTGTAGAAGGCGATCGCCGCGTCCTGGTCGGCGGTCGGGATGATGACCCGGCCGATCTGCGAGATCCGTGCCACGTCGTTCTCCTTTCGCGCGTCGGTCCCACTCTACGATGGGAGCGTGGCGCGGCGACAGCGGCCCGAGGAGATCATCGGCGAGTGGGGCGTGCGCGACGTGACGCCGCCCTCGCGCGTGGAGCGCGAGCGGCTCGCGGCCGACCGCGACCTCAACCCGCTCGTCGGCTCGCCGCTGCCGCGCCGCGTCCGCCGCTTCCGCGCCGACCCCGACACGTACCTCGCCGCGCTCGGCGGGCCGCGGCCGTACATGCAGCGGCTGCGCCGGATCGAGCTCGAGACCGAGCGCCACCTGGCACGGCTCGCGGACGCGTACGAGGAGCACCGCGGCGACCCGGAGGGCTGGCGCCGCGTCGCGGAGCGGTGGGACTTCGGCGAGATCAACGACCTGATCGAGCGGCACAACCGCTGGTACCCGGTCGAGGCGCGTCTGGCGATGGACCCGCGAACGCGGGACTACGTGCAGGTCGGCGGGCGCCACTACCGGCACGAGCCGCTCGACGCGGCGTGGATCCTCGAGCGGTTCCCGCCCGCCTGACTACACTGGGCCGGCTGTGGCCCACGATCACGAGCACGACCACGAGCACGACCACGAGCACGACGGGCACGAGCCCGACGAGGAGGCGCGCGCTGCGGCCGAGGCCGAGGCGCGCCGCCGGCTCGCGATCGCCCAGATCCGCCAGTACGGCGACCCGGCGCTGCGCCTCCAGGCGCGCGAGGTCGAGGAGTTCGACGACGACCTGCGGCGACTCGCCGACCGGATGGTGGCGCTGATGCACGACGCGCAGGGCGTCGGCCTCGCCGCGACGCAGGTCGGCGTCCTCCGCCGCCTGTTCGTGTTCGAGCCGGACGAGGATGGGCCGCGCGCGATCGTCAACCCGACGGTCCTCACGCGCGGCGGCGAGGCCGACACCGACGACGAGGGGTGCCTGTCGCTCCAGGGCGTGCGCGTGCCCGTCGAGCGGACGACCGCGCTGACGATCGAGGGCAAGGACCCGAATGGGGAGGACGTGCACCTGGAGCTCGAGGGGTACGCGGCGCGCGTCGCGCAGCACGAGCTCGACCACCTCGACGGCGTGCTGATCATCGACCGCACCGACGAGGAGCACCGCAAGGAGGCGCTCGGGACGCTGCGCCCGCGCGCCGTCTTGAGGTAGTGCGCGTCGCCGTCGCGGCCACGGCTCCGCTCGGCGCCGACGTGCTCGAGCGGCTCGCCGCGCACCACGAGATCGCCTTCCTGCTCACGCGCCCCGACGCGCCGCGCGGCCGCGGCCGCCGCGTGGCGTCGCCGCCCGCGAAGGAGGCGGCTGAGCGTCTCGGCATCCCGGTCCACCAGCCGGCGAAGCCGGAGCTGCCCGAGGAGGTCGACCGCGTCGTCGTCTGCGCATACGGCCTCTACATCCCGCCGCGGCTGCTCGAGCGCAGCCTCTGGCTGAACGTGCACCCCTCGCTGCTGCCGCGCTGGCGCGGCGCCGCGCCGGTCGAGCGCGCGATCCTGGCGGGCGACGAGCTGACCGGCGTGACCATCCACCGCACGGTCGAGGAGCTCGATGCGGGGCCGGTCGCGGCGCAGGAGACCTTCCCGATCGGCGAGCTCGACGCGGGCGGCGTCTACGCGCGCGCTGCGGAGGCGGCGGCCGTGCTGCTCGAGCGGGTGCTGCCGGAGCCGTCGTTCGAGCCGCAGCCGGACGAGGGCGCGACCTACGCGGAGAAGATCGCGCCCGCCGACCGCGAGCTCGACCTCGACGACGCACCGGACGCCTGGCGGCGCGTGCGCGCGCTCTCGCCGCACATCGGCGCGTGGGCGACGCTGCACGGGCGCCGAGTCACCGTCTGGTCGGGCCACCTCGACGGCGGCCGCTTCGTGCCCGACGTCGTGCAGCCGGAGGGACGTACGCGCATGACGTACGACGAGTTTCTCCGCGGCGTCCGGTGACGGCGCCCGCCCGTCGCGCGGCGTACGAGGTCGTGCGCCGCGTGTTCGAGGACGAGGCGTACGCCGACCGCGCGCTCGCCTCCGCCGTCGAGGGCCTCGACGAGCGCGACCGCGCGCTCGCGCAGCGGCTCGCGTACGGGACGGTGCAGCGCGCCCGCACGCTCGACTTCGGGATCGAGCGGCTCGGCAAGCGGCCCGTGCGGAAGCTCGATGCGCCGGTGCTGGCGTCGCTGCGGCTCGGCGCGTACCAGCTCGCGTTCACCGACCAGGCGGTGCACGCTGTCGTCGACGACGCGGTCGAGCTGGTGCGCAGCGCGCGGCTCGAGCGCGCCGTCCCGTTCACGAACGCGGTGATGCGCCGGCTGAGCGAGGGCCTCCGCGGCCTCGTCGCGTCGCTCCCCGAGGGGCCGGTGAAGGAGTCGTATCCCGACTGGATCGCGGAGACCTGGGCGCGCGACCTCGGCGACGAGACCGCGCTCGCGCTGATGCGCGCGCAGAACGAGCCGCCCGCGCTCGAGGTGCGCGCGGACGAGCCGGTCGGCGAGCCGACGGACGTGCCCGGGGCCTACGTCGTCGAGCGCGTCGACCCGGCGCGCATGCGCGCGATGAGCCGCGCGTCGCAGCTCGCGGCGCTGGTGGTCGGGTCGCAGGACGGCGAACGCGTGCTCGACGCCTGCGCCGCCCCCGGCGGCAAGACGTCGATGCTGCGCGGTGCCGTGACGGCGGTCGAGGTGCACGAGGGTCGCTCGGCGGCGCTCGCGCGCGACGCCGCTCCGAACGTCCGCGTCGTCAACGCCGACGTGCGCGAGCTCGACGAGGCGGGCTTCGACCGCGCCCTCGTCGACGCGCCGTGCTCGGGGCTCGGCGTGCTCGCGCGCCGCCCCGACCTCCGCTGGCGCGCGCGGCCGCTGCCCGGCCTCCAGCTCGAGCTGCTGCGCGCGGCGGCGGAGCGCACGCGCCCGGGCGGCACCGTCGTCTACGCCGTCTGCACGCTGAACGCCGACGAGAACGAGGCGGTCGTCGACGCCTCCGGGCTCGAGGTGGAGCCGCTCGGCGGGGAGTGGCCGCAGTACGCCCACCCGCGCCGCCCCGAGTTCCTGCTGACCCTGCCGCACCGGGACCGCACCTCCGGGTTCTTCATCGCCCGCCTGCGCAAGTCGTAGGATCGGACCGCGATGCCCTGGAACGAGTGGATCCGGACGGTCGAGGTGGAGCCGTCGCTGTACGGCGCCGACTTCTCGCAGCTCGGCGACCAGATCGAGGCGCTGCTGCGCACGGGTTGCCGGGTCTTCCACTTCGACGTCGGCGACGGCCACTTCGTCGAGCCGATCACGATGGGCCCGATCGTGCTCCAGTCGATCTCGCCGATCGTCCACCGCTACGGCGGCGCGCTCGACGTGCACCTGATGGTGGAGAGCCCGGCGAAGTACTTCGAGCCGGTCGCCGCGGCCGGCGGCGACAGCGTCACGTTCCACTACGAGGCGGTCGAGGACGTCCCCGCGACGATCCGGGCCGCCCGTGAGCAGGAGCTCCAGGTCGGTGTCGCCTTCAATCCCGAGAGCGAGCCCGAGGACGTCGCCGCCGTCTCGGGCGAGGCCGACCTCGTCCTCTGCATGGGGATCCATCCCGGCTACTCGGGGCAGCCGTTCCGCGAGGAGACGTTCGAGCGCGTGAGCCGGCTGCGCGCCGCGCTCCCGGAGGGCGTGTGTATCCAGGTCGACGGCGGCGTCGGCGCCGAGAACGTGCGCGAGCTGTACGAGCGCGGGGCGACGCTGCTCGTCGCCGCCTCCGCGATCTTCGGACGCGAGGACCTGCCGCGCGCGTACCGGCGGCTCGTGCAAGCGCTCGCGTGAGCATCTCTCGCGCGCTCCAGCTCGCGGCCGACGCGCACGGTCGCGGCTACCCGAAGCCGACGGTCGGCGCGGTGCTGGTCGCGGACGGCGAGATCGTCGGCGAGGGCGTCACGGAGACGGACGGCCGCCACGCGGAGGTGGTCGCGCTCGCGGCAGCCGGCGAGCGGGCGCGCGGCGCGACGCTGTACGTCACGCTCGAGCCCTGCGCGCACCACGGCACGACGCCGCCGTGCACCGACGCGATCCTCGCCGCGGGCGTCGAGCGCGTCGTCTTCGCAGCGCACGACCCGAACCCCGAGGCGGCGGGCGGCGAGCGGCGGCTGCGCGAGGCGGGGGTCGACGTCGAGTTCGTCGACTGGTTCGAGGCGCGCCGGCAGAACGAGGCGTGGCGCACCTGGGTGGTCGAGGGCCGGCCGTTCGTGACCTACAAGGTCGCGGTGACGCTTGACGGCAGCGTCACCGTGCCCGGGCGGCGCTGGGTGAGCGGCGAGGCGAGCAGGCGGCTCGTGCACGAGCTGCGCGCGCAGGTCGACGCGGTCGCCGTGGGCGGCGGCACCGTGCGGGCCGACCGGCCGCGGCTCGACGCACGCGACGTCGAGACGCCGCGCGGGCAGCCGCGCCGGCTCGCGTTCTCGCGGGGCCCGCTCCCCGCCGGGGTCGACCTCGAGCTCCGCGACGGCCCGCTGGCGGACGAGCTGCGCGCGCTCGGCGCCGAGGGCGTCCAGTCGCTCCTGCTCGAGGGCGGCCCGACGCTCGGCGCGGCGTTCCTCGAGGCGGACCTCGTCGACAAGCTGCTCGTCTTCGTGGCGCCCGTCCTCGCCGGGGGTGGGAAGCGCTTCGACGCTGCGCTACCCTCCCCGCGCACGCTCGCGAACCTGACGGCCCGGCCGGTGGGGGACGACGTGCTCCTGGAAGCGTATGTCCACCTCCCCTGACACCCAGCGCGCCGACGACCGGCTCGTCACGCTGCTCTCGCACTGGCTGACGCGCCAGCTCGGCAACGACGAGCTGCTGCGGCGGGTGGGGGAGGTCGACGTCGAGGAGCTCGCGCCCGGCCAGCGCGCGGCGGTCGCCGAGCTGGTCGCCGAGCTCCAGCAGGCGGCGCCGGGTGAGCGCGGCCAGCTCGAGGCGCTCGTCCGCGAGACGGTCGAGACGCTCGTCTACGGCGACTAATAGGCCTTCCGGCCCTTGTCGCAGGTCGCGGCGGCGGCGAGACTTGACTCACAAGTCAACGCCACCACGTCAGGGGGATCCATGCGCTTCCGCTTGATCGTCCCGCCTGCGGCGGTCGCGGCGCTGGTCGTCACCGGCGCACTGCAGGCCGCGCCCAGCCACCCGTCGTACCTCGCGCTCGGGGACAGCGTCTCGTTCGGCTACATCACGGGAGACGGCTACGCCTACACCCGCGCGGCCAACTTCGTCGGCTTCCCCGACTACGTCGCCCGTGCGCTCGGGCTGACCGAGACGAACGCCGCGTGCCCGGGCGAGACGTCGGGCAGCTTCCTCTCGGCCGCCGCGACCGACAACGGCTGCCGCGCCTACCGGTCGAAGTTCCCGCTGCACGCCGCCTATTCGGGGACGCAGGCCGCCTTCGCGACGGCGTTCCTGAAGGCGCATCCGAACACGAAGCTCGTCACGATCCAGCTCGGCGCCAACGACGGCTTCCTGCTCGAGGCGCAGTGCAAGCTCGACGTCGCCTGCGAGACCGCCGGGCTGCCGGGCGTCCTGAAGCAGGTCGCCGGCAACCTCGACACGATCATCAAGGCGATCAAGGCGACGAAGTTCACGGGCAGGATCGTCGTCGTCAACTACTACTCGCTCGACTACGGCGACCCGGTCCAGACGAGCTTCGCCTCGTCGCTCGACCAGGCGATCGCGGGCCGCGCCGTCGCGGACGGCGCCTCGGTCGCGGATGCGTTCAGCCCGTTCGAGACCGCCGCGCAGACCGCGGGCGGCCACACGTGCCAGGCAGGGCTCCTGAACGCGAGCCCCGCCGACCAGACCACCTGCGACGTGCACCCGAGCCAGTACGGCCAGCAATTGCTCGCGCAGGCGGTCGAGCAGGCCTACAAGGCCAAGTAGCACCCTCGAGGCGGCCCCGGCCCGGCGGGCGGGGGCCGGGGCCGCCTCGCTCAAGCCGCTGCCGCGGCCGGCCGATACCCTCCGGGTGGACGCAACGGAATCGCCGGGGTCGGCGTTGAGTCCCGAGGACGCATGAGAGCGACGACCGCACGCCTGCCGCTGCGCGCCCTGAGGGCGCTGCGCGCACGCCACCTCGAGTACGGACGCCACCACGTCGCCGGCTTCATCCTGATCGCCGCCGCGCTCGCCTTCGCGGCGCTCGCCGGCGTCGCGTGGGCGGCAGGCTTCGACCGCATCGCCGACCTGCTCGACCGGCCGCAGTGGGTGTGGTTCCCGATCGCGCTCGGCGGCGAGGTGGCCGCGTACCTCGGGTACACGCTCGCCTACCGCGAGGTCACGCACACGCATCCGGCGCCGAACCTGCGCCTGCTCGAGACGGTCGCGCTCGTCGCCGCGGGATTCGGGATGTTCATCGCCCGCGGCGGCTTCGCCGCCGACTACGAGGTGCTCCAGGAGCGCTGCCGCGACGACACCGAGGCGCGCGTCCGCGTGCTCGGGCTCGGGATGCTCGAGTACGTGATCCTCGCGCCGGTCACGTGCGTCGCCGCGGCCTACCTGCTCCTCGACGGCTCGCGCATCTCGTCCGGCTTCACCCTGCCGTGGGTGATCGGCGTGCCGGTGGGGCTCGTCCTCGCGCTCGCGCTGCTGCGGCGGCGGCACCGCTTCGACGGCCGTCGCGGCTGGCGCGGCGGCGTCGCCAGCGGGCTCGACGGCTTCGTCATCCTCGACCGGCTCGCCCGGCGGCCCCGCCGCGGCGCCCTGGCCGCGTTCGGGATGACGCTCTACTGGGTCGGCGACGCGTTCTGCCTGTGGGCCTGCCTGCACGGCTTCCTCGGCCGCCCGATCCCGGTGACGGCGCTGATCGTCGGCTACGCAACCGGCTACGCGCTCTCGCGGCGGACCCTGCCGCTCGCGGGCGCCGGCGTCGTCGAGGCGCTGCTGCCGTTCGCGCTGCTCTGGGTGAGCCTGCCGCTGGCGGCCGGGATGCTGGCGGTGCTCGCGTACCGCTTCTTCAACCTGTGGCTGCCGCTGCTGCCGGCCGTCCTCGGCTTCCGGCACCTCCGCGCCGCCCAGGCCTGAGCGGCCGCTACCGCGGCTGCACGAACCAGTGCACCCAGAACAGGAAGGCCCCGATCAGGGCGAGCAGCCACAGCCAGGCGACGCCGTCGCGGCGCCAGTCGAAGGGCGGCAGGTCCGGATCGGGCTCCATCCAGCCCCGCCCCGGGCTCGCGTGCGACATCGCCATCAGCCGGGTCGTGTAGAGCGCGGGCGGGGCCATCAGCGTCGGGCGCCTCATCGGGGAGCGCTACCCGCTCGCCCCATCGTCACACCTGCCCTGGTACCAGGTACCTTCGCGGCAGGTGTTCACCGGCCTGATCAGGGAGATCGGCGCCGTCGCCGCCGCGACCGGCGGCCCCGACGGGCTCCGGCTCGAGCTGGACGCGCCCGAGACCGCGGCGGCCGCGCGCGTCGGCGACTCGGTCGCGATCGACGGCGTCTGCCTGACCGTGGTCGCCGTCGACGGCGCGCGCCTCGCCTTCGAGGCGGTGCCGGAGACCCTCGAGCGCACCGCCCTCGGAACCCTCGAGCCCGGGTCGAGGGTCAACCTCGAGCCGGCGATCCGCGCCGGCGACCCGCTCGGCGGCCACCACGTGCAGGGGCACGTCGACGGCGTCGGCGAGGTCCGCAGCGTCGAGGACGAGGGCGAGGGCCGCCGGATCTGGTTCGACGCGCCCGCCGACGTCCGCCGCTACGTCGTCGAGAAGGGGTCGATCGCGGTGCAGGGGACGAGCCTCACGGTGGCCGCGCTCGACGAGCGCGGCTTCGCGGTCGCGCTGATCCCGCACACGCTCGCCGCGACGACCCTCGGCGCGCTGCGCGCCGGCGACCGCGTCAACCTCGAGGCCGACGTGCTCGCGAAGTACGTCGAAGCGCTCGTTCACCGCTAGGTCGCTAGCCTTCGCGCCATGGCAGTGACGACGCCGTTCGCCACCGTCGAGGAGGCGGTCGAGGACATCCGCGAAGGCCGGATGGTCGTCGTCGTCGACGACCCGGACCGCGAGAACGAGGGCGACCTCGTGATCGCGGCGCAGTTCGCGACGCCGGACGCGATCAACTTCATGGCGACGCACGCACGCGGCCTGATCTGCCTCTGCCTGACCGAGGAGCGCGCCGACGAGCTGGGGCTGCGCCCGATGACCGAGCACAACGAGGCGCCGCTCGGGACGGCGTTCACCGTCTCGATCGAGGCGCGCGAGGGCGTGACGACGGGCATCTCCGCCGCCGACCGCAGCCGCACGATCCAGGTCGCGATCCACCCCGACTCGACGGCGCACGACCTCGTGCAGCCGGGCCACGTCTTCCCGCTGCGCGCGCGGCCCGGCGGCGTGCTCGAGCGGATCGGGCAGACCGAGGCGTCCGTCGACCTCGCGAAGCTGGCGGGCCTCACGCCGGCCGGCGTCGTCTGCGAGATCATGAACGAGGACGGCACGATGGCCCGCATCCCGGACCTCCTGCCGTACTGCGAGCGCCACGGGCTGAAGCTGATCACCGTCGCCGACCTCGTCGAGTACCGCCGCCGGCACGAGCAGCTCGTCGAGCGCGGCGCCTCCGTCCGGCTGCCGACGGAATACGGCGAGTTCACCGCCGTCGCGTTCCGCGAGAAGCTCTCCGGCAAGACGCACCTCGCGCTCGTCAAGGGCGACGTCGAGGGCGCTGACAACGTGCTGGTGCGCGTGCACTCCGAGTGCCTGACCGGCGACGTCTTCCACTCGCTGCGCTGCGACTGCGGCGAGCAGCTCGAGCAGGCGCTCGCGCAGATCGAGGCCGAGGGCCGCGGCGTGCTGCTCTACATGGCGCAGGAGGGACGCGGCATCGGCCTGCTGAACAAGCTGCGCGCGTACGAGCTCCAGGAGCGCGGCCTCGACACGGTCGAGGCGAACCTCGAGCTGGGCTTCCCCGCCGACGCGCGCGACTACGGGATCGGCAACCAGATCCTCGCCGACCTCGGCCTCTCGACGATCCGCATCCTCACGAACAACCCGAAGAAGCTGACGGGGATCGACGGCTTCGGCCTCACCGTCGTCGAGCAGATCCCGATCGAGGTGCAGCCGAACGAGGAGAACCGCCGGTACCTCGCCGCCAAGCGGGATAAGCTCGGACACCGGCTGCACCACCAGGACCTGAAGAACCTCGACTACGAACCGGAGACCGACGAGTGAGCGAGATCGACGAGCAGCGCCACGACGTGGACGAAGACACCGACGCCGAGGGCGAGGCAGTCCCGCCCGATCCGTTCGAAGGCTGGCCCGCCGCCCAGTCGGCGGCGGTGATCGAGGAGCAGGTCCCCGAGGGCGCGAGCGTCGAGCACGTGCGCGGCGAGGTCGACGTCCCCGACGGCTACACCGTGCTCGAGGGCACGCCGCTCGGCACGCGCCGCTCGGTGGGCCTCGTCGTGTCGCGCTTCAACGGCGGCGTCACGAACAAGCTGCTCGGCCGGGCGCTCGAGGCGCTCGAGGAGGCGGGCGTCTCGCAGGACGCGATCACGGTGATGCCGGTACCGGGTGCGTTCGAGCTGCCGCTCGCGGCGATGGCGCTCGCGAAGACGAGGCGCTACGCGTGCATCGTCGCGCTCGGCGCGATCGTGCGCGGGGAGACGCCGCACTTCGAGTACGTGGCGTCGGAGTGCGCGTCGGGGCTCCAGCTCGCCGGGATCGAGACGGGCGTGCCGGTCTCGTTCGGCGTCCTGACGGTCGAGAACGTGGGCCAGGCGGAGGCGCGGGTCGAGAAGGCGGCCGAGGCCGTCCGCTCCGCGCTCGAGATGGCCGACCTGTTCGCCCGGCTCAGGGCGAGCGCGAGACAGTAGTCGCTACAATCCGCCGGCCATGAGCAAGGTCTGCGCCATCTGCGGCAAGAAGCCCGTCTTCGGGCACAACCGCTCGCACTCGATGGTCGCGACGAAGCGCCGCTTCGACCCGAACCTCCAGCGGGTGCGGATCCTGCTGAAGGGCTCGCCGACGCGCGCCTACGTCTGCACGCGCTGCCTCAAGTCGGGCCGCGTCACCAAGGCGATCTAGCCCCCCAGCAACCTCCCGCCCCGGTTTCCGGTCTAATCAGGGCCGTGGCGGAGGACCTGACGCTGGACCTCGAGAGGGGGCGCCTCACGATCTCGCGCGACGCCGTCGCGGGGATCGTCGCCGAGACCGCGCTCGCCTGCTACGGCGTCGTCGGCCTCTCCGCGGGCTCGCGCGTCGGCCGCATGCTGCGCCGGGAGGGGATCCAGGTCGACGGCGGCGCCAAGGCGCTGCGGATCGAGCTGCACGTGGTCGTCGAGCACGGCCTCAACCTCGCGGAGGTCGCGTCGACGATCCGCTCGCAGGTCGGCTACGACGTGGAGCGCCTGACGGGGCTGACGGTGTCGTCGGTGGAAGTCGTGATCCAGCGCGTCAGGCAGAGCGCATGAGGGACCGCGTGCGTGAGCTCGTCGGAGGAGCGCTCGCCGCGATCGAGGCGAACCGCGCGCGCATCGACGACCTCAACGTGTACCCGGTGCCCGACGGCGACACCGGCACGAACCTGACGCTGACGGTGCGCGCGGTCGCCGAGGCGCTCGCGGGCGACGGCCCCGACGACCGCGCCGGGCTCGCGCACGAGGTGTCGCGGGCGGCGCTGATGGGCGCCCGCGGCAACTCCGGCGTCATCCTCTCCCAGATCGTGCGGGGCGCGACCGACGCGCTGAAGACGTCCGACGACCTCCGGCGCGCGTTCCGGTCGGCGAGCGACGCCGCGTACCGCGCGGTGCGCAAGCCGGTCGAGGGGACGATGCTGACGGCGATCCGCGCGATGGCCGAGGCCGCCGAGTCGGGCGACGACCTGGCGGGGATCGTCGCCGCCGGCGACGAGACGGTCGCGCGCACACGGGAGATGCTCGCGGTGCTCCGGGAGGCGGGTGTCGTCGACGCCGGCGCCGCGGGTCTCGTCGAGATCGTCCGTGGCATCGCGGCGGCGGTCGCCGGCGAGCCGCTGCCCGAGGCGCCGGCGTACGACGAGTCGATCGGCGTCGACGCGATCCACCAGGAGCTGTCGCGCTACCGCTATTGCACGGTGTTCGTCGTCGAAGGCGAAGGTCTCGATGCCGCCGCGCTCGAACGAGAGCTGGAGGCGCTCGGCGACTCGCTGCTCGTCGTCGGCGACAGCTCGGCGCTGAAGGTGCACGTGCACACGGACGATCCCGGACGCGCGCTCTCGCTCGGCGTGGCGCGCGGCACGATCGACGGCGTCGAGATCGCGAACATGCACGAGCAGGCGCACCGCCGCGAAGAGCGGCTGCTGCACGCGGTCCCGGACGTGCCGGCCACGTGCACGGTCGTCGCCGTCGTCTCGGGCGAGGGCAACAGCCGCCTGTTCGAGAGCCTGGGCGCCACAGTCGTCGACGGCGGCCGCACGATGAACCCGGCGACGGCCGACCTGCTGGCGGCGATCGACGCCGCAGGCGCCGACGAGGTCGTCGTGCTGCCGAACAACTCGAACGTGATCATGGGCGCCGAGCAGGCGGCGCAGCACTCGTCGAAGCCGGCGCGCGTCGTCCCGACGACGTCGCTCCAGGCGGGGCTCTCCGCGCTCGTCGCCTTCGACCCGGCGCGCACGGCCGACGAGAACGCGCACGCGCTCGCCGAGGCGCTCGGCGCCGTCGCGACCGGCGCCGTCACCGTCGCGTCGCGCGACGTGCAGCTCAACGGCGTTCCGGTCGAGAAGGGGAAGTGGCTCGGTCTCGCGGACGGCCAGCCGCTCGCGGGCGGGGAGACGTTCGACGAGGTCGCGCGCGCCGTGGTCGAGCGGCTGCTCGACGAGCCGCGCGGCATCCTGACGCTGCTGACGGGGGAGGAGCCGCCCGAGCTCGAGCGTCTCGTCGGTGAGATCGCCGCCGCGCACCCGGACGTCGAGATCGAGGTGCACGACGGTGGCCAGCCCCATTACCCGCTGCTGCTCGCCGCCGAGTGACCGGCCGGCCCCCGACCCGTGTCGTCCTCGTCGAGGACAACGACACGTTCCGGCAGACGCTCGAGCTGCTCTTCGAGTTGCGCGACGAGGTCGTGGTCGTCGGCAGCGTCTCGAGCGGCGAGGACGCGCCGCGGCTCTGCAGCGAGCTCGCGCCCGACGTCGTGCTGATGGACTACCGGATGCCCGGCATGAACGGCGCGGAGGCGACCCGAGCGGTGCTCGCCGCGTGCCCGGACACCGCCGTCGTCTGCCTGAGCGCGTCCGTCACCGACGGCGAGGTGCGGGAGCTGCTCGACGCCGGCGCCGTCGCGTGCGTGACGAAGGACGAGGACTTCGACCGCCTCGTCCAGATCGTCGCGGAGGCGGGCGCGCGGTGAACCTCACGGCCGAGAGCACGGCGATCGTGCTCGACTCGACCGCGGACTTCCCCGACGCGCCGGAGCGGTTCCCGAACGTCCGCGTCGTCCCGCTGTACGTCCGCTTCGGCGACGAGAGCCTGCGCGACTACGTCGACATCACGCCCGACCGGTTCTACGAGCGCCTCGCGTCGTCGCCGCAGCTGCCGACGACGTCGCAGCCGACGCCCGGCGACTTCCTCGCGGTCTACGAGGAGCTGGCGCCGCGCTACGAGCGCATCCTCTCTCTCCAGCTCTCGTCGACGCTCTCCGGCACGTTCGAGAGCGCGCGGACGGCCGCGGAGATGCTCGGCGGCGACACGGTCCGCGTGATCGACAGCCGCACCGTCTCCGCGTCGCTCGCATTGCTCGCGCTCGGCGTGCACCGCCGGCTCGAGCGCGGGACGACGGACGAGGAGGTCGACGAGTTCGTGGCGCGCTACCAGCGCGAGCACCGGCTGCTCTTCACCGTCAACACGCTCGAGTACCTCGCGAAGGGCGGCCGCATCGGACGCGCCGCCGCGTTGGCGGGGACGCTGCTGAACGTGAAGCCGATCCTGACGATCGTCGACGGAGAGGTGGTGCCGCTGAAGCGCGTGCGTGGCAACCAGAAGGCGTTCGCGGAGTTCAGCGACCAGTTCGCCGCGACGTCGACCGACTCGCCGTCGCTGCGCGTCGGCATCGCGCACGCGGCCGCGCCCGACCGGCTCGAGGCGCTGCGCGCGATGGTCGAGTACCTGCGGCCGCAGGCGCAGATCGAGATCGCGACGACGCTCGGCGCCGTCGTCGGCACGCACGCGGGCCC